>JAHFUG010000054.1 GCA_023265195.1 Blastocatellia bacterium | reverse complement strand
TGATTGATGATTGATTGTCGAGCCCACCGTATCCTGAATCCTGAATCCTCACTCCTGAATCCTGTATCCTCACTTCTGAATCCTGAATCCTGAATCCTGAATCCTGAATCCTGTATCCCGAATCCTGTATCCTTATTCCTGAATCCTGAATCCTCACTCCTGAATCCTGTATCCTTATTCCTGAATCCTGTATCCTCACTCCTGAATCCTGTATCCTGAATCCTGAATCCTGTATCCTCACTCCTGAATCCTGTATCCTGAATCCTCAATCCTGAATCCTGAATCCTGAATCCTGTATCCTGAACTCCCACCACTTGCTTCGCGTACTCTTCAAACACGTGGCGAGACGCCTCGGCGCTGTCTGATCCACGCGCGTTCTTCAAGAACACGAGCACGGCGAGACTAACCGCTTCGGGCTCAGGGTCAATGCCCGCCGCCGGGGCGACGGCGAATCCAACAAACCAGCCGTTGGGTCGGAATCCGTTGCTCGAGGTGGACGTTCCAGTCTTGCCAAACGTATAGATCGGAAGCGTGTCCAGTTTCGCGCGCGCGGCTGTGCCATATCGAACCGCGCCCCTCATCCCCTCGAGAATCACGGCGCGTTGAGAGTCGGTTATGTTAATCTCCGCTTTTTTCTCCCCGTTGAATCCGGCGGAACCGGCTATGCGAGGCTTGAACAAACGGCCGCCGTTCACGAGAGCCGAATACCCGGCTATCAACTGCAGCGGCGTTACGACCAGGTGATCCCCTTCGCCGAGCGGATCCTTGACCGTCATCACGCCTCGCTTGAGCGTTCCGGTCGATTCCCCGGCGGCGTTCACGCCAGTGCGTTCTCCGAAGCCGAATGACGCCAGCGTCGAATTGAATGCGTCCTCACTCAAGCGCTCTCCCACCGTCGCGAAAAAGTAGTTGCACGAATAAGCGATCGCTTGGGTAAGATTGAAAGGTGATTTGCTCTTCGGATGAGAGCAGACGATTTCGAATCCAAGCCGCGAGAACTTCTCCTTACACTGCGTGCGCGACTCGGCATCGATGACGCCGAGTCTCAAGGCAGTCAAGGCGGTGAAGGCTTTCACCGTTGAGCCCGGCGGAAAAGCCTGCTCGAACGCGAGACGAGGATTGACAACGGCGCGAATCCTGCCTGTTCGCGGATCCATGACGAGGCACGCACCCTCTTGGCCCGTTAGCGCTTCAGCCGCCGCACGCTCGAGCTGGCGGTCGAACTCGTCCGGACTGGCCGGGGCTGAAGCGGTCGGGGCTGGGGCCGCCTTCTCCGGCTTGCGACTAGTACAATTAGTCAGCGCCGCGCCACAGAGAATAAGAGCGAGCGGTATTACGCGGCTGGTATTGCAGGAAAAAGGCATTGTCTGTGATGGAGCCGGTGCGTGTTTGCCTTAGTCAGCCCTTCATTCGTCTCGTGAGTTCAAGCGAAGCGCCCCTACCGTCAACAGCCATCCAAACAATAGCAGCGCCCCGGCCGCGGCCAGCCGAAGTCCGAGCAGCCCGACTTCAATCCAAGGACTCTTTGACGAAGTGCGCGTGATGATCAACAGCCACGGAGCGACCGCGAACACAACCGCGCCAATCGCGTAGATCAACACCGAACTGGGCCTGAAGGCGGTTATCAAAGACCTTCCAGCTCCCTTCAGCGCTTTCCCGAGGCCATCAGCGGCCACGCTTATCCAAAGATGGATGGCCATCAGGGGCAGCGCCAATCCCAGCAACAAGAATCGCGTGGCCGGTATCAGCACCTCACGCCACTGAATCGACTGAGCCGCGGCGCGCGCGGCGGACCTGCTTGCGGGGTCCGCCGGTCGCATTGCTTCGTGAGCCGTTACCGAGGCTTCCGGTGCAAGCCTGCCCAGCAGATATATGATCAGCCAGGCTAGCAGGATAATCGGAACGGTCATTAGCGCGACCTTCCAAAACGAATTCACTGATAGGCGCACCAGTTTCCATACCTTCTCATCGCCGCGCGGGTATCTCACTCCCATCGTTTGAATGATGAAAAACAACACCGGCGCCAGCACGGCAAGAATAAACGTCAACAGCAACTGCGTTACGCTTCCTTCTCGGGTGGCTATGAACCAGTAGACGACCACAAGCAGCGCCGCGTAGAAAAGAAGGAACGCCACGAGCAATCGCCAATTCCCAAAGAGCCTTCGCGTGGCCCGTGAAATCGATCGAATAATGTTCTTGAACATGGCCATAATCTGATCCGCAATGTGTCGCCGCCTTGAATCGCGCCAACAACATGTCCCGAGAACCCGGCAAGCAATCCTGTACGGGCTGGCCTCCGTGCCCTTCCCTCGTGTAGCAGCGACTACTTCAAGGAAAGCTTCATTCAAAAAAATGGCGGCGCGCGAAGAGGGGCGGCCACGGAGGCCCCCCGTACAGCGTTCGTCAGACCATCCGCATCATCCGTGCCGTTCGCGCAATCACTCGATCAGTCCTTGATCTTCATCTGCGTATTAGCCGTGTTCGACTGAACCGCCGGGTTATACATCAACTCGACTCGAGCCGGCGCTACTCTGAAATCACCCGGAACTTGAACCTTCATCGCGTACTGAAATTGGGAGTCGCCGCGAAACTGATCCACAAAGAAGACCGTTCTCTGATCCCGGAACTCGCGGGAGCTGTACCAATCCGACCAGCGCCCTTCGCTGTAATCGAGATTGACGCCGCTCACACGTTCGATCTGCTCGCAGCCCGCGGGTATCGGGTCCTCGATCATCATGTAGCTGGCGGCAGCGCCCTTGACTCGAAGACGGCACACGATCAGGTCACCGGATCGAAGTTCGCCGACGAGGGGCGAGACCGTCCAACTCCCTCGGCCGTCCTTCTCGGTAACCGTCAATCGCATATACTCGCGGGTCAACGTAAGATTCCGTGACCCCTCGGCCGCAACCTGATCCCCTCGAGTAAAGTAGTCAAGCGTCGCTGAAACATAGAGGACGCCGCGTCCGCGCTTGACGATTCGCAATTGGTTAGTGCTGGGAACCAGCCCGGCCTTCCGCTCGATGACAAACGGCTGCCCGGAAGAAGCTTCCATTTCACCGATCTTGCGCGTCAGAACCTGCTCTCCATTCAGGTAGACCTCGACCGTGTAATCGGGCGAAAGCTCCTTGCTCGCCTTCAGGTATTCGGTCAGGCCATACACTGCGAACGCGGTATGCTTGGTTGAATCCCAGTAATAACCGTGCGCCCGGTTTCCCACCAACCAGCGGGCCGCCTTCGCCAAAAGAGCGCTCTGTGGCGTAATCCTGGCAAGGGCTTTCAACGAGAGCGCGGTCGCCTCAGTGCTTTCGTCATAAACATAACCCCAATGAGAATGGCGTTGCGATTCCCAATGAGCATCCAGATCGTTAACTCGCGCGGAGTTCTCTATTTCGCCGGCGACCTCTCTGGCTCGGGGATCGTTGCGGATCTTGAGCGCGAGCGCCAGCAACGCACGGGCGTACGGCTGCAGCGAACCGCGCGCGGCAAAGACGTCGTCCAGATGCCGGCTGTTACTCTCTCCGCTTTCAAGTAGCGCGTAGATCATATAGACCCGCGTTTCAGGATCGTCAGCCGCCCCGCTTTCGCTCTTTCCCCAATCCAGCAAATTCCTGAGCTTGCCGCGTCCCCGGTCAAGGCGGGCCGCATCGACGTTGTATCCCGCTCGTTTGGCCAGCGTGAGGCCATCGACCACATAGGCCGTCATGAACGAATCCGTTTTGTCATCTTTCCACCAGCCCCAGCCGCCGTCCGAATGCTGGAACCCATACAGCCGGTCCAAACCTCGCTCGACTTTCTTCGCAAGCTCATTCGTCGGCCGGATCGTAGCCGTCTTCACCTCCTTCAATGCCTGCGTGACGATGACGTTTGGCAGGAATCCGGACATGGTCTGCTCGGTGCATCCATATGGATAGGATGTAAGGTAGTCGAGCGCGCCGAACAGAGTCCCCGCGATCGAAGGCGCCGCCTCGATGCGAAGCGCGCGGGCGACCGCGTTGGCGTCCGCGGGCGCGTCAAGCGAGATGGTCTTTTCGGCGCTGTCTTCCGAAATGTTGAGCGCCTGGCCCTTCGTCCGCTTCAACCCCTGAGGCACGACCGGCAACGTCAGCTCGACTGCGTCGGACTCCTTGTCGGTGAGCGCCTTCGCCAGCACCTTGACTTCGCCGACAGTCGGAGCCGCAACTCTCCAGTCGATTCGATGCTCGCCTTGCCTGGCGATCGTTACCGCGTGATCGCGCTGATCGAGCAACCGCCCGCCCGTGGCGTCAATTGATATTTTCGTCACCTTGTCCGAGTCCATGTAGTTATGGACTATGGCGGAAAGGGTCACGGTATCGCCTTCGGTCAGGAACCGGGGCACCTCGAGCCTGAGAATTAGATCCTTACGAGCAACGACTTTGGAAATCGCCGAGCCGACTTTGGTGTCGGCGGTCACCCCGCGAGCCGTCGCGCGCCAGGTAGTCAGGTTGTCCGGCAGTGTTATGTTTAGCGACGCCTTGCCGTCGGTTCCAGTAACCACTTCGGGCTGCCAGAACGCGGTGTCTTTGAAATCCTTCCGGATAATCGGATCGGCGTACTGACTCTCGTTCTTGAAATCGGCAAGCTGATAGCTGGCCTTATTCGCAGCCAGGCGAACCTGTTTGTCGCCCGAATACCCGGAGAAGCTGAACGAAACGGAAAAGTTCGTTCTGACCTGATTGTACCTGCGGCCGTAGAACGCCTTTCGAATGTCGCGCGTCTGATCTGGCCTTACGCTATATATCGCTTCGTCTACTAGTCCAAAGCTCAGCTCCGCTCCTGCGGCTGGCGACCCGTCCGGGTTTCGCGCCAGCACTGTGTACCGCGCAGCTTCGCGAGGCTTGTACTGTTTCTTATCGGCGAGAATTTCGATGTTGAGAAATTTGTTCTTCGCCGGCACGTTGAGCAGCTTGTCGTGGGTCATCATCTCGCCGTCCTTCACGTAGCTAACGGAGAGGTACACATTGGGCGCGAAGCGGCCCTCGATCGGAACATCTATCATTACGGCTCTGGCCGGGGCCTCCAGCGTTCGCGCGGTCATCACTCCGGACAACTCCGTCGTCACCAGCAGATGAGCCTTGTCCGTCGGCAGCATCGCAAGCACGTGAGCGGTGTCGCCCGGCTGATACGACTTCTTGTCCGGAACGAGCTTGATCGAACTGTAATCCTCGGTAGCGAAGTCGGCCCACCGTTCGCCGCGGTCGACCGCGTAGATATATCCGCCCTCCGAGACAACGTCTTTCTTGCCCTCGTGAACTATAGCTTTCACGTTGATGAGGCCGACGTCCGGCACACGATAATCGAAGTACGCTTCGCCCTGGGCGCCTGTCGTGACGTCGGCCGACGAGAGATTGCTCTCGTGGTAAGCATATTGATAGTACTTCTTGTGATTCTCGTCCTCTTTTTCGATGCGATCCCAGGTCCGCTTGATGAATTTGAGCGTGACCTTCGCGGAAACGGGCTTGCCCTCGTAGTCGGCGGTATTGACCCTTATCTTCGCGGTATCGTCCTTGTAGTAGACGTACCGATCCGTCCTCGCCAATGCGACAATGTTGCTTCGCGTACCGACGAAACTCGCCTTCGCCTCGATCGTGCGGCGCGCCGAGTCCGTCACCTGGGCCTCGAGACGGTATGAGTAGTCGTACACCTGCTTTTCGTCGGAAGCGGGAACTTCGAAGTCGACTTGCATCCGGCCTTTTGCGTCGAGAGCGCCCTGGCCGTCCTTCACCAAATCGTTGCCATAGCCGTACTCGTCTCCGGTTTCCTCCGAGCTTTGATCGTCGCTCGCGTCAACGCCGTCCTCTTCGCCGTACCACCACCACTGGTAATAGCGCGAACGGTAGACGTAATACTGTACGTCGGCGTTTTTGACCGGCTCGCCGAAAAAGTACTTAGCCTCGATCGTGAACCTGGCGGTCTCGCCGGAGTTGACGAACTTCTTCGGAGTGCCGACCGTGACTTTGTATTCGGGTTTCTTGTATTCCTGGATCTCAAAATAACTGCTCGCAACGCCGTCCGCGGCGCGGGCTACGATGCGGTAGCTGCCTAGCGGCGCGCTGGAAGAAACGCTAACCTCGCCGTTGAAGGTTCCGCGCGCGGACAGAGCCAGGTCCTTCTCCAGAACCTTGCCGCCGTTCGGGTCTTCTACCGACACCTTGATTGCGCGCGAGCCTATTTCGTACCCGGAGGGACCGAGCCTCCTCAGAATCCCTTTGAAATAGACTTTCTGCTCCGGGCGATAGACCGGCCTATCGGTATAGATGTAGGCAGTAATGCCGTTGGAACTGCTCTCGGCTCCTTCGCCTTCGGATTCACCTTCACCTTCACTCTCGTTTCCGCCAAAGTAAAACGGATCAAGATCGGAGATGGCGAAGTGTTCGCGGTGCGTTGCAAGCACAAGAAAGTTGTTCCTTCCTGCCTGGCTCGGTGGAGCCTCCGGATCGACCTCCTCATCCGCTCCTTGACGGCGCTGGTCTTTCGGAACCTCGACCTTGGTTCTCGCAATTCCGCTCTTATCGGTCACCGCCTTGCCAAGGGTTTTCTTTCCCTTCGCTATTTCGATCTTCGCACCATCGCGGGGCGCGCCCGTCTTGCGGTCGGCGGCAAACACGACGATCTCTCCGCTTGGCGCCGTCTTAGTGACTAGAGAAAGATCCGTAACGATGGCTATGGTGTAAGCCCGGAGTTCTTCGTTCACGCTCTCGACCAGATAGACTCCGGGGTCGCGCTTGCCGAGCGAGATCATTCGCGTATCGTAGTCGTTCTCGAGCGGAGGCAACGCCTCGCGCCAGGCGCCGACCATCTGATCGGGATTGAGGAGAGGCACACGGGCGTAGTCGGCCACGTTCAGCGGGACACGCTCGCTCTCTTTGCGAAACTTCTGATTGAAGGCTTCGCGGGATTCGTGATGGAGCTGCCGCCGAAAATAGTTCTTTACGGCCGTGAAGATCGAGACCTTGAACTCGCGCAGCTTCTCCAGCGCGGACGGCCTTTGTTGGTACGACGACGCTACTTCGACTTTCTCTTTAGCGCCCATTTTGTGGGGGTCGTTGAGTTGCTCAAAAAACTTCACCGGATCTTTCACGCGGTAAAGACGAAAGTCCAGATGATCCACTCCGCGATAGTTCACCCATACGCGAGCCCGGTCATACGATCCGTACGTCCTGTTCGTGGAAAGCGAGAAGTACGGCTTAACCGCGCGGGCCGCCGCGCCATCCGGCTGGGTCGGCTGTAAAGCGAATTCGCCCTGCGCATGCAGACTAAGCGACGCCAGCGTCAACGAAGCAGCGACGACCGCCACATAAACTCCAACCGTGATAAGACGGCGGCGAATGCGAGTTCTTCTTGTTATGATCACGTCCGGACCTCCCGGGCTCTGGCTGAGCAGTTAATAATCCAATTGCCGATCAATGTAAAGCCGAATCGTTTGTTGGAGAGAGATCAAAGAGCTAAATCGGCGTGGGGTTTGTGATCAGCAAGTTTGTAGCGCTCATAAGAAGGGACTATACGTCCGCCCTAATAGAAGCTCCATCGTGCGAACCGCATACGAGAATGTGGATCGCCACATTCTAAAGATGCAGAGAGAGCTTGCCGGCGGAAAGGCGTTCATTGAGCCTCGCTTAGAATCTTGAGCCGAAAGAAACCTAAATAGTTTGCATTTGTCTCGACCGGCCGCCAGCGCTTGTCTGGATGATGATCGAGCACGGCCAGCCTTACCTTCTTTACTACGCCCTCGGCGCCAGGCGGCGATCCCGTGTGATAGACGACCCAGTCCGCGTGACCCTCCGGCGCCACGCGCGCCTGGCCTAAAAAAATCATTACGTGATAGGGAAAGTTTCGCGACCAGGGCTGGAAGAAGAAAATCAAGTCTCCAGGCTTGGCGCGCTCGCGGGAGCGGCTCACGAAAATACAATTGTAACTCTTGATTGTTTTCGCGTCGGCGAATTCGGAGAACGTGCCGTCTCTTAGATCGCTCTCGGCGAAAACGCCGTCCCGCGTTCGGAATATTTTTTCGCCTAATGGGTTGGTTTCAAGGGCGTACGCACGTACATCCGGCGCGATCATGTCATAGCGATCGCCCATCCGCTGAAACCAGGGGCGGTCATGCGTCCGCAATGCTTCCCGTAAGGAAAATCTTACGAGCCCAGCGCAGTCTCGCTGGTTTTCGTTCCACTCGCCGCTGGTCTCGTAGAACTGCGCCTCGGCTATACCGGCGAACCAGCGTCGAAAGCTGGCGCGGTCTTCGAAAGAGCGCATCTGAGCCGCGTCGGGAATCCCGTCTGAATCAGCATCGGTCCATGCGTTGGCGATTCTCTTCTCCGCCTCGGCGCGCCGTTCGGGTGAACTCTTGCACGCAGTCATGGCAAGACACGCAGCGGATAGAGTGAGTATGCTCAGAAAGCGCGGCGCCGTTTTATGAAGAGGTCTCGTAACCGGAGTGGACCTAAGACCGCTTGAAACATACGGCGGCGCGAATATCAGTTCAAACAGACTGCTTCGTCGCGTCCAATGGCCTAACAACGCGCCCAACGCCAAGGTAGGAGCGTCGCGGACATCCGCCAAACTACTGCTACGAAGGATCACGCCGGCCAGTCCCTCGGTTCTCACCGCGCCGTCCCTGATTAGCCTCATCGGATGCAATCCCAGCGCTATTGAAATAGCCCAGCTTCTATGATAATGTCCGCGAGCAATTTTTCTTTCTCAATTTGGTGCTTTACATGCGTTGAACACCAGTCGGCAAGTCTCGTTCTCCAATTGACAATGTGCATGTGCAAAAATGAGTTCAGATCTCCTTTCCTCCATTCTCGCCGCAATATCAAAGAGGGTCAATCACCAAAGCTTCAATACTTGGTTCAAGCCGATCTCGCTGGCGTCCAGAGATAGCTCCAACATATACCTGCGCGTGCCATCGGAAGTCTATCGTGATTGGATTAGAAGCCACTATTTCGATGTGATAGAGGAGTCGCTGGAGGAGCTGCAATTGCAGGGTTTCATGATCAGCTTCCTCGTCGAGGACGGTGACGCATCGGCTCCAGCCGCCGCGGTGCGCTTGCCGGAGTCCGTACATAATTCGAGAACAGAGACCGCTCTTGTCCAAGGCGAAGCATCGAATCACGGGCTGGCCAGGTCGCTTTCCCTCGAATCGTCTGATCTGCAGTTGAATGTCAAATATACGTTCGATACCTTTGTGGTAGGCAAGAGCAACGAGTTTGCGCACGCCGCCTGCGAGGCGGTCTCGCAATCACCGTCGAAGACCTACAATCCGCTGTACATCTACGGCGGCGTCGGTTTGGGAAAGACGCACTTGATGCATGCGATCGGCCACTCACTCAAATCTCGGAATAAGAGCATGCGGCTCACCTACATATCTTCGGAAAAGTTCATGAATGAACTTATCAACGCTATAAGGTATGACAAGACTATCAACTTCCGTGAGAAGTATAGAAACATCGACGTATTGTTGATGGACGACATTCAGTTTTTAGCGGGCAAGGAAAGAACTCAGGAAGAGTTCTTTCACACATTCAACGCTCTATATGACTCCCAAAAGCAGATCGTCATTTCCAGCGACTGTCCGCCAAAGGAAATTCCAACTTTGGAAGAAAGGCTTCATTCAAGGTTCGAATGGGGACTGATCGCCGATATACAGCCTCCGGATCTAGAAACAAAGGTCGCGATATTAAAGAGAAAAGCGGAGATTGAAAAGATCGATCTCCCTGACAACGTAGCTCTCTTCATCGCCAGTAAAATCAAATCGAATATACGTGAACTCGAAGGATCGTTAGTTCGCTTATTGGCGTACGCTTCGCTGAAGGCGATGCCCGTTTGTTTAGATTTGGCCCAAGACGTCCTGAAGAACATCATTGAAGAAGACACTGACGGCGTATCGATCGAACTTATTCAAAAGGCAGTAGCGCAACATTACGGCCTGAAAGTCACCGAACTGAAATCTAAAAACAACTCGAGAGCCATAGCCGAGCCAAGGCAAGTAGCAATGTATTTATGCAAGACTCTAACCAAGTGCAGCCTGCCGGAAATAGGCCGAGAATTCGGCGGAAAGCACCATACGACCGTTCTTCATAGTGTTAATAAGATCGCCGGAATGTACCAGAATGACATAGTTTTCCACAGGTTAGTTAACAACATAATTGCAGAACTTAAATGACTTATTGGCTTTTTCCACAGCTCGACACAGGAGAGCTCAAGAAATTCATAGGAGGCTGTTGAGAGATGAGCGGCATAATCGGGGAACTGTTTAAAAAAGAACCTTGATTCGAGGCTTTCCAAGGCGTTTTGCACAGGTAGTTTCTCCGATATCTGTTGACTGATACGCATTAATCTAGGTTATCAACTTTTCCACAGGCTCTACTACTATTACTAGGTTAATCTTATATGATGTAGTTAGAAAAACTAGTAGCTTCCGCTGAGAGGACGACAATGGAATTTTCTGCTAGCAGGTCTGCATTGCTTCGAGAGATAAATTTACTGCAGGGCGTGGTTGAAAAGAAGAACACCATTCCAATACTGACGAATGTTTTGTTGGAAACGTCGGGCGAAAGTGAAGTCAGGTTGGTGGCCACTGACCTGGATTTGACGCTTCATACGAAGTGCGCTGCCGATATCGCGCGGCAAGGCTCCGCGGTTTTACAGGCGAAGAAACTCTTTGATGTTGTGAGGAGCTTCCCGGATTCTGAAATAAGAGTGTCGAAGGGCCCGGACGATTGGGTAACCGTGGTTTGTGGCTCATCTCGTTTCAGGATGATCAGCTTGGCGAAGGAGCATTTTCCATCGAGTGTGCATTCCGTTGGGGACGGGTTTAGCGTTGACGGAAAGGTGCTGCACGGGTTGATAGAACGAACTGTGATGGCGATCACTCAGGAAGAGTCGAGGTATGCGCTGGGCGGGGCGCTCTTCTCGGCCTCGGCAAAACAATTGGAGATGGTGGCGACTGATGGACATCGGCTGGCGCTGGCGGAGGCTGCCATCGAAAGAGACGAGGGCGGCGATTGTAAGGTGATAATACCCAGGAAAGCGCTTACTACGTTGTTGCAGCTTTCGTCAGTATCGGAGGATCCAGTCCGGTTTTCCAAGGACGAGAATCACTTGTTCTTTGAGTTTGGGCATAGACTCCTGATTTCCAGGACGTTGTCCGGGCAATTTCCGAACTATGATCTGGTGATGCCGAAGGGAAATGACAAAGCGGTCTCGCTTGCGAGGGAAGCGCTGGCGCAGTCGATAAGAAGAGTGTCTCTAATGGCGGACGAGCGAAGCCACGGCATTCGGCTTGAGCTAAGCGACGGAACGTTGAGCCTGAGCTCCCAAACGCAGGATGTCGGCGAGGCGAACGAGTCGATTCAGGCGGATTACAAGGGCGATCCAGTTCATATTGGTTTCAACGCCGCTTACTTGCTGGATTTCTTAAACGTGGTTCAGAGCGATACAGTGGTGATAGAGTTGAAGGACGACCAGAGCCCGGCTCTCTTGAAGCCTGGGGTGAGCGAATCGGTCGGCTTCAGATATGTCGTCATGCCCATGAGACTTCCTCGCTAGCGGAGGCTTTTGCTTTTTATCTGACTTTGATTTTCTCGGAAGAGCCGCTCTACGATTGGCTCTTTTCTTACAAAGGTATGACGAAATCGGCGCCATCGAGAATATTGATAGTTGACGACAGCGAATCGGTTCGATCTACCGTTGCGCGTTATTTAAAGGAGAAGGACTACTCGGTTATAGAAGCGACGGACGGGATACAGGGTCTGAAGAGAGCGCTGTCTGACCAGCCTGATCTGATTATCCTGGACGTTGTGATGCCTGGCATTGAGGGTCCGAGGCTCTGCCAGATTCTGCGGGAGCGGGGGATAGAAACTCCGATCATCATGTTGACCGAGAAAAGCAGTTTGAAGGACAAGGTGGTGGGCTTTGAATCTGGCGGGAATGACTATGTGGCGAAACCGTTTAGCTCGGAGGAGCTTGAGCTGAGAGTGCGGGCGCAACTCAGAGGGTTCGGCGGCAGGGAGACGCAGGCCCCTCCAAAACTGGTTGTCATAGGTGGTCTGCGCATTGACTTCGAGAAACGTCTTGTCAGCGAGAGCGGCAAGGATATCACGTTGACACCCACCGAGTTCAGGATTCTGGAGCTTCTGGCGGCTACGCCCGGGCGGGCGTATTCTCGACAGGAACTATTGAATTTTGTGTGGGACAGCGCATTTGAGGGATACAAGCGAAATATAGATCCCCATGTGAACCGGCTGAGAAGCAAGCTGGAGCCTAATCCCGTGAGGCCGACCTATGTGCTTACGGTATGGGGAGTTGGGTACAAGCTAAACGACGCGATTAGGCAATCCGTCTCTGAAGAAGCAAAATTCAGTTCAAATTGAACGGAGCCGTCAGTCAATTCGATAGTTGACTGTTAATCGCTCCTTCCAGGACGCATTTCCATCCAGTTAAGATGCGATAAATATGTTGTTTTGGTCGAAGCGCCTGGTCCGGAGGATCAGGCACGGCGATTGCTGTATCAATAATCAAACACACGACAGATGCACGTCGGGCCGCACAAGCTTTCCTCTTTGCCTGCTAGCTTGTGCGGCCCACCTCTTTCTCGCGATTTGTAAATCCTGAAAGTCTGGGGCGAGTTCCACGTGAAACGTTGTAGGCGGATCGGTCGCCTGTGACTCCTTAGCCTTGAAGCATTCACAGTCTCCGCAGTACTCCATTACATTAAGGAGAGGTTACGAAACGCGATCCAATCATGATATTGTACGCCGCAATGGCGAGGGTTATCGCGATAGCAAATCAGAAGGGTGGAGTTGGAAAGACGACGACCGCCATCAACCTCGCGGCGAGTCTTGCGGTCGCTGAAATGAGAGTGCTCGTCGTTGACGTGGATCCACAGGGAAATAGCACGAGCGGTTTTGGTTTAAGGGGTAAATTCAATCGTAGCGTTTATCATTCCCTCGTCGCGGGAAACCCGTTGAGCGAAATACTCTTGGATACGGACTTTCCAAACCTGAAAATCGCCCCTTCAGAGAAGAGTCTTGTGGCTGCCGAGATCGAAATGGTCGACTTACCCGAGCGAGAGTTTCTGCTCAAACGGCGCCTAGTCGGCGTGTTGAACGATTTTGACTACATATTGGTTGATTGCCCGCCCAGTCTTGGCATGCTCACACTGAACGCGCTTGCGGCCGCAAACTCAGTGCTTGTCCCGATACAGTGCGAATACTTCGCGCTGGAGGGTGTGACCGAATTATGGGATACGCTGGTGCGGGTTAGGAGGACATTCAACCCAACGCTGGCGATCGAAGGGTTCTTGCTCACCATGTACGATGAAAGAACCAATCTTTCTAACCAGGTGGTCTCGGATCTAAGAGATTTCCTTGGCAGCCAGGTCTTCATCACCGTTATTCCTCGCAACGTCCGTTTAGCGGAGGCCCCGAGCTTCGGGAAACCGGTTATTCTCTATGACACCAAGTCTAAAGGCGCGGAGAGCTATCTGAAACTTGCAAAGGAGGTTATCGAGAATGTCAAGAAAGGCGTTGGGCAGGGGACTTAGCGCCCTGTTCAATCAGGTGGAATCGCTCGAACAAGATCTGAGAGAAATCGATATCGAGCGGATAGAACCGAACGAAAGCCAGCCCCGTCACGTGTTCGACGACGAGAGGCTGAAGGAGTTGGTGCTCTCGATAAAATCGAATGGAATAATCCAGCCAATCGTGGTGAGGCGAAGCGGCGAGGTATTCCAGATCGTGGCGGGCGAACGGCGATGGCGAGCCGCTAAACAGGCCGGTCTGCAAAGAGTACCCTGCATAATCAAGGAAATCGCGGACGAAAACGTGCTCGAGGTTTCCCTCATAGAGAACCTGCAGAGAGAGGAGTTGAACCCGATCGAAGAGGCCAACGCATATAAGAGACTCGTTGAAACGCTCAAGCTGACGCAAGAGGAGATCGCGCGCAGGATAGGCAAGGACCGCACCTCGGTAGCGAACGCCATTCGGCTGTTGAAGCTGCCGCCGCGCGTGCAGGAGATGCTTGAAGCAGGTCAGTTATCAATGGGGCACGCTCGCGCCTTGCTGGCGATCGAATCACCCAAACACCAAATTTCACTGGCGGAAACGGTGATTACTCGCGCGCTCTCGGTTAGAGAGGTCGAAGGTATAGTTCAAAAAGGGAAACCGGGGCAGCGCGGAGGAGCCGGAACCGGTGACCAAGTGGCCGTCAAAGAGCAAGCAAACATATCCGCCGCCGAGTCGAAGCTCGCCAAGAAGTTAAATGCTCCGGTCAGAATAGTCTTCAAGAGCCGTGGCGGGGCCATCCATATTAGATTTTCATCCGCGTCCGATTTATCCAGGATATATGATCTGTTGATGCAGCAAAGATCAAAGTGACGGAGAAAAAGAAACCCGCGCCAGCGCTAGTAGAAATCAAGCGCTTAAGTCCTGTCCAGATTCCCTCCTATCGAAGAAGATACTCCTTAGCCTCCTTTAACTCCGGGACTGCCTTGTCGGATTGCCGCCATTGCATCAATAGCTTGGAGTATTCGGTTCTTGCCCGTTCGCGGTCGCCCGCGGCGGCAGCCGCGCGTGCTCGCCCCAGCAGTGATCTGGGTCGGTTGGGTTGCCGAAGCAAAGAGAAATCGAATTGTTCCGCGGCCTCTTTTGCGCGGCCCGCTCGGAGCAGTATCTCGCCGTAGAGTTCATGAGAAGGCTTGATCAGACTCGGAGGGCCGGATGGTGGCGGCATGCTCTCCTCCAATGCGCACGCTTTCTTCATGAACGCAGCGGCCTCATCAAATTGATTTCTGGCGGCGGCTGAGGCCGCGGCTACTTCCAGTGCGTGGACGTTCTGGGCCGGCGTCGCCCCCGCGTCGGACGAGGCAGCCGGCGTTGCGCCCCGCATGCTTGCGGCCAGCGCTCGAACGAAAGCTGGCAACGACCTGCTGGAATCAGAGCGCCGCGTCGTCGCGCCTGTCGGCGGAGCCTGGGCGTGCCCGGCATGTTCACCCATCATCGGGTCCTTTGCATCACTGTCGGCTGTTGCGGGAGGCGTGTCGAAGAGCTTGGCCGCCAGATCCCATCGCTGGGTCTCCACGATGAATGTCGCCGCCATATTGGCGTAATTGTTCGCATAGTAGTTTGGGCGAAGCCGGTCTTCGGCTTTCGACTCGGACATGGTGTTCCGCATGACGCCCAAAAGGCCTTCCGCCTCGGAGTATCTGCCTTGCTGAAGATACACGTAGAGCAGCCACTGCAAGCTATGATAGTCGCGCAAACTCAGTGAAAGATGCTTGCTCTTCACCCAGGCGTCGGAGGTAGCCCACGCGGACTCGTTGGACGCGGCGGCCTCTGGCCACATACCCAGTTGGAGAAAGATGTGAGAGGGCATGTGACGCGCGTGATGCGCAGCCGGAGCGATCTCCGCGTAGCGCCGTGCGGCTGGCAGCGCCAGGACCGCGTGCTCAGGGTCGTCAAAGGCGTGAATGATATAATGCGCGGCGCCCGGATGGTTAGGATTCTTAGCGTATACGTCAAAGGCGATTGCGCCCGCAAGAGCCTGTACCCTGTAGCCTCGATCGCCCGGTCTTACAGAGCCAAGCAGGGAAAGCGAATAGAACGCCGCAGCCTCGAGGTCGTCCGGATAATCGTGGTGGATATTCTCCATTGCGGAGCAATAGGCCTTGTCACGAGCCAGTTTATCGCCTGCTCCGTATAGAGCCTTCACCGCGTTGAGATATGCTCGCTCTCTTACCGTAAGCTTTGGCGTGTCGCGAATCTTCTCGATGACTTTCCGTGCGGTTTCAGTGTCTTGCTCGGACCAGAGCGGATGGTTCAGCGCCATCGCTTCGCCCCAGTAACCCATCATGAAATCTGGATCGCTCTTTGTTGACTCTCGGAACTCGTCCAGGGCTTCTTCAAACCAGAAGGAATGCAGCGCCGCCACGCCTCTTAGAAAATGCTCCCGCGAGGTTGCCGAGCCTGATGTTGGAAAGGAGACCTTGCCAAGCGTTGAACCGCTCTGGGCCACCGCTGTCGATGAGAGAAGCGCGGCCACAGTCGTCATAACCAAGAACTGGGCCGTTCGAATGGTCCTCATTTTGGAGTTCCTCCGCCGCAATCAAATATACAGAAAGAGATTGGAATCCTATTCCCGCGATGACACGCGCGCAAGCGGCTCGCAGAGCGAGAAAGGAAAAGATCCTCCTCGTGTTACATAGGAGTGTCTAAGACTCCGGTCGCTTTCCGGCAATTGGTGAGCACGTCCGGCAAGACTTCGGCTCTCGGGGCTAGGGCTGCACATCCAACACGTCGTACCGTGTCACGATACCGACAATACGCCCGTATTCCTCGATCAGAATTGCCGGCGAGTCCTTCAGATGCTTCATGGCGGTTTCGACGCCTATGTCTTCTTGAACTACGGGGAAGCCCTTTTCCATGACTTCGGAGACCGGAGCGCGGAGGAGGTCGCGGTTCTTGAGAAGCTTGGCCATTAGCCGCCCTTCGCGGATGCTTCCGACGGAATTGTTCTGATCGAGGACAGGTAACTGGGAGAGTCCGTGCGAGTTCATCAACTGAAGCGCGTCAGTCACGATGTCCGTCGGGAGAACCGAGACGAGGGCCGGCGTTGTTTCGGATGGCTTGAGTTGTATGAGAAGGCCCAGGGTCATCTTCTCTCGGCCGAGCATGCGTTTTTCTTTCATCCATTCGTCCGAATGAAACTTGGAGAGATACCGTTCTCCCGTGTCGCAGACAATGAATATGACGACTGCGTCTTTATTTAGCCCGCGCGCAAGCTGGAGCGCAGCCCACGCGATCGTGCCCGTCGACCCGCCACAGAAGATTCCTTCCTCGCGCGCCAGCCTGCGGGCGGTCTGAAACGCATCGCGGTCGGTGACATTTATGATTTCGTCGACGTACTTCATGTGGACATTTTCAGGTATAACTTCCTGGCCAATTCCTTCGACCAGGTAAGGAGTCGCCTCGAGCAGCCGGCCTGTTTCTTTGAAGCTCTTGAACACCGATCCATACGGATCGGCGCCGATTATTCGGACGCCGGGGTTCTTTTCTTTCAGGTAGCGCCCCACGCCGCTGATCGTGCCGCCGGTTCCTAGTCCGGCCACAAAATGGGTAATTCGCCCCGCCGTTTGTTCCCATAGCTCCGGGCCCGTTGTCCGATAATGAGCTTCGGGATTCTCGGGGTTTCCGTATTGAAAGACGAGCAGTGCGCTAGGGGTCTCTTTGGCGATCCGTCTGGCGGTGTTCACGTAATGATCCGGGGAGTCCGGTTTCGCCGATACGGGCACGACCACGACATCTGCGCCCATCGCTTTCAGGTAACGAATCTTCTCGACCGAGCACTTGTCGGTCATTACAAAAATGGCTTTGTAGCCCCGAACCGCGCAAACCAGCGCGAGGCCGATCCCAGTATTTCCGCTGGTGGCCTCAACGACGGTTCCGCCCGGTTTGAGCCGTCCTTCCCGCTCGGCGGCGTTGATCATCGATACGCCGATCCTGTCTTTGACGGAGCCCCCGGGATTGAGAGACTCCATTTTCGCCAACACCAATGCGTCAATTCCCTGGGAGAGCTTATTGAGCTTGACGAGAGGCGTGTTGCCGATGAGTTCAAGAGTGCTAGCCTTGTAGTCCATAGTGGTTTATGAGAGCGATCCGATGATTTTCGCGAATTCGGATTCTATCACCGTGGGCGCTTGCGGAGAAGCACGCAGCCGGCGCCGACCGTCGATTTGACAACACCATGCGGGGCTATTAGATTGGCCGCTATGAAAAGCCACGCAAATCCATCTCGATCCTGCGCAGCTCTTCGATGCTGTTGCGGCAGCCCGCTGCCAACCGTGGCCAGCCTCCACGTCTACCGATGCTATTGTGGCCGACTGTACCTGAGACCGGATTGCTCGGAGGAATGCTCTGATTGGGCGCTCGCCTGAGAGCCGCCGCTGCGCTTCAAGAAACCGCCGACCAAGCCAAGCAAGAACAGGAAATACAGATTGAGGTCGGAATAGGCGCCGCTTGTTAGAGTCAGTCCGGGTATCCAATAGGCGGCTATCATAGCGATATAGCAAGCTGCGCCGGCGCGCACGCGTGGCTGCGCCGCGCGCCGAAGGACGCGGACGCCATCGCCCAACAGGGCCAGATTCGCCAGCAGGTAGGGGATCAGGCCGGCCACCCCCAACTCGGAAGCGATCCAGAGGACGTTTGAATGGGGCGTTGTCGCTATCCTGGTTTCAAGGGCCTCTTCAATCGACCAGTTCTCGTCGCCGTACTCTTTCTCGAGATATTCGGAGTAGTTGGAAAGCCCGACGCCGAATAACGGATGATCGGCTGCGATTCTCGTGGCCGCTTGCCAAGTGGCTAGACGGCTAAAGGCGTTCTCCGGACTCGACAACCGAGAATCGGTTGAAGACAAGACGGCCATCCCTCCCGCGACCGCGATCAGGATCGAAAGTGAAAGAGCCGTCGATCGGATATCCAGTCTGGGCAGGCTCCACGCGTTGAAGCGCTTCCAGGCTCGCGGAACTGACGCCGGCGGGCCTATGTTCTTGGGACGTTTAAGCACGCCCAGCGTCAACACGCAGACGACAAGCGAGAAGGGGATCACGCGGTAGAGGGGCAAGAACGACGAGACTATCGCGGCGGCGCAAGCGCAACGGTAAACAAGACGCGAGCTCTTGTCGAACCGCACCTGCAGCATTCGAGGAGCTTGTAGGAGAAAGACTCCGATTATGAGGGAGATAATGGCGTGCGACGAATCCGAGGCAAAAGGGCCGTTTACTCTCACCTCCGCAGCTCGAAGCAAGAGCGACCCCTTGTATGGAAACAAGTTCCAGCCGGTGGCCAGTTCTACGGCTCCGCACCCGAATAGGAAGAAGGACAGCGCCATCGCCGCTAATAGAATCGCGCGCCCGCGCCGCTCGAAGTTGAAACAGTTTCGCGCGAGATGAAACGCAGCAAGCGGCAGCGCGAAAGCATCGATAACAGTCTTGAAACTGTAGCCGAGATTGTGCGACTTGAGGGCGACGTTGATTAGCGCCACGGCGGCCAGCAACAGCCACAGAGCTTCAAACGGCGTTACCCTGAAACCAGCGCTGAGAGCCGTTTTTACGGCGGCTGTCGGCCTTGAATCCTGACTGTCCGTGTCCGCGCCGAACCCTCTTTTCAGGCGCCTGATCCTGTGTAGGATCAGTAATGCGCTAACCGTCGCCATCGCGAAGCGGTCAAAAGTCAGCAGGGACCGCTCAACCGGAACCCTGAGGTAGAACGACGCAAGCGGCGTTGAGACAAACCAGATCAATAGCACGCATTCAGCCAAACGAACGGGTGCGAATGGTTTCGTCTTGTCCATGGAATAGAGCACAATCGCTACTGCCAACGCCCCGGCGCAGACGACTATTGATTCATTCAGCTTGCCTTCCGAACTCAGCAACGCTTCGCCCGCCGTGGCGGCGGCGAGTACGCCCATCGCGAGAAGTGAAAGAGGCGCGAAGGGCCGCGCTTGATTGGGTTGGTGGCTCATTGTTGTTGCCGAGATACAGCCGACTGCCGGCGGTGTCAACGCTTGCCTGCGCCAAATTCCGAGTCGAAAATTCTTCCGCCCAGCCACTTGTGAACCGGTCTGGCAACGGCAATGATGACAATGGCCAGCAATGCGCCCGCTATCACATCGATCACGTAATGATACCTCAGATAAACGGTCCCCATGATGATCGCGAGGGCAATCGGCAGCATCGCCAGGAACAAGGGGCGGCTGAACCGCTTCGCATAATACAACACCAGGAGCGTTAGCTCGGTGTGTCCGCTCGGAAAGCAATCTCGGGTGACGCCTTCCGCGCTATCGAGCGTCCTTCGAACGCAGTCAAAAAAAAGAACGCCGGTCAGCGGTCCCGACTGAAGATCGGCCAACACGAAGCGAGGCCCGATCGCGGGGACGATGACATAACCGAGATAAGACAAGTAGAAACCGACTGCCAGGATGAAGACGAAGAAATGAAACGCCTCGAACCTGCGTGAGCGCCAGAGCACGAAACCAAGCGCTACTGGTAAGAAGTAGTATAAGGAGTATGCAATCTGCAACAGTTCCGATATGACCGGCTGCTCCAGCCGTTCCAGCCACACGGTCGGATGAACTCCAAACAACGAGTAATCTATCCGCGCGAGCGGCCAGTCATAGTCCCGCGGATGCAGCCTTGGTATCAAATACTCCAGCTCTTTATATGTCAGCGGTATGAGCACGACTGGATACCAGCCATTGATGACCGAAGCGAGGTTGGCCCCTCGCTTTGAACCGCGCCTCGCAACGCCAGCAATCTTGGCGCAGCACAGAAGAAACGATACCGCGGCTGCGTGAGCAAGGAGGACGACCCACCAGCGCTCTACTCTGCTGCTGAAGATCATTGCGAGCGCCGCTACGATCAAAAGGTAAGCTATGATTACCTTGGCGGCTGGGCTCAACATCTCCGTTTCGGCTTGGGGATGACTATCACTAGCGGAGACGATATAGGTCATTGGTGGAGCGGCCCGTCTGATGTTGCATACGGCGTTACCGTGGAAAGAAACGGCCAGTCTGTCAAATCCGAGTCAGAGCCAGCCCTGCTTCTTATACCATTCGGCGGTCTCGCTCAGACCTTCGGTAAGAGGCACTTGTTGGCGGTAGCCGAGTTCGCGCCGGGCCCGCTCTACCGAGCACGCCCAACCTCGCTGAGACAGATCCGTCACCTTGTCTCGATTCAGCACGGGCGTTTTGCCAAGCAATGCAGCTGCGCCTTCAGCCGCCAGCGCGACGGCGTATGCAACCGCCTTTGGTATTGTCACGGTCCTTGCGCGGCGCGACAGCACGTGCGCGAGACGGTCGGCTACCGCCCCCATCGTGTAGATCTCCTCGCTGGAGATGAAGTACGCGCGCCCTATGGAAGCCTCGCTTTCGCCCGCCAGTATAATCCCGTCGGCGAGATCGCGCGCGTGAACCAGGCTCAACTGTTTTTCATAGCGTCCGATCTGTGGCGACACGCCTCGCGAAATCGACTTGAAGAACTCGAAGACGCCGTAGTCTCGCGGCCCGTAGACGGCGGGCGGCCTCACGACGGTCACGGGCAGCAGATCCCGAACCGCCCAAACCGCTTCTTCTCCCATCAGCTTGCTGCGGCCGTAAGGCGTGATCGGATTCGGCTCAGTCTCTTCCGTCACTGGCTCGCCGTCTCGGCTCGGACCAACCGCGGCGAGCGAGCTGATCAGAACGAACCTACGAATTCGGTCCCGGTGTTTCAAGGCGGCTCCGGCGATCGCCTCGGTTCCTTTGTGATTGACGGTGTAGTAATCCCGCGCCCTTCTTGCGAACGTGAGCCCCGCGACGTGATAGATGGTGTTAACGCCGTCGAGCACCGAGTCCCAATCGGTCTGATCATCGAGCCCCCCGTAGGCCAGGTCGATCTTTGGATGCTTAAGGTATCGCAGGTCGCTGCTCTTGCGGACCAAACACCTAACGTTGGCGCCGCGCTCGATCAGGCGATCAACAAGATGGCTTCCAACGAACCCCGTCGCGCCGGTTACTAAGGTCAATTCTGACGTAGGCATTCACCTGTTTCCTTTTTATTGGCGGAGTGATGATAGCAGAACAGCTTGGCTCTGTGGAGCACGGCTTTTCCAGTTTAGATTCGAGCGCTCCAGAAAGCCTGACTGTGACTTGCTCTTGGCGTGACTCCGGTCGGCCATCGGGCGTATGATCTTCGCCTCAGAAACCAAGCTTTCGCCCGCTCGCGGGCCGAAATCAAATCAAGGAGGCCCCCCAATGAAACGGCTGTCATTCGCCCTCGCGTTTATTGCAGTCTTTTCGATTGTTGTCTTGGCGCAGCAAAGGCCCGCAATGACTTTTGAAGATGTTCTCGCGTTAAAGGCGGTCGGTGATCCCCAGATATCCCCAGACGGGAAGTGGATAGCCTACGTCGTCACCTCGGTTGATATGAAAGAAAACGCGGGCGACGCCGACGTATGGCTGGTTTCAAGCGACAAGGCGAGAGCGACGCCCATCAGGTTAACCACGAGCAAGAAGAACGACAAGCAACCGCGCTGGTCTCCGGACGGGAAACGGATCGCCTTCATTTCGGCCCGCGAAGAGAAGCCGCAGATCTTCCTCATCTCGCCATTCGGAGGCGAAGCCGAAAAGCTCACTGACTCGAAGTCCGGAGTTCAGTCGTTTCAATGGTCGCCTGACGGCCGCCGCATCGCCTTCGTGGCGCAGCAAGAAATGACCGCCGAAGAAGAGAAGAAGCAGAAAGAGAAAGACGACGCGCAGGTCGCCGACAAGAACTTCAAGTTTACTCGAATATGGACAATCGACATTGAATCAAAGAAAGCGTCGGCGTTGGTGAAAGGCGATTTCGTGGCCGCCGACGCCCAGTGGTCTCCGGACGGAAAGCAGATAGCCTTCACTACCGTACCAACACCGAAGGCGGATGACGGCGCGCTCTCCGACATCCACGTCGTTGATCTCGACACCGGCCGGACTCGCCGGCTTGTGGACAACGAGGGCCCGGACTCGGCGCCGCGCTGGTCGCCTGATGGGAAGTGGATAGCTTTTCTCACACGGGACGCGAAGAGCGGGTTGAACGCGCCGTTGAGACTGGCTGTTGTGTCAGCCCAAGGCGGCTCGCCGCGTGAAGTCCAACCTGCGTTCGACTATCAAGCCGGAAATCACACTTGGGCAGTAGACGGACGGACGATCTTCTTCAATGCATCCGTTCGAACGACCTCTCAGTTGTTCGCGGTTCCCGCGGCGGGAGGCGAGCCCGTCCAACTGACGAAGACCGTGGGAGTCATGAGCGCCGCGACGTTCTCTTCCGATCGATCGGTCATAGCGTTTACTCGGTCCGACACGCAGCATCCCAGCGACGTTTACGTAGCGCGAACTTCTTCCCCGCTTGATCCCCTCAAGCTCACCGATCATAACCCACAGGTGCGTGATATGGCTCTGGGATCGAGTGAGGTGATCAAGTGGAAAGCGAAGGACGGCCTCGAGATCGAAGGCTTGGTTATCTACCCGGCCGGCTACCAACCAGGCAAACGTTATCCGATGATCGCCTGCATACACGGCGGACCTTCAGGAGTATGGGCCCAGAGTTTTCCAGCGACGTGGGCTAACTTCGGCCACGTGTGGGCGGGGAACGGCTGGGTTCTGTTTTATCCGAATATTCGCGGCTCGTCCGGCTACGGCGAAAAGTTCCTGATGTCTAACGTCAAGGATTGGGGCGGAGCCGATTATCAAGACATTCAATCGGGAATCAACTACCTGATAGCGAAGGGCGTCTCCGACCCCGACAAACTGGCGCAGTCCGGCTGGAGCTACGGCGGGTACATGACGGCGTGGACTCTGACGCAGACGACCCGCTTCAAAGCCGTGATGGTGGGCGCGGGCCTGACCAACATGTACTCGATGTATTCGACCAACGACCTGCAACGGGTTCTTGAAGATTACTTCGGGGGCGAGCCGTGGAACGTGACCGAGAACTATTGGAGCAGATCCGCTATGGCGTTCATCAAGCGCGCAAAGACGCCAACGCTCATCCAGCACGGCGCGGCCGACCAGAGAGTGCCTCCGACTCAAGCACAAGAGTTGTATATGGGTCTCCGCAAGAACGGCGTTCCGGTTGAGTTGGTGTTCTACCCGCGAGAGCCTCACGGACTGGGCGAGCCTCGTCACCAACTCGACAAGATGCGCCGCGAATACGCGTGGTTTTCGTTCCACGTGTTGGGTGTTGAGGTGTGCACGCAGTGCTGACTACTCTGATCAAAGCGAACCAACTTCGGTTCACCCCAGGGCTTTGGAGTTAACGGCGGCGCGGTGATTTATGCAGGACATGGTGGGCGAACACTCGTGCCTGACCTCGCGCTCGCAGAGCGTAACAGACTTGAAGAGAAAAAGACGCAGCAACAGGAATCAATCGCGATTGCCATTGGATTATGCGAAGAGAAACCGCGGGTATTACAAACGGTCCATGCCGAGGCTGTAATAATTTTATGTTGGACGGATCGAGAAAAGGCGGAATGACACAGATTGATCAAGATGCGACGACAATTCTCAGAGTGCTTACTGCTGCACCACGGAACGAGTACGTCGACCGCAATGCCCTAGCCAGCCTTTCAAACCTATGTCCGGAACGAATCAACGATGCAGTGGCGCTGCTCGTGGACTCAGGCGACGCAGAATGGATCCAGACGTATGGCACAGCACCCTATGATTTCAATTCGGTGTCGATAACCACACGAGGTCGATACGAGGCTCAGCGGCTCCCTGCATTAACGGAAGAATCGAAACCAGACATTCCCTCGGGTTATGTGAGGCTTGACGAGCGCAGCATATTTGCTGACCCAACCGCCATGCGCGAAGTCATGCTTCCTCCGTCGCCAATCGGGTCACCGTACGGCTTTACCGATGAGGATTGGGAGGCGGTCGCCGAGCGGAAGAATCAGCCGGAGATGCTGTACGTTGTGCTCGGCCACCAGTTCGAATCGGAGTTCTTCGAGACGGTGGCTCTTCGGCAGAATATTCAGGCGATGCTTCGGCGCTCCGTGGACAGGTACAACCGTGAACCTATCAAGTGGCCACTCACACTAGCCCATGTTTACCCCTGAGGGCCGTAAATCATTGATAATAGGGATTGAGATTTTGCTTGTAGCACTACAGGCGGCTTTTCACGGGTTAGTTGCAGGCCGCGGCCGAGGCAATT
>JAHFUG010000327.1 GCA_023265195.1 Blastocatellia bacterium | reverse complement strand
ATCCACCAACTGCGTTGGTGGGATTCGAGGAAGCTACGGCGGCCTCGCTCCTTGTAGGTTGAGCTTGAACACTACACCCTGGACTAGGGCTTTGCGCCGTAGTAGCCATGTCGAGCGCGAACCAATAGTCCTGGCCGCTTAGTTTCAACCCGAATCAGGCGAAAGCGGCCGTCTTTCAATTCGCCATTAAAATAGTAGGTCAGCACGTATTGAGCGCGCACTTCGGCCGCGATTCGTTTGTAGATGTCGTCCAGGTCTCGAGATTCATCCTTCTGGTTTTGATAAATCGGAGGAAAGAATGAGCGCCCGCCCGTATCCTCGCTCACTGCTTTCATTACGAACTCGCCCGCCAGATCTTGAACGTTCACCGACGGCGCGACGCCCGTTGAGTGCACGCCGTAGATCACGGCGTCGGATCTCTGCACTTCGGCCAGGGCTTGAGCCAGGCTCGATCCCGATGCGGTGTCGCCGCCGTCCGAGAGTATGACCATAACGTGCCGGCCATCGGCGGGCCGCAGGTACTTAGCGGCTTCGATCATTGCGCTGTACAGCGCCGTGGCTCCTTTTGCTTCGAGGCGCGCCAGAGTATCGACGAGCTTATTCACATCCGAAGTGAATTGAATCTCCAGCCGCGGCTCCGTCGAGACGCTGATGATCGCCGCCTGGTCGCCGGGCCGCAGCACCTGGCGAAAGAATCGAGCGGCGGCCCGCTGTTCGAAATCAAACCTGTGTTTGATCGAACTCGATGTGTCGAAGAGGAACACAAGTTTGAGCGGCATCTGATCCTCGCGATAAACGCCGGCGATCTCCTGACGCGCGTTGTCTTCGAAGATTTCGAAATCCTTTAGCGTGAGGTTGTCGACGTGATTACCCGCCGCATCCGAAACCGACGTGAGAACCGTGACGAGATCCGCGCTCAGCTTTACGGGCTTTTCATCCTGTTGCTCAGCGGCCCTTCGCGGGCGGCTCTCCTGGTTCTTGGGGGTTGATTGCGCCTGAGGTGAGGTTCCTGGTCCAGGGGCACAGACAAGCACAATCCCACAGACCGTCAGCAAGCTGATAGAAAGCCGGCGCTTGCGTTCCTTGGTCATCGGCGACAAGCCGGCCGCTTGCCGGACATCGAGTGGTTCGCGGCGGAAACTAGCTATTAACTTCGGCATTCTGAGTTGATTCATACTCTACCCGAACATAATCGGTCTTCCAGTCTTCGAAGCATTTCAACGCCAGTTCGACTTGGAGTTTGCGCCTATCAGCTTTTCTTCTATTGGTTCGGCTCAATTCCGGGTCAAGAGCCGGCAGCAAGGCGAATGTAATATTCATTGGCTGAAAGTTCTTGACCTCCGCCTTGGAGACATAGTTGATGAGGCTTCCCATGGCCGTGTTTCGGGGAGGCGGTTGAGGCGCCCGGCCCCTCGCGAACTCCGCGGCATGAATGCCGGCCATGAACCCTGTTGCGATGGCTTCTATGTAACCCTCCACGCCTGAAATCTGGCCGGCGAAGAAGACCCGCGGCAGACTGCGCATCTGAAGAGCGCCGTCGAGTAGCGCCGGAGCGCATATGAACGTGTTGCGGTGAATCTGGCCAAACTTGATGAACTCCGCCCGCTCGAGTCCCGGGATCAATCTCAGGACTCTCTTTTGTTCGCCGAACTTCAGATGGTTTTGGAACCCGACCAGGTTGTAGCTGTCGGCCATCAAGTTCTCCTGCCGAAGCTGAACCGCCGCAAAAGGCTGAAGACCGGTTCGCGGATCTCTAAGACCCACCGGTTTCATGGGGCCATACCGAAGCGTGTCCCGGCCACGGCGTGCAAGCTCCTCGATGGGCAGGCATGCCTCGAAGTACATGGTCTTCTCGAATTCATGGAGCGGAACCGATTCCGCCGACAATAGTGCATCGAAGAAAACACCGTACTCTTCTTCGTTCAAGGCGCAGTTCAAATAATCGTCGCCGCCTTTTCCGTATCTGGCCGCGCGAAACGTTCTGCCTCGATCGATCGTGCCGGCGTCGACGATAGGCGAGATCGCATCGTAAAAGTAGAGATGGTCCGAGCCGGTGATCTTCGCGATCTCTTCGGAGAGAGCCGGGGACGTGAGCGGTCCGGTCGCGATTACCACCGCCCCATCGGCTGGAATTGCGGTCACCTCTTCGCGGACGACTTCGATGTTGGGATGCGCGCTGATTTGCCGGGTAACCTCTTCGGAAAACCGTTCGCGATCCACCGCGAGAGCGGTTCCAGCCGGCACTGAATTCCGGTGCGCGATGCGGATCAGCAGCGAACCGCCTCGCCGAAGCTCTTCCTTTAGGAGGTAGGGAGCCGTGCCCGGTTCGTCGGACTTAAGCGAATTCGAGCAAACTATCTCGCCCAGGTTGGAACCGGTATGAGCGGGAGTCGGCCTAGCCGGGCGCATCTCGAACAGGCGAACCCTGACGCCTCTTTGAGCGGCTTGCCACGCGGCTTCGGAGCCCGCGAGCCCGCCTCCGATCACGGTTAGAGTTTTTTCGTTGGTCGAATGCATTAATTGAAAGCGCGGTTCTTTGATTGGTAAAGCCGGAAAAGGAAACTAACCTTCTCGTCTTAGCCGTTGAGGATCCGGAGCACCGTGAATCTTAACACTCGCGCGAGAGCTCTCAAAGAGCGGCTGTTGAGTTGACTCTGTTGACTCTCGCTTGTTACTCAGCGTACACAGCGTTTGGACGCTCGCGGATACGGAGCTAATGAACTAAAATAGGGCGGCTAGAGCTCGGAAAATAATGATGAGCAAAAACCTAACAATATCCGATGAACTATATGCTCGATTAGAGTCGGAGGCGCGCGGCCGCGGCCTGAACACGGTCGAAGAACTGCTGGATAATTGGCAGGGACTCGCACCCGACGTGTCTCGCCGGAAGGATGTCGTTCAGAGGATAGACAACCTGCGTGCCAGGCTCTTCGCCCGATACGGTCAGATGTCTGATAGCGTAGAGCTATTGCGGGAAGATCGAGCGCGGTGATCACGAAACTGGTTGTCGACGCAAGCGTTGCGATCAAGTGGTTTGTACCCGAGCCGCTTTCGGTCGAAGCTCGACGAATTCTGGACGACTATCAAGGCGGCGCGATATCCGTGCTCGCTCCCGATCTCATCTATGCGGAAGCAGGCAATATTGTGTGGAAGAAGCATGTATTTCAAGGGCTCGTGGCTAGCGACGCCGAGACGATAGTTGACGAGTTTCGCAAGCTCGTCATTAAGGTGACCGCGGCGGCCGACCTTATCGATGATGCGTATCGTCTCGCTGTCAGCCATAGGCGGTCGGTGTACGACTCGCTTTATCTCGCGTTAACAATTCGAGAGAGCTGTCAGTTTGTGACAGCGGATGAAAAGCTAGCTAGCCAATGCGGTAAGGTATTCGCTTCCCAACGTCATATGGCTTGCGAACTGGCCGTGACCGACACCGCGATCAACTCTGGCGTGAGGCGGAGCGCGCCAAGAGTGATGGTTCTCATCCGTTGCGGCGCGCCCCGCCGATACGCATGTTGAGCCGTCATGAGATGGCAAGCAGAACCACGGATAGACGCGGCCATTTGATTGGCTGATTCAAGCCGATCGCCGCTATGAACTCAGTGTACATCCGCGGTTCATCTCGTTCGTTCTGGAGCCTCGGTCGCGCGGTTTGATGGTGTAGCCGCGGTTCAATTGCTCTTGTGAGCACGGGAATCGCGGTGTCGCGCCGTAGCGACGTAGTCTATGAACCTTGGATTTGGGTGACGGTTCATTGGGTCACGGTTCTTGACGATAGGGCGTATGGAAAATGGCGGCGGCGCAGCAGAGATTATTGATTCGCTGGTCGAGGCCAGAACCCGAACGTTGGCTTTGGTCGAAGACCTCGACGAGGCGCGGTTGATGGGGCCTCGCCTTCGGATAATAAACCCGCTGCTCTGGGAAATAGGCCACATCGCGTTCTTCCAGGAATTCTGGTGCTTGCGTCATTTTCATCAACACCAGGCGATGCTATCCAACGGAGACGAACTCTACGACTCCGCGCGCGTTCATCACGACACCCGGTGGGATCTTCCGTTGCCCTCCCGCGCCGACACACTCGAGTACATGCGCCGAGTGATCGAGCGAGTAATCGAATCGAATCTGGCGCCGTCGAACAAGCGGATCGAAGGCTACGGCCAGAACTACTTTCTTCAGCTTTCGTTGTTTCACGAGCAGATGCACGCGGA
The DNA here is from genome assembly GCA_023265195.1 of Blastocatellia bacterium. Classification (GTDB taxonomy): domain Bacteria; phylum Acidobacteriota; class Blastocatellia; order UBA7656; family UBA7656; genus QHVH01. Next base: position 4,574 of record JAHFUG010000327.1, on the reverse strand, counting down.
AGCGATTGCTTATACCCGCCAGACGCTTGGTTATTGCGCTCCTTGTTTCGCTTCCGCAAGCGCCGAGAACCATTCGCGAAACACGCACGGCGAACTTCGGATCGATGGGGATGCTCACGTTCCGGGCGGCAAGTTTTTGTTAGGGAGCACCGGGGCTTCGGGCTTTGTTTTCGACAACGAACAGTGCGCTCATGAAGCCGAGGTGGCGCCGTTCTTGATTTCAAGGACGGCCGTAACTGAAGGCCAGTTCCGCGAATTCGTGGAGGCGGGCGGATACCGCCGCCGCGCCTTTTGGAGTGAAGAAGGATGGCTGTGGCGTCAAAGCGCCCTGGCTGAGCACCCGGTCTACTGGAGTCGTGAAGCCAACGGACGCTGGCTGCGGCGTAACTTCGATCAGTGGGTCCGGTTGCAAGATCGCCTGGCCCTGATCCACGTCAACTGGTATGAAGCCGGCGCCTACTGCCGCTGGGCGGGCCGCCGGTTGCCTACCGAGGCGGAGTGGGAAATGGCGGCGAGTTGCGAACCAGCTAACAATGGCTCTGCCGTTGCCGCTCATAAGCGGGCCTATCCTTGGGGTGACGCGGAGCCAACGCCGACGCGCGCCAACCTCGATTGGAGATGGATGGGTTGCGTCAGCGTGGATGAGCTGCCGCTAGGCGACAACGCATTCGGCTGCCGTCAGATGATCGGTAATTCGTGGGAGTGGATGGCGACCGCTTTCGGTCCGTATCAGGGCTTCAGGCCTGGTCCTTACAAGGAGTACTCGGAACCGTGGTTCGGCGATCATAAGGTCTTGCGAGGTGGGTGCTGGGCCACGCGTTCGAGCATGATTCGAAACGCCTATCGCAACTTTTATACGCCTGATCGCCGTGATGTTTGGGCGGGCTTCCGAACCTGCGCATTGTGAATGAGAGCATAGTTTGGTCGGCCTTTTGTCCTATGATTGACGTACGAGGTTCCAAGGCTAATTCGCAATTCCCAGTCTATGATCTACCCGTGGAACTCACTACGTTCTATCATCATCAACATAACTGACGTGAACGCGACTATAGTGTGGTTCGATCTGGGCGAGTTCGACTGGTTATGAGAATTGGAATCATCACGCCGGCTCCGGCGGGCTCGCTTTACGGCAATCGAGTCACGGCCAATCGATGGGCGCGAATTCTGAGAGGACTGGGGCATCGGGTCTTCATAGCTCAGACGTACACGGGCCAGCCGGCCGATTTGCTGATCGCTCTCCACGCGCGCCGGAGCGCCAAGTCGATCCACGACTATCGCCGGCGTCATCCGCACAACCCACTGATAGTTGCGCTTACTGGCACGGATCTCTACGGCGATCTCGATCGGAATGAGAAGGCTCAACGATCTCTCGACTGCGCAACGCTGATCGTCGCGCTCCAGAAGCGGGCGCTTGACCGCTTGCCCTCGAAGTGGCGGAAGAAGACACGAATCGTGAATCAATCGGTGGCCGCATCGAAGAGGAAGGGCAGGCGGGTTTCTCCGCGCCGCTTCGACGTTTGCGTGATTGGGCGTTTGAGGCCGGTAAAAGATCCGTTTCGCGCCGCGATGGCGGCAAGGCTTCTTCCGGCGTCGTCGAGGATCCGAGTCGTCCACGTCGGAGGCGCGATCAACCGAACTCAGCGAGAACGGGCTCTTCGGGAGATGGCGTCGAACCAGCGGTATCACTGGCTTGGAGAATTGCCGAGAGCGCAAGTCCACGGCGTGTTGTCGAGGAGCACGCTGTTTGTCATTTCATCTCGAGCAGAGGGCGGCGCTAATGCGCTTGGCGAAGCGATCGCCGCGGGACTACCGGTGTTGGCCTCGCGCATCCCGGGCTCGGTCGGGATCATTGGCGATGACTATCCTGGATACTTCGAGGTGGGCGATACTCGCCAACTCTCGCGATTGATGTCTCGCTGTGAAGCGGAGCCGCGCTTCCTTGCGGATCTCAAAGCGCGGTGTCGGGGCCTCGCCGAGCTATTCGATCCCTCTCGCGAGGAAGCAGCTTGGGCGGCTCTACTTACCGAAGCGGCTTCGCCGGCTCTCGATCCGAAAAAAGGCGAGGCCGCCGAAGCTATTCACGGTGACGCGCGCTTCAAGTAGAGACGGCAAAGAAGAGTTTCTCGCGAAGACGCAAAGATCGGCGCAAAGGCCGCGAAGCAGCCTTGCAAGAGAGAGTAGACGGATGCTATGAACCGCCTAAAGGCCGCATAGACGGCAGCGGGGCGGAGCCGCAACGAGAAGCCGCCGGCGAAGCAAACCCGACGAATCTCATTCTTCTCGGACGGCTTCTTCGCGGCCTCTGCGCCGATCTTTACGTCTTTGCGGGAATTTCTTTTTCCCCGATTTTGGCCGGGGACGGAGCTTGTCCGAAGAACAACACTCTATGTCCCCACTACCTACCAAATTTTGTGGCCAGCTCAACGGGCGATCTGTTAAGATTCCGACCGCTATTTCCTAGGAGAGCCGAATGACCAATCTGAACGCCACGTTGCCGTCCACGTCCACACGATCAGTCACCCAGTCCAAGGAACAGAGAAAATATCATCCAGCTCGAAGCATACCGTTCGCGCTGATGCACGTTACATGTTTCACGGTGCTGCTGACCGGCGTCAGCCTCAAGGCTATTATTCTTTGCGTTGCTATGTACGCAATCAGAATGTTCTTTCTGACCGCCGGCTACCATAGATATTTCTCCCATCGCAGTTTCAATACGAGCCGGTTCTTTCAGTTCGTGCTGGCGTTCATGGGCTGCACCGCGGTCCAAAAGGGTCCACTGTGGTGGGCGTCTCATCACCGCCGCCATCACAAGTACACCGACCAGGATGGCGATGTACATTCGCCAAGGCGGGACGGATTCTGGTGGTCACACGTCGGCTGGGTGCTCAGCAGTAAGTACGATTCGACCGATTGGGACGCAATGAAGGACTTCGCCAGGTTTCCCGAGCTTCGCTGGCTCAATACGTGGCACATAGTTCCCGGCGTCATGGTCGCGGTGTTTTGCTTCTTAATCGGCGGATGGCAGTGCCTGGTCTGGGGCTTCTTCGTCAGCACGGTGATACTCTACCACGCCACGTTCTCGGTTAATTCGTTGGCGCATATGTGGGGCAAGCGCCGGTACGCGACCACCGATGACAGCCGCAACAACTGGTTCATCGCGCTGTTCACCGGCGGAGAGGGTTGGCATAACAACCACCACCACTATATGGCCTCGGTTAAGCAGGGCTTCTTCTGGTGGGAAGTCGATTTCAGCTATTATGGATTGCGCGTGATGTCGTGGTTCAAGCTCGTGCGCGATCTTCGCATGCCTCCCAGACGACTCTTGATGGCGGAACGATAGCGCCAGCGCCGCCAACCCTTCTTATTGCTAACCGCGACTCGATAGCTATGTCGAGTTGGACATGGATGAGGACCGCGCTGCCCGACGGCAGACCAGCCTCTGCGAGTGCCTGCGTCATTGACTTCCTATCCGTGTTCGCGAATTAGTTCGTTAGCGCCGTTGCGACGGGGCCACTTTGACGAACCGCTTGCGCAGCCGTTTCCTACATGATAGTAATTCCCAGGTGAGAATCACTCGCAATAAGTTTTGCGATCGAAATGGTGGCGATGTTGACCGGCAATGCTCTGCTTTTGAGGCGCTGTGCCGGTCGCGTGGAATCAGGGTCACGGCGCAACGATTAGCCGTCTACCGCGCTTTGACTGAAAGCCTGAGCCACCCCAGCGCCGACTCCGTATACAGACGCCTCGCCGATCGTTTCCCCTCGCTCTCACAAGCAACCGTATACAGAACTCTGGATTTTCTCGAACGGGAGAACCTGATTCGGAAGGTGAGCGCCGCCCAGGGCACTGGGCGGTTCGATGCGAATCTCAGCAGGCACCAGCATCTGGTTTGCCGAGTCTGCGGCAGCCTGACCGACGTCTCGGCGCCGGAACTGCACAAGGTGAAGCTGCCGAGAGTGTCAGGCTTTACAGTGGAGGAGTTGGATATTCGGATCGTGGGACGTTGCCGAGGTTGCTCGGGCTCCGGCCCAAAGAAGAACCGGCCAAGCCCAAAGCGTGGCCGGAATGGTCAATAACGTAACTGGAAAGGATGGAACTAAAGAATGGCTGAACTTAAAGGAACGAAGACACATCAAAATCTCAAAGATGCGTTTGCCGGCGAGTCGATGGCGAATCGCCGGTATCTCTATTTCGCGAAGATCGCCGACGTCGAGGGCTACCCCGAGATCGCCGGTAACTTCCGCGATACGGCGGAGGGCGAGACCGGTCACGCTCACGGCCATCTCGATTACCTCAAGAAAGTGGGCGACCCGGCGACCGACAAGCCGTTTGGCGAAACGTCTCTCAACTTGATGTCGGCGGTTCACGGCGAGACCCACGAGTACACCGATATGTATCCGGGTATGGCGAAAGCGGCGCGCGAAGAAGGCTTCGCGGAAATAGCGGACTGGTTTGAGACGCTGGCCAAGGCCGAGAAGTCGCACGCCGGCCGCTTCAGCAATCTCTTGAAGACGATTAGCAGCTAGAACTGATTCCGTTAGCTCGGTGGCGCCCGGCCCGCGGGTCGAAGGAAC
>JAHFUG010000326.1:5365-8803 GCA_023265195.1 Blastocatellia bacterium | reverse complement strand
GAGGGCGGTGGTCTTCTTTCTAGAGCGTGACCGCCGCCTATTAGTCGTTACGCCGATCGTTACGAGAATTTTGTTCGCGTCTCCCGAGGACCACCGCGTGATACGCAACTCCGAACCCCGAACTCCGTACTCGGAACTCCGAACCCCGCACTCCGAACTCCCGCACTTCGAACTCCGAACTCCGCACTCCGCATTCCGGACTCCGTACTCGGAACTCCGAACCCCGTACTCCGAACTCCGCATTCCGAACTCCCCACTCCGAACTCCCCACTCCGAACTCCGAACTCCCCACTCCGAACCCCGAACTCCGAACTCCGCCCCTTCCCTTCCCCTCTTCCCCTTGCCAGTTCGCTCGCAAGCGGGTATGAAGTTACGACTAAAACGCCGCGAGGGAAAAATGAAAACAGACAACACGAATCGGAGCTGGGCGATCTTGTTCGCACGGCTCGTCCTTGGGCTCATATTCTTCATGGCTGGAGTATGGAAAGTCTTTCAACTCAGGCCCCTCGAACACGCGCGCAAATATTTTCTCCCGTTCGCCGATACGTTCCTGCCTGTTTGGTCGCTGTGGGCGGTCGGAGTAGTCATCCCGTTCGTTGAACTGATAGCAGGCGGCCTGGTAATCATCGGCCTGCGCACGCGTGACGCTCTGATCTTGTTGGGATTCGTTTTGGCTGTAGTAACGTTCGGTCACTTATTGAAAGAACCGTTGTATCAATTTCACACCCACGTGATACCCCGGCTTGCTTTGTTGCTGTTTGTCTTGATGCTGCCTCACGAAGACGACAGGTTCTCAATAGACCGGTTAATCAGCCGAAGGAAGCAGTTGAATCCAAAGACGGCTGATGCTCACGCAAGAATAAACTAACGTCCTTCGAGCTTACGCTCAGAGCCTGCGTTTTAGTGCTCGACGTATGATATCGGGGAGACGTGGAAATGCTAAAGTTGTTCGCGATTCTCTTGTTGATGGCTCCTTATCCCGTGAATCAAATCGCCGGAATGCATGAGCCTATTCCGATTGAAAAGGACGCTGCCGCTACGATTCACGTCGCCGGATATCCGGAATGACTGGAGATCGGATTTGGTTCGGTTTGGATTTCCAATGAAGGCGCCGGCGCGGTTCAACGCCTTGACGCCAAGACTAACAAGATCATCGCCGAGGTAAAGATCAACGCTCCATGCGCTGCAATGGCGGCTGGGTTTGGCTCAATGTGGGCAGCCAGTTACCTCGATGAATCGACGGTGCTAATGAGAACGCGGCGCTCAAGCCCGGTACGAATCCGGCAGGTAATCGCAGTCCTCGAATTCGGTTAAGGAGAAAATGACTTCCCGTTTTGAGTTATGCGGCAGCACGAGATGAGGACCGCCGGTGAAGTGAGGACTTCACCGCGCAGAGACGCAGAGATCGCTGAGAGAGCCGCAGAGACTAACTAGTTTCTGTCGCGAAACGCTCCGATGTCCGACAAGCCGCTGCCTTGTCGCTGGAATCTGGCCATTCCATTCCGGCCCTCCAGAGGAGGGTCATGTTTATAGCACGCGTGGCGGAACGGCCCGCCCTCCGTAGGAGGGCCATGTTACAAGGAAGTGAGCCAACTCTTGGCGGTCACCCTGGCACATGGATAAACATGGCCCTCCTAGCGGAGGGCCAATGCTACCTGATCCTTACTATAAACATGGCCCTCCTAACGGAGGGCCATGTCCGACAAGCTGCGGCTTGTCGGACATCGGGCGTTTCGCGACAGAAACTAACTAGCCAAGGGCTCCGCCCTTGATATCCCGAGTGCGGAATGCGGAGTTCGGAGTGCGGAATGCCGGATCACGCGGCGCCAAGGGCTCCGCCCTTGGCTAGTTTGGTTAGTCTCGTAGAGACGACCTATCTGAAGTCCGAGCCGGTGAATCTCTCTCAGCGACGTTAGAAGCAACCCTTGCGGCAGAGGATGGGTCGCTCCTCAAAAGAACGGCGTCTACGACGATATTCAATCCACCACCGTCCAGTAGTCCTTGGGCAGTGAAAGAACGGGATACCGCTTTCTCAGTTCTTCTACCCGCGAGGCGTACCGGTTCTTCGGAATCAATCCGCTTCGCATCTTTTCTCGAAGGGCCCGAATTTCGTACCGGTAGAGATCGTTCACGAAATCGTGAACCACGTCAGGCGGCGTTTCCGAATTTGGAGCGATTCCGTGCCTTGAAAGCTCAGAGAGCACCGACTCCCGATACTTATGTTCCATGCCAAAAAGCCTAGAACTCGTTAATGCTGAATCCCCGCGACCTGACCGCTCAATACTCAAGGCATAAAACTTGAAACTGTTTTACTTCTTCTGATAGCTGGTCAGGTTTCTGCTTCGATCGGCGTGGCGCTCGATGGCCAAGTTAATCAATCGGTCGATCAATTCCCGATAAGAGACGCCGCTTGCCTCCCACATCTTTGGGAACATGCTGATCGCGGTGAATCCAGGCATCGTGTTTATCTCGTTTATTATCACTCGTCCACTGCCCTTCTCGACAAAGAAGTCGACGCGAGCCAAGCCTGCTCCATCAATAGCAGTGAAGGCGCAAATGGCGTCTCTCTGAATCCTCTCGATGGTTTCTTTTGGCAGGTTGGCGGGGACCTCGGTTCGAGAGACGCCATCGACGTACTTGTCTTCGTAATCGTAGAACTCGCGTCCAACGATGACCTCGCCGGGAAGGCTGGCGATTGGATTGTCGTTTCCCAGAACGCTTACTTCAATCTCACGCCCGGCGACGGCCCGCTCGACGATAAGGCGGCGGTCGTATCGCGCCGCGTCGCTGATGGCGTCACGCAACTCCGAGTTGTTGGCCGCTTTGCTTATTCCCACGGACGAGCCGAGATTCGCCGGCTTGACGAACACCGGCAGGCCAAGCGCCCGATTGATTCTGGCTATCACCGCGTCCGGTTCCCGCTCCCAGTCCGACCGCAAGAAGCACTCGTACTCGGTCACCGCGAGCCCCGCCTGCTCGAACAGCCGCTTCATGACGATCTTGTCCATGCCCGCCGCCGAAGCGAGGACTCCGCAGCCTACATATGGAACCCCGGCCATTTCGAGCAGTCCTTGAATAGCGCCATCCTCGCCGTAGGTTCCGTGCAGTACTGGAAACACGACGTCGAGTTGTTCGGTGGACAGGTGCGGCTCCGACCCGTCAAGCCTCATCAATCCGCTTCTCGTCGGGTCACCGACAATTGTGACGGTTCTTTGGCTTTTGGAGTCCATGACCGCCTGCGGCAGCAATGCGGTGGCGTCGCCCGCCGTCAGCCAACGCCCTTCTTTGGTGACGCCAATCGGAACGACGTCGTATTTGTCTTTATCTATCGCGTTGATTATCGACTCGGCGGACCGAAGTGAGACCTCATGCTCTCCCGATCGGCCGCCAAAGATTACACCAACTCTAAGTTTCTTGTCATTTGTCATTTGTCATTTG
>JAHFUG010000326.1:3604-5265 GCA_023265195.1 Blastocatellia bacterium | reverse complement strand
TTGTCATTTGTCATTTGCTCTGCCGCTTGTGATTCTGTCACTTCTCGCCTAGATAGAGAAGTCTATAACAATCGTGGGTAACGAGCGCTGATTGTCAGGGCGGGAAAATGACAAATGACAAATGACAAATGACAAATGACACCCTTGCTACATGATTTTCTTTCCGAGGGCGGAGAGTATTAACTCGACTGCAAGCTGACCCGTTTGATTGGTCGTGTCATATAGTGGATTCACTTCGGTTATTTCGACTGATAGCACGCGGCCTGAATCCGACAGCTTCTCCATGGCGAGATGACTTTCCCGATAAGTAGCGCCGCCGCGCTCGGGAGTGCCGACGCCAGGAGCGTAGAACGGATCGAGAAAGTCCATGTCCATCGTCACGGCAAAGCCGGCCGTGTTGCGCGACGCGATCGCGATGGCCTCCTCGATAACTTCTCCCATTCCCCGATCATCCAACTCGCTCATCGTGAACACGCGGACGCCATGCGATTTGACGAACTCTCGTTCGCCCGGATCGACGCTCCGCGCGCCGATCACAACCGTGTTCTCCGGGAGGACCTTTGGGGCAAAACCGGCGACGTGGGTCAATTCCTTTGGCCCGCTGCCAAGCAACGCCGCTAGAGGCATGCCGTGAATATTGCCCGATGGAGAAGTCTCCGGCGTATTGATGTCCGGGTGGGCGTCGAGCCAGACGATGCCAATTCTCTTGCCTTGTTTTCGAAAATAGGAGGATGTTCCGGCCACGCTGCCAATAGCAATGGAGTGGTCGCCGCCCAGCACAACCGGTATCGCGCCGTCGTCCAACGCGGCCTCGACCATAGAGGCCAGCTCTTCCGCCGCTGATGCTATTTCAGGTAAGAAGCGGGCGCGTGAATTGGTTTGAACGATGGCTTCCGGAGGATGTACATGCACGTTGCCGGCGTCGTTTACATCGAAACCGAGGGCCGCGATCGATTGGTTTAATCCGGCTACCCGAATCGCCGACGGCCCCATATCGACGCCGCGCCTGCCGGCCCCAAGATCCATCGGCACCCCGATAATTTTAGCTTTTCTTTTTCTTGCGCCCATAATTTAGAACTCGAAATCGACCGAAGCGACCGACTCGCACAACTCGCGCAACCGGCGGGCGGCGGCCACGTGATCTTCATTTACCTGGTACTCATTGAGGGCTTCAAGATCGTCGAACACGCTGACCAGCGCGCAGTCCCACGAACGTGGCGAACGAACGACGTCCTCGCCCACCTCGAACTCGCGAATGACTGGAATCTTATCGGGAAGCCCGCGAAGACTAGTCAGGGCGGAACTCCGCTCATCTCCGCTAACCTCCGGTTTGAACTTAAAAATCACAATGTGCTTTATCATAGCGAGAGTAATCAGTAATCAGTGGCCAGAAATGGCCAGTCGGCGATCACAGTATTGTCAAAACCTTTTGCGTTCAAGCAGCGGGCGATCAAGGGTTCTCACCCGGTCACTCGGCCTTTGCATCTTACTACCGACGATGGCGCATTGGCTACCAGACTAGTGGTCGAAACCAGTGGTCAGTGGCCAGTGGTCAGTCTCGGATACCACGGCTTTGGCGCTGACGGTTCTCAGTGCGACACAAGCAAGTACTTAATCGTTTATGCCGATCGTAACGAGAATTCTGTTCGCGTTTTCACCCG
>JAHFUG010000326.1:0-3504 GCA_023265195.1 Blastocatellia bacterium | reverse complement strand
AGTGGCCAGTGGTCAGTCTCGGATACCACGGCTTTGGCGCTGACGGTTCTCAGTGCGACACAAGCAAGTACTTAATCGTTTATGCCGATCGTAACGAGAATTCTGTTCGCGTTTTCACCCGTAAACCACCGCGTGATCCGGCATTCCGCACTCCGAACTCCGAACTCCGAACTCCGAACTCCGAACTCCGAACTCCGAACTCCGAACTCCGAACTCCGAACCCCGAACTCGGGACTCGCCCTTGCTGGTCACTGGCCACTGACCACCGGCCACTGCTTTTCTCATCCGCTAATGAGCGCGTCTTCGATTCCAACTTGATTTTATCTGGGGTTTACAATATCGGCATAAGGTCCAATCCGCTAATGAGCGCGTCTATACAGGATGCACGACGAATCTGTTCTTCTAAGCCCTAAAAGGGAAGCCATATCGGCGAGTCGAAGATCGAGATGCTCAACCAAGACGCGGAAGTCTCTGATCTCATATGTGACCTAAAGCAGCCGCATGGCCCAGCGGAGGACTTCGCTCAGGCAATGCCGGCGTCTTGTTGTTTCCCTCTAATGACAATCAGACGAACCTTCGATCAAAGTTGGCGTCAGGATAGCGCCGAGCCGAAAAGTCTCTCAACCCTTAGTGAGCGAAGGACTCCAAAAATTACACCGCCGGCTCAAAATATTTGCCGGTTTCACGTAGCCTCAGGTTCGGTACGCTCTAAAGACGCTGATTTGACCGGTTTGGGAGGGGAGACGATCCTGCAACGGCTTACTATTCCTCTTCCTGACTGAGACAGGAGTGGGCGGCTCCAATCGCACATTCCTCCAAGATTGCTTGCGTTCAGAGTTTCCCTCCAAAAGCGAGACCATCAGGATTTGGCGCGGGAGAAACCGACTCCGTGGTCACGGGATCAAAGCAGCCGCTGTCTCGCGTTCCTTCGAACGCGTCAATCAGGCGGTTACGCATCTCTGGATCATCGTCGAATACTCTCATCCATATGCTAAAGAAGCCATGACCCAGCGCAACCCTCACAGCAAGCCGTCTTACTGCGTCATTGCCGGGACTGCTGGTGACATCCGATCTCGTGACCTCCGCAGTCGCCCAGACTTCCATGCGCTGGGAAACCCGATCAATAGCGACCTGCTTGCCATTCTCATCGAGGGCCAGGCCGATCTTCTTGTCGAGTCCTGTTAACGCCAAAGTATCCCGGGCCTTGAGGAATACCGCGGGCGCCAGACAGACTTTCGGTTCGACTCGTCCGTCCGCCAGGTAAGCAAAAGCGGCAGAGGTATTGTCTCGATCAGGCAACAGTACGTCGCCTAGACCGACATTCTTGTCTTTCTTCGTAGAGTTGCAGTTCACACAGGCGAGTAAATAATTCTCCCATCGGCCAATCAAATCCGCATAGGCCGCAACACCTTTGGGTTGGATGTGGTCAACTGCCAACTGAGTGGCGATACGACGTTCACAGTAGCTGCAATAGCGCCCCATGCGCGCGATCAAATGAGGCTGCGCATCCTTGTAAGGTGCAAAGTCATCGGGCTGTGGCGAAGCGCCGCGACGCACTGGACGCATCGGATCATTCTCCCAATTTAGCGGCCCGCTTCATTTCCAAGAATGCCTGAAACGCCGGATTGTCGGCATATGGAGCGATCGAATCCGCGAGCCTCGACTTATACGCCGCGAGTTTGTCCTCCGCAGCAAGTTGCGCCTCTTCCAGCGTCTCGAGGTAATGGCGCGCAACTCCCTTCATTTCTTCATAGCGCTCACTGAACCGCGGATTAGGCACGCCCATTATTCCCTGGACAATCTCATCAATTGGCTTGTCTCCCAACTGTGCGGTCGGCTGTCCGTCCAAAACAACCAACTCCTCACCGGAACGCAACGACTGGATCAGAAACGGGGAATGCGTAGTAGCGACGAACTGGATTTTCGGGAAGGTCGTTCTTAGCTCTTCTATTACATGCCGCTGCCACTTGGGATGCAGGTGTAGATCTAACTCATCAATCAGGACAACTCCAGGCGTCTCTTGAAGCACCTTCGGTCCCAAATGAGGATTCAGAGTTGCGGCCTTCAGGGCGATGTCGCCGACCATCGCCAACATGCACCGCTGACCATCACTCAGATTATTGAATGGCTGCGTTCGCTGCGATTTCATCTCGACTATGACTTCGCCCAAATTCGCGTCGAAAAAGATTGCTCGCGCGCCTTCCAAGCACCTAATTATGGCTTGACGAACGACGTCGTAAACCGCCGATGATAACCCGCCTTGCTGATAGGTAATCCAGGACTGCCGTGCGATCCACCGCACCAGCTCAGATACAGAGAGGCGCGGGTCGACGCTGTTATTATAGCCATTAAGCCTGGATAGCTTTTCCTTTCGGGTAAGCTCTTTTTCGTTCTTAACCTGAGCCTGTTCCCGTGGCGTGTCCCACAATCGTCCGGTTCCGTAGTAGGAAATGACGGGCAGCAACACATCAGAGCCTTTACGCACGGTCTGATCGGCTCTGGCGGCCAGTTCTTTGATGTTCCGCGCGTCCACATAGGTCGTACGCCCGCCGGGTGTGTTCAGCGCACGCACCCAGGACAGTCGCTCTCCTAGCACCTCACCAGTCGCTTCCACCATGCAGGGATATTGCGGTTCACATATCAAGGTAGACTGGTGGCTTGGATCCGAGCCGCGGATCTCGAGATTGAAACACGTCAGCGAGACTTCTTGAGGTCGAATGTGACGCGTGTCGTACCCACGGAGCCCGAGAAACCAACTCCCGGCGGCGATAGAGAGGGCGTCAAGCAAAGAGGTCTTGCCGGTTCCGTTTACGCCGACGACGAGATTGAACTGAGGATGAAGAGAGAACTCGTTGGCTACGAAGCCCTTGAAGTTCTTGATCGTCAGATGATCGATGCGCAACTACACCTCCGAAGAAACTGCCGCACTACCGTTCCCTGAAAAGACGATTGCTTCCATTTCAAGAGATGGCAGAGGGCTTGCGGAGTCTGCTCTCGCCGTGAATCTCTTTAGCGGTCCCGCGCCAGCAGCGCTGCGCCGATCACGCCTGCAGAAGCGCCCAGCTTCGCTATCACCATCTCGCAGCTATTGAACGACGGCGGGAAGGCTCGGCGCCGCACCTCCTTGATCGTAGGCTTGAGGATTAGATCACCTGCCTCCATTACGTCGCCTCCCAGCACGATCAATTCGACGTTGAGCAGATTGACTACGGCGGCGAGAGCGATCCCCAGGAACATTCCGGTCCGCTCCATCATCACCTGAGCCATCTCATCGCCTTCTCGCGACGCGCGAGCTATGTCCTGGGCCGTGAACTCGCGATTCCGAGGCAGAGCCAGCTTTGACAGAGAAGAAGTGCGGTCGCGGTAGAGTCTCTCGCGAGTCCGTCTAACGATGTTGGGACCGGAAGCGATCGTCTCCAGACAGCCTATGTTACCGCACCGGCATTCGATGCCTTCCGGATCGATAGTCATATGGCCGAACTCGCCGGCGAATCCGGTCGCCCC
>JAHFUG010000325.1 GCA_023265195.1 Blastocatellia bacterium | reverse complement strand
TATCCAGCTTTTTGAGCGAGGTTGCGTCGGCGCGTGAGCCTGGTTCGGTGTATGACTCGATGCTGGAGAGTCTCGGCGACATCATGAGCGCTGAACGCGCTTCGCTGATGATCTTGAACGACGAGGCCGATGAGCTGTTTCTGGAAGCGGCCGTTGGGTTTATCCCGGAGCTATCCGCGCCTGTCCGCGTAAAGGTGGGGGAGCAAATCGCCGGCGCGGTGATGGCCAGCGGATCGGCGATGGTCGTGCGAGACGTCGAGTCCGATTTGCGGCTGCCGCGCACATGGAGGGGCGGCTACAAGGCTCGATCTTTCATCAGCTACCCCATCACGCTCGGCCCCCGCAAGGTCGGCGTAATCAATCTGGCCGGGCGTAAGGACGGTTCGGCTTATTGCCGCGACGACCTGTCTTTGATCGAAACGATGGCCCCTCATATCGCGCTTCTCATTGACCGGACCGAATGGCGTAAGAAGGCGGAGCAGTTTCAGCGAATGTCGCTGACCGATCCGCTTACCGGCTTACCGAATCGGCGTTATCTCGAGGAGCGATTGTTCGAGGAGGCCGAGCGTTCAAAGCGGCACGGGACTCCTCTCTCGTTCATGATAATAGACATCGATCGCTTCAAGACGTTCAACGACCGTTACGGCCATACAAACGCGGATAGCGTGTTGGCTAAAACGGCGCAAACCCTGCGCAAGTGCGTCCGAGCTATCGATATGCCGGCGAGATTCGCCGGCGATGAGTTCTGCATAATTCTCCCGGAAACCGACATGCCCGCCGCGATGTTCATTGCGGAACGGCTTCGCCATGAGATTGGCGCCAGTGAGTACAACACCGATCAAGGCCGGAAGATGACCGGCTTGACTATCAGCATCGGCATATCTTCGTTCGGATCGTCCAGGCAATCTCCCCGGGCCATTATGGAGACCGCCGACCGGGCGCTCTATCAGGCAAAAACCGGCGGACGCAATTGTGTCGTTATGTTCAACGGCGACGCCGCCGAAGAGGCGGCAGCCCAATAAGCAGACGAGCGTGTATGGAAATTTCGCCGGTTCAAATACTAGGCCGTCTCTCGAATGAGGAGTTCTTTGATAGGAATGCCGAATTGGAGCGGCTGTGCGGCGTTCGGCCGGGTGGAATCCAAGGCCGAACGGCGCTTTTGCTTGGAGCGCCTCGAATCGGCAAGACCGAGCTATTACGAAAGAGCTTCGATCGCGTCTTCGCGGATCGGACGATCGGAGTTCCGGTGTTCTATTCCTTCAATACATCTCGATTGGAACCGGCCGCTCTAGCCGAAGACTATCTGGCGCACTTTCTATCGCAGTTCGTCGCGTTTAGAAACGGCGATTCGCGCATTGCCTCGGCGCCGCCGGAGCCTATCGGCGTGATAATGACGGCTGCGGCGCCTCAGGATTACGTCTGGATCAAGCGCCTGATCGAGGCGTTTTCGCGGGCCCGTGCCTCCGGCGAGCCAGAAACGATGACGCGGTTAGCAATCTCGGCCCCGGCGCTCGCCGGTACTCATTCCAATATATCCTGCTTTGTGGTTCTCGATAACGCGCACTTGTTACTCGATGAGAGAGCGCGGCTCGCGCGGGTGGAATTCGCGAAGGCCATCGTGTCTTACACGGGCAGTCCTGACGGCGCTCCGGTGCGGCCGTCCTACGTTTTGAGCGGATTGCGCCGGCCGCTTCTCCGGCTGCTGCCGCCTGAAGATGATCTGTTTGACTCGCTCGATCTGATTCGAATAGGCCCGATTTCCGAAGAGGCGTTGGAACAACTAATCTCCCGGCGCGCGGCCGCACTTTCTATTGCAATCAGCGATTCCACCACCGAGTTGATGATCCAGCAATTGAGAGGAGACCTCCTTTATACTCGAGCGATTCTTGCCGCCGCGGCGGCGCGCGGCCGGTCCTTGAAGACGTTCATGGAATTCGAACGAGTATACACGGAAGAAGTGTTGGATGGGCGGATAGGCGGCTACCTGGATGCGCTGATGCGCGAGATCGCGCCCGAGCCTCATGCGCGCAAATCGGCGCTCAATTTGCTGGGCGGGATCATTGAGGGAAGCGCGCCCGTACTTGTCGAATCATTGATCGACCGAGTTTCAGTGGCCGACGCGGAAGGCCTTTTGGAGCGCTTAAGCGACCGCGAGTTTTTGAACTTGACGGCTGGCTCGGTCACCACGCCGGCTGATCCGGTTCTCGCGGATTACCTTCGCGCGAGATACCGAAGCGAGGTTGCGGGTCACCCCCGCCCCATCGCGGGAGAGGAATTGCTGGGCGACAAGCTGAAGGATTCATACCGTCTGATGATGTCGCGTTATAATCGAGCCGTTGAATCACAGTTGGTCGAGTTGCTGACTCGCTTCGACTTTCAGAGCGCGCCGGCCGCGCTGTTTCAATCCGTGAAGTTCGCCGAATCATACCAGGGCGTGAGCCGCGTGAACGCGCGCCGAATGCTGGAAGAAGAGCAGGAACGAATCAGGCTGCCTCAGATTGTCTACGTCAGCGATCTTGGATCGGGCGAGCAGACTGGACTAGCCTGGCGTCTCTTTTCCGGGAGAGGGTTCGATGGGGGCATCTACAGCGAAAGTAACGAGACTCAGTGGCTGATCGCGCTTATAAATTCCAAGGAGCCGCTCGATCTTGAAACGCTGAAATCTATCGAAAACCGGATGGGAGCGGCAACCGGCAAAGGCGGCTTTTCGACTCGATACGCCTTGCCGGAGTCGCGCCAATCGCTGGACAAGGGCAAGATCGTGCGCTGGCTAATCAGTAAAGAAGGGTTCACGCGAACGGCGGCCGATCGAATCGCGGAAACAAACGCTCATTCCTCTACTTACGCGCAGCTAGATTTGCTTTGTGATTTCATCCACAAGCTTGATGACGGAGCCTCCGCCGTCAAGCCGTCAAGCCAGTTCGAATTGGTGATTCCGATCGAAGACGATTCGGAGTTGATCGCCGCCCGAACCGCCGAACAAATCGCTCGCGCCGCCGACTTCGATCAGCAGGCCATTAGCCAGATCAAGACGGCGTTGATAGAAGCCTGCCTTAACGCCGCCGAGCATGGCGATAGCCCCGACCGCAGGATTTATCAGCGATTCCGCGTGACCGAGGACCGTCTTGTGATAACGGTTCTAAACAAGGGGAACCGATTCGCTCCCGACGGTGACGGCGTTCGCTCGACGGCGCCGGGCAAACGAGGACGCGGTCTCCAGATAATACGGGCGCTGATGGACGACTGCGTGTTTGAGCGCACCGATGACGGAACCAGTTTGGTGATGACGAAGTTCTTGAAGCGCCCCGACAACCAGCAATAGCCCCGCTGCAGGAAATAGTTCATCCGCTCAAACGCGCTGCACCGGCGCGTCCGGTGTGTTTGTGCGCGCGAAGGGGAGTCACATGAGGAGAATTGAAATTCGATCGAAACTGGTGGAAAACACGGCCATCTTGTACCCGGGCCCGTATCTCAATCAACTGAGAGGCGAGGCGATCGAAAACCGGTGCCTCGAGCTGCTGTCGGAAGGAGTGCGCAGCGTCGTCATAAACTTCGAGGATACCGAGTTGATAAACAGCATCGGGGTATCGATCCTGATCGGTGTAATCGAGTCCATCCACGAGTCCAGCGGCAAGCTGCTGCTCACCAACCTCAGCGAATCGAACCGGGAGCTTTTTGACGTGCTTGGATTGCTCTCGCAGGTGGAGATCATCGAAAGCGAAGAACAGGCGCTGGCTTCGTTCCGCGGCCTGACCGGCGCCGCATTGTGCTGATGTCGTCACCGTAAAAAGGGGGAACAGATGGAACCGGCAACGCGAAAACTGCTGCATAGTCTAACCGCCCTGGCCGATCTTGGCGCCGAGATAAGCTCGACTCACGAATTCGACGAAGTGATGAGCGCTTCCCTCCATACCATGCTGGGGACGCTCGCGATGTCGAGAGGGGCGATCGCGCGATTCAGTTCGCGGCCTCTTCAGTTGAAGGTCATAGCCGCCAAGGGCAATCGAATTTTGAAGGGCGAAAAGATCGTTCTTGGACGGGAAGAGGCCGAGTACCTGGCGTCTTGCTCGCGGCCCGTGGGCCTGGCCGAGGGAAACGGGCTGGCGGGATTCACCTCGCGAAACGGCGACCTGATGAAGCGGCTTCGCGCGGGATCGCTGGCGCCCGCCGTGGCTCGCGGCGAGTTAATGGGGGTGATTCTTCTCTCGGAGAAATTCAATCGCGAGAGTCTTACCGAGCAAGACCTCGCCATCATCGCCGCCATCGCGAGACACATTGGAATCGCGATGTACAATCATCGTTTGATGGTGTCTCTCAAACGGAAGGCGGAGGAGAATCGGCGGCTCTACCGCGGCATGCGTCAAATGTATCAAGACACGATTCGGGCGTTCGCGGCGGCCATCGACTTGAAGGACGCTTACACTAGCGGGCATTCCGACCGGGTTTCGCGTTACAGCGAGGCGATTGCGAAAGAGATGGGCTTGACCGGAACCGAGCTAGAGTACATAGCCGTCGCGGGTCACCTTCACGACATCGGGAAGATCGTGGTCGATAGAACAATAATCAACAATCCCCGCCCGCTGACCGAACCCGAATTCCTCGAGCTCAACAAGCACGTTACAACCGGTTATGAAATACTCTCGAGCATCGGTCATCCGTGGAACGAGATTGCATACATGACGAAGTGCCATCACGAGCGCGTTGACGGGCGAGGATATCCTCAAGGGCTGGTCGGCGATCAGATACCGCTTGGAGCGAAGATCGTGACGCTGGCCGACTCGTTTGACGCGATGATGACCGACCGTCCGTATAGATCGCGTCTTCCGCTTCAACAGGCGCTCGGCGAGTTGCAGCGCAACACCGGGAAACAGTTCGCGCGGGAGGTTGTTTTGGCGTTCTGCCGCTTGCTCAAGAAAGAGATCAGCGGCGAGATTCGGTCGCGCGTGCTGACGATGACCGTCGGCCGCAAGTTCGAGCGCGAAGCAGTGGACTCGATGCTCACCTCGATGCTCGCGGCTGGCGACGCTGGGAATCAGGCAATGAGTTGTTAGAGGCGGCCTTTGGTTCGATCACATAGAAAACCAATGTACGGGCGGCGCTCCGTGGCCGCCCCTCTCGAGGTATCGCGGACTTCATCAATCTGTCTACTTCAAACGACGCTCATTCTGATGGTGAAGGTGACTACACCATTACAGACTGAAGTCCGCGGCGCATCAGGAGGGGCGGGCAGAGACGCCCGCCCGTACATTGATGTTTCACTCACTTGCGAATACTAAAGAGAGAGTCACTCATGCCGCGAAGAAAAGAATTCACCTTGCTATTCCTCTGCCTGTTGACGCTCCTCGCATTACCGGCCGTTCGTTCGGCTCAGACGACATCCATCAACGTCGATCGCGTGGCCGCCGAACTCGAGCCCGAGATACGCCGAATGATGCTCGAAGGCAAAGTTCCTTCCTGCGCCGCCGCTCTGATTTCCGGCGACCGCGTAGTGTGGAGCGGAGGCTATGGCTATTCGAACGTCTGGGCGCGCACGACGGCGGTTCCAAGCACCGTCTATCTCATCGGCTCGACGTTCAAGGCGATGTCTACCGTCGCGCTGCTTCAGCAGATGGAGATGGGCAAGTTCAAACTCGACGACCGCGTGAGCGGCTACCTCACGGAATTCAAGATTCAGAATGAAGATGCGTCCAATCCGGTTACGTTCAGGCATCTGCTTACGCACACTTCGGGGCTGCCCGCGGATTTCGGGCCTCATTCGGTCTGGGGCGACACCGCGCCTCCGCCGCTCAAGGAATATCTCTCGAAGTCGCTGAAGGTCGCCGGCCCTCCTCTCAAAGCCGAAGTCTATTCGAACATGGCTTACTCGCTGATCGCCTACATGGTCGAGAAGTTTTCAGGCGTTCCTTACAAGAAGTACATTCAGGAGCATGTGTGGAATCAGCTCGAGATGACCAGCACGACGTTCGCGCCGGAAGGCGACGTCGAAGAACGGCTTTCAATACCATATGTCATCGATCCGAAGACCGGCGCTCAGGTGGCCACGCAGAGACTGAAGGCGCAGGTGTGGCCCGCGGGACTTGTTTACGGCACGGTGCTGGATCAAGCGAACTGGCTGATCGCCAATCTCAATGGCGGGGTCTTCAAAGGCAAACGAATCATCGGCGAGCAGACGCTCGAACAGATGATGACGCTTCAATACGAGAAGTTCAAAGGGCCGGTGGAAGGCATTTGGGGCAACGAGACCGCGGGTTTCGGATTGACGTGGTGGGTTCAGGTGAGAAACGGCGAGCGCTATTTTGCTCACAGCGGCAGCGTGCCCGGCTACACGGCGTTTCTGTTGGGAAACCGGGATAGTAAGCTTGGCTTTGCGATATTGACGAACGGGAATCGTGCGCATCCGCATTTGTTCAAACTGGCCGACCGCGCTATCGACATAATGAAGGCGAACACGAGGACGCAATAATTCCGCCGCGATCGACAGGGCCGATTCTGGAGCGCTGATAGCGCCCGCGACCTGGTGGTGCTCGGCGGAAATAACCCCACAGCCCCTTGTTTAGAGTTCACGCTTCAGCGCGCCGCAGCCTAAAGGCTGAACTCTGAACGTCTCGCACCGGGACAATGGCTCGTTGCAGGCGAGAAACTTCCGCCGAGCACGACTGGCATATCGGGATATCGGGATCACCAACGTACGCCACTCGGAAAGAACACTCGTCTACTTGACCTTCTTTGCTTGCATCTCCCGCCCACCCACGCGGATCAGAACGTGAGTCACCTGGCCGTTCGCGTCTTTGACAAATGTCAGGTCGGCTCCGACTGTAGGAACGGAAAAACGATTTTCGGACTGAGGGATGAGTTCTTCCTTCGAGTCCCCCTCCGGCTCACCAAACAACCTGTCTCCCCGCCTTGTAATCGTGAGCTTGCCTATCGGCGCGTCGTATTGGCCGAGGTATGCATCCAGTGACTTAACGTCCACCGCCGTTGGAGGCTGTTCGAGCGTCTTCAACATGCCGGTGGCGTTTGTGTTTTGCGGGTTCAGATCCAGCGACTTCTTGTAGTTCGCTATCGCCTGAGCGGTTTGCCCCGCTTTCATATACGCTTCGCCGAGACTGTCATAAACGTTGGACGAATTTGGAAACTCGCGGACATTCAGCTTTAATACCTCGATGGCTTCGTGAAGCTTGCCCTGGTTCATCAGTTGATAACCGAGCCCGTTGATCTGACTCTCGTTGATCGAATAGGCGCCTGGCCCGCCCGCTTTGCCCTCATCGAAAGCCTTGAGCGCCGCGTCGGCGCCCTTGCTCTCAATATTGCGCGCAAGCTCTTTGGCCAGCACCCTAATACCGGCCGCGATCTTTTTCGCATCTTCGTAAGACTGAGTCTCCCACGGATAGCTGTGTCGATTCAGATCGAACGCCTTTTTGTAATGGGCGAGGCTCTGGACTGAATCGCCGGCTACGGCGTAAGCATCGGCGAGCAGTTCGTGCGCCAGGTAAGAAGACGGGAACTCCTGTGCGTTGAGTTTCAGCACTTCCAAAGCCTCTTTCGGTTTGTGAGCCTTTATCAACTTGTCGGCCGCATCTTCCATTTCTTCTTCGTCTATGTAGTAAGATTCGGGCTTTCCGGCCCGCGGTTTTCGATAGGCTCGCAGGGCCGCGTCGACGCCTTGCTCATTGATCGCCTTCGTCAACAGCCCCGCCGCCGATTCGCGGATGTCTCTCAAGCTCGCCGCCTCATCTTGAGGCTTGAGGGCGCCCGAGTCGATCATCGCAATCGCGAGATCGAGCACCCTGTCCCGTTTCTCTTCGATGTCCTGTTTGGTGTTGGTCTGGCGAATGTCGGACGGAACGCCGATCCCTTCCCAGCAAAAGCCGTTCGTATCGACGAACAATTTGAAGGAAACACTGAATCGCCAGCCGTTCCCGAGCCGGTCGCCGTAAACGTCCGCGAAGACGCCCGAGGTTGCGTCGCCTACAAGCGTTACATGGGGCAATACACGCATCGCCAGATCGAAGTTCTCGGCGGCGCTCACCGAAAAGCGATGCGTCAAGAGAACGACCGGTCTAGTGAACTGCCTGGGACCATCGGGCTCCACGTACCAGTACCTCGGCCGCGTGAAGTCATCGTGTTTGGGGCCATTGCGAATCTGCGTCTTCATGTAAAGTCGTTTGCGGTCGGCGAACCTGCCGGCTATCAGCTTGCCGACCCGGTCGTCGCCCCCGCCGTTTGCGCGCACGTCAACGACGATCGCTTTTGCGTCTTTGAATTCACTGATGATCTGGTCGATGGCTTTTGTGGAAGCATCGAGATCGCGAAATCCGCTGAAATGGAAATACCCCACGGAATCGCTCAACCATCCGTAATCAAAGAGACCATTCATCAGTTCCTTGGACCGTCCCTTCAGGTACTTCTCCTTGATGAGGTCCGCGGAGTAATCATCCATCTTCATCGCGCCGAGAATCCCGGATCGAAAAGCGCGCGTCGGCGAGGTGAGCCCTACATGATTGTCGTTCAGGTTTCCAATCAATGCGGCCATGACGTCGAATAGCTCGTCGTCAGTGGTTTGAGGCGTGACGCGAGGACGGTAGACCTTATAGAGGAGATCCCAGTCTATATTCTTGACGCCAAAAAGAGCGTAATTGCGGTCATAGGTTCGCCACAACTGTTCGAAGTTCTTTTCAGGTTCGCTTAGATCCTGGGCGAACCCGTTGAGAGCGCCGGCGCTGATGAGGAAGATGCCTGCCGCCACTAAGTGGCGCGTTGATGCAAATCGCATGAGAGAATCTCCTGAGGAAGTCTTTGTGAAATCA
>JAHFUG010000324.1 GCA_023265195.1 Blastocatellia bacterium | reverse complement strand
GTGGAACGGAATTGCGAATGATGCTCACGCATCCCGATTTGGAATACCTCTTCCACCAACCGTTGCTTGCGTGTGATCGTCGCTTTTCACTCATTCGAGGGGAACCTGGCTCACTCGAATCACGCCGTTTCCCTTTCAACCTCAACAGCAATCGCTGGCGCGACAAGATCAAGAAAGAGCCCACGTGGTGGCGCTTCGCGGCTGCGGTCAAGGCATTGGTCACGGCTGCCGATGTCGCCGGTAGCGCGATGTTGCCGGAAAAGGAGAATATCAGAAAATGGATACACGCTACTTTGAAACAGCGACTCAAGGCAGAGCAGATGAACGAGGTCGTAAACGCTCGGCTCAAAGGGAAGAGCTTACGCGCATTTCAGACTGCGATTGGTGAATCAAAAGGCACTGTGACGCTAGTCGAAGCCGGATGCGGCAGCGGCAAGACGGCAGGCGCGTATCTCTGGGCAGCGCATCACGCGCATGGTAAGAAGCTATTCTTCTGCTACCCCACAACCGGCACCGCCACCGAGGGTTTTCTCGGTTACGTTCACGAAACCGACGTGGAAGCAAAGTTGATTCACTCCCGCGCGATCGTTGATCTGGAAGGCATATCAGAGGTGCATGATGACGAAGATGGCGATCATCTGCTACGGATTGAATCGCTCAAAGCTTGGAGTCCTCAAGTTGTCATTTGCACGGCAGACACGGTGCTGGCTTTGGTTCGCAACAACCGGCGCGGGCTATACAACTCTCCGGCGATTCTGTCCGCAGCTTTCGTCTTCGACGAATTGCACGCCTACGACAATCCGATGTTTGAAGGGGTCATCGCGCTCATCAAGTCGTTGCCTGGCGCGGGCTTTCTGCTGATGACCGCTTCCTTGCCGAAGGCGCGCAAGGATTTTCTGTTGAAGCACCTCACGCTTGAGGAAGTGCCGCCGCCCACTGAGTTGGAAGAGATTCCGCGTTACAAGTTTCAACGACTGAGCAAGGAAGAGGCCTTTGAGCGAGCCAAGACAGCGGTGGTAGAGAAAAAGCGAGTACTCTGGATTTGCAACACCGTCGCCAGAGCTCAGGGTGTTCTTGATCTGCTACAAGACGATGGCGTAGCAGGCCGCACCTATCACAGCCGTTTCAAATACAAAGACCGTGTGCGCCAGCATCGCAAAGTCATTCGTTGGTTTGGCAGTGAGAAGCGCCGAGCCGGCATTGTCGCTGTTACCACTCAAGTCGCTGAAATGTCGCTTGATCTTGATGCGGACCTGCTAATCAGCGAAATAGCGCCCATGGCCGCGTTGATTCAACGCCTCGGCAGATTGAATCGCCGCGTCACGCCAGAAAATCAAGGCAGCCCGCGCACTGCTTGTTTTCTCGACTGGGAGAGCCCGTCGCCGTACAAAGACGATGTAGAGCTTCGGCTTGCTGATAAGTGGATTGCGGAGTTGATGAAATCAGGCGAGGCGATTCGTCAGGCTGATTTGGTAGCGCAATTCAATCGGCTTTCACCAGCAGCCGAGTTGCGGCTGGATGTACGCACGGCCTGGCTCGATTCCGGTTGGTTCGCCACGCCGGAGCAAGTGCGTGACATTGGACACTCAGTCTCGGTGCTCTTGCCGGAAGATGAGCAAGCTTGTCGGCAAAGCGCTGCCGAAATGATCAGACGGGCCATTCCTATGAACCATCACAGCGTGATGAAAAACTGGCCGGAGTGGAAGAACCATCTGATTGCCCCGTCAGGAGCAATTCACTACGACAAGAAGACAGGAGCCGTATTGCTATGGAAGAAATGACCATCAAGCTCAATGCACCAGGAATGACCAGCCTCCACAAAGCAGGGTTGGCTGGTTTGTATATGACCTTGCGAGCGTTTGAAGAAAAAGGCGAGACGATCAAAGGGCTGAATTGGGAGCTTGAGCCAACGCAGGTCAAGTTGATTTGGCTGGACGACAAACCGAAGTCTGCGTTTGAAGAACTGGTTGCCAAATCGTTTTGGCTTGATGACGGTTTTATCCGTTTGGCTGGACTTGAAATCAATGAGGCACCTACGCCCGATCGGAAGCACCAACTCAACTACGCTTTGCAGAACAGTTTTTTGCAGTTCGGCCCAGAAAACCCCACAGGCAAACCACGTCCGCTTTTTTATGAAGTGGATGATCGTTTGTGTGGGACGAAAGACTTCAAGCCCATTCTGAAAATCCGTCACGAAAAAGCCCCACAAGACTTTGTTGAGCTTGACGGTCATTTCAAGCATCAAGTGATGACAAAGAGCTGGATGTATCCTGGTGGAATAACGCGGCACAGCTACGCAAAACACGACAAGGCCACAACGATATTTGAGCCATTGCAATCGGCTGTCGCCTTATTGTTCGCACCTGTCGGTGTTATCTACTACCTGATTCGATCACGGACGAAGGGGCGAAAGGCTCGCGCGGCGATGCTCGTACCAGACGTCAAAGACCTTGCAGCGTACATCCTTGTAAAACAAGCCATAGCTTCACGCGGTGTTCTCGATCTCACCGCAAGCAGCGCATCCGACGCTGTGCTCAGACTGCTCATCACGATCAAAGCAAAAGATGCCAGCAATCAATTTGCCGAGATTGCTAAGGATTCCTTTCTCTGCCGCGTAAGCACTTTTGGCATTGTAAATTGGAATGAGAAGCAAAAAACCAGAACCTATACTCAAACGGTTTTCTCTGGCCGGTTGGAGGGTCTAGAGAATTATTACCTTGCAGATACGATCTTCAAAAATCGTTGGCAAGTGAGCAAACAAGACAAATCACGTAAAGGGCAACAAGAAAGCTATTTTGTCCTTAACCCCACTGCCCGTGAATTCATCGCTGACAATATCGCGCAAGGGCGAACTTGGTATTACGACCTTGCGACATTTCTGAGCAACAAAGAGGCTCGCAAAGGGCTTTCTTACGAACGAAAGGAGTTGAACAACATGGTTGAAAAAGCATCGTTCAAGAACGACAACGAACGTCTTTTCATCAGTGTCTGTCACGAAAGTTGGCGGAAGCGAATGGGAAAACTATCGGATCAAGCCCGCACAGGAGGTGGATACCGTCGAGAACGCATTCAGAAGGAATTCGAGAGACTGAGAACGTCGCTTCTGCGCAGCAGGAATGCACATTCGTTACGACAGACAATTGTTGATCTCTGGGCACGCGCCGGTATGAACGAGGACTTGCAAGGAGAAGGACTGCATAAGCTGTTGCCGCTCTTCGATGAGCAACACTGGCGTAAGACAAGAGATTTGGCGCTTCTTGCCCTGATTAGCTATCAGCCCAAAGACCCCGATGAAGCTGCCGTCTTAACCGCTGAAATGACTGAGGAAGGAGAAGAAACAAAATGACTAAACATCTGTTCGGATTGATCGCTACTCCATACGGGCCAGC
This sequence comes from Blastocatellia bacterium, assembly GCA_023265195.1. GTDB lineage: Bacteria > Acidobacteriota > Blastocatellia > UBA7656 > UBA7656 > QHVH01. The sequence continues at coordinate 5,426 of JAHFUG010000324.1, read as the reverse complement.
TGCAAACAATCGGGGGGAAAATGATGGCAACATCACAACCTTACAAAAGATACTCTGGAAGAATGAGGTTCATACGACTGTTTCTGCCGAAGCCGTCCGGTGGGCGTTGCGCTACTACTGGCAACTTCAGGACGTCAACTCCATCAACCGGGAATGGGACAACGACAAGAGCGATCACAAATGGAATGACAGGAAATGGCTAGGTTGGAATCCAGATGTAGCGGGGGGAATCAAGTACATTGATGACGACTTGCTAGGGTTCATGGACGCTTTGGCCGCATCGAAAGAGAACGATGTTGCATACGCTATCCCGCAGCAACGTAGGAATCTCAAGGAGGACGTTGAGGCCGCCGAAGAAGAAGGCGATCCGAAGAAGGTAGAGAAAACAGCCAAGAAGCTCGACGAGTTTGAAAAGAATCTCGTCAAACTTGAAGAAAAATGGAAGGCTCTTGCGGACAGTCCATCCGGCAGTGACAAGAAGGTTCAAGAGAAAGACAAAGCTCTGGAAAGAGAAATCAAAAATCTTCGCAAGAGTATGAGCTTGAAAGGCGTTACCCTGAATCGTCGTGGTTCACTCGAAGTCACACGCGCAATTTCACTTTCACCATTCGTCGGGGACATTACGTTCAACGCGAAGAGCGGAACGAAAACTAACACCAGTCTCTATGGGACAGAAGTACACGCAACACGCTATCAGTATGGTTTCGCGCTAACTCCTGAATCACTGCACCCTTCGGCGCGCGTGATTGATGTCGTTAATGCGATCGTGAGCCTGAAAGAAGTAGGGGGCAATCACAGCCGTTTCCTCTTCGACTTCTCTCCCGACTCAGTTGTCTTCCGATGGACTGACGATTTCGCGCCACGAATGCTCTACGGCTTCGAGATGAATGCTGATAGCTCAGTTTCATTTGCTGCAGTGTTACAGAAGCTCAAAGACGGTGACATTGACGCGAAGGAATTGTTTGTCGGCGGATCAATCGTTCACTCGCTTGATGATGAGGCGAAGAAGCTGTTGGAGCGCGCCAGTATCAGCAACGGCGGGAAAGCCGGAGTCAAAGCCGCAGCAGAGGCGCTGAAGCAGCAAATCAACACTGACCTCAATTTGGCATAGGAGGTGAAATGGAATCAATCGGTCTCTTCATTTCGGTTCCGGTTGCGTGCTTTCGCGTGCCCCGTGCGCGTGAGTATTTCGAGACCTTTCCTTGTCCACCGCCATCAACCGTCTACGGCATGTTGCTTGCAATGGTCGGCGAAGTGAATCGCCGCGTCCACGAAGGCGCAGAAATTGCGATTGCCTTGTTGTCCGAACCTGCGTACTCAGTGGTGCTCCGCACGCTTTGGCGTGTCAAAGAGCGCGGCGAGGGGCCCGGATTAGGCAACAATCGCCGCCCTGACTTTCAAGAATTGCTGACTGATGTGCAGCTTGCTGTTTGGGTAAGGGCTGGTAAGCGCGAAACCCACGAAACGCCTTTGGTTGATCGTGTTCACGCCTCTCTTACTCAACCAAGGTTGATCGAGCGATTCGGCGGCTTGTCTCTTGGAGAGAGCACACATTTAGTCAATGAAATCTCATTCCTCAAGGGTCAAGACAAATCTGGGCGGTTGCTTGTCGCTGAAGAGGACGGGGATCTTTCATTGCCGATCTGGCCGGATCACGTAGGATCGGCAACTCGCTGGGGGCAATACCGATTGATTGATACAGAGCTGTCAGGAGACATCGGCGAAAAGGCATGGACGGAAATCCGCCGTCCAAACGCCTTTACCTGAACGGAATACGCCGAAAAGACGTGATCTGCACCGACCAAGGACAGATTCTCGCTGATTGCTTGCGCAATCAGTAGCCGGTCGAAAGGGTCTTTGTGGTGAAACGGCAGTTGATCGAGCGCATATACATGGCTTGTTGCAAGCCGGAGCAATTGTATTCCATTCGCTCGTTGTTGATCGGCAACCAGTTGTGACAAAGGCAGGCTGAAATGGAGCTTGCCTATTTGCAGTTTCAACTGCATTTCCCAAAGGCTAATGAGGCTCAGGTAAAGCATGTTTCGTCGGGCTTGGATAATCTTAGCGGCGCGTGCCGACAAGCGCGTGGGATTGACCGCAAGCCAGATGAAAGTGTGCGTGTCGAGTAAGAGTTGCACTTATCTCTATACCCGTCCGCCCCAAAATTCATCCGGCAACGGCGCGTCGAAATCGTCGCTCATCCAGCCTTGCCCTTCGTGCAGGCCGAGTATGCGCTCTTTTAAGACTGGTTCGCTGGTGGGCTCTTCCGTCACAACCGGCGCGAGGCGCGCGAGCGGTTTGCCGTGGTCGGCGATGAGCACATCTTCGCCCTGTGCAGTCAGGGCGAGGAGATCAGTAAGTAACGGTCGCGTCATGCTTATGTCTACGGTCGTCACCTTCATGGGCAACATTCTAAGTGAACGCCGCGTTGGCGGCAATCCAACTGAAAGGCTTGTATGAACTGTTTACCAATTCATTCCTTGCACGCGCTCGCGTATTGCGAACGTCTCTTTTATCTCGAAAACGTCGAGCTCATCCGGCTCGCCGATGCGCGCGTATACGCCGGGCGGACTCTTCACGTCGAGATCGCTCGTGAAGAAGAAGGTGAATGGCATACGCTCGACCTCGAATCCGAATCTCTCGGATTGCGGGGACGAATAGATTGCCTGCGGCGCCGTGACGGCTCCATCATTCCTTATGAGCACAAGCGCGGCCGCGCCGCCCGGATTCGCGGCGGCGAAACCAAAACCAAGCCGCCTTCGGGATCAGTGTCAGCCTCGGATTCACGTTCCGGACCGGCTTCAGGATCGGGTTCAGGTTCGCCTCGTGGATCACGTTCCGGAGCGCCTTCAGGATCGGGTTCCGGCTCGCCTCGAGGATCACGTTCCGGAGCTGCTTCAGGATCGCACGCGGAGCCGGGCTCCACTTCACCTTCCGCTTCGACTTCCAAGACCGGCGCGCCTTGCGCCTGGCCAAGCGATAGAATTCAGGTAGCCGCTTACGCGATGCTCGTCGAAGAAGTCACGGGCCGCCAAATTCCCGAAGCGCGAGTCCGCTACCATCAAGACAACGTCACCGTTCGAGTCCCGGTAGACGCCACCGCCCGGCAAGACGTGCTCGTCGCCGTCGCCCGCGCCCGCGAGCTGAGCGCGGCGGTTGAACGCCCGCCCGTGACCGACAATGAGAACCTCTGCGTCAAGTGCTCGCTTGCACCCGCGTGTCTGCCGGAAGAAGCGCGCCGCGCAAGCTCGCTGAGCGCCGCGGATTCTTCGACATTCCTTCCGTCTCTTGACGAGGGGCCGGAGATCAGCCGCCCCGACTCGGCTGACGATTCTTCACGCGCGTCCCTTTCCGCCAGTGAAGCAGTGGAGGATGATCCGGACTCAATCGACGAACTGGCCGATGAACTGGCCGATGAACTGAATGAAGTGGATGGTCTCAGTCCCGGCGCGCCGGCGGAGATCGTATCAGAGCTCAACGCGCTGGAGCCGCTCCGGACCGATCAGCCTTCCCAGCCGCCCTTGTTGAGGCTGTTTCCCGAAGACGACCGCCGCCAGTCGCTTCACGTGGTCACGCCGGGCGCGAGAGTGGGCCGAGCTGGAGACCAACTCGAGATATCCGCGCCCGACGAGCCAAAACAACGCTATCCAATTCGCGAAGTCGGACAGGTGGTGCTGCATGGCTTCGCCCAGATAACTACTCAAGCGCTGAGACTGTGCGCGGACAAGGACGTCTCGGTTCACTGGATGACGCAAGGCGGCAACTACGTCGGCGCCTTCTCGCCGGGCGCGGGAGGAGTGCAGAAACGGATTCGGCAATACGAGGCCCTGCGCGACGCAACCGTACGCTTGCGGCTTACGCGGAGGCTGGCCGAAGCAAAGATACTTTCTCAGCTTCGCTTTTTGCTTCGCGCGAGCCGCGATCGGGATCGCGCGGTCACCGGCGCCGGGCAGTCGATCGAGGGGATACGCAGGCTGATGCCGGCGTTGAAACGCGCCGCCGGCATTGATGAAATCAGGGGCGTCGAAGGCCGCGCCGCCGTTCATTACTTCGCTGCGCTCCCCGGCTTGATCGATGACTCGGTTGACGAGCGAATGAAGCCCGAAGGCCGGAGCCGCCGTCCGCCGCGCGACCGGTTCAACGCGTTGATCGGCTTTGGCTACGGGCTGCTGCTGAAAGACGTGATGTCGGCCATACTCGTCGTCGGCCTCGATCCTTCGTTTGGTTTCTATCACCGGCCACGGAGTCAGGCCCATCCACTGGCGCTCGATCTCATGGAGTTGTTTCGAGTTCCGCTAGTGGATTTGCCGGTGGTCGCGTCGATCAATCGCCGCCAGTGGTCGGCCGATGACGACTTCAGCGTGGCCGGGCCGCGGGTCTGGCTGTCGGAAGATGGGCGCAAAAAGCTGATCGAGGTTTATGAGCGGCGCAAGCTGGACGTCTGGAAGCATCCGGCGTTGGGCTATTCGTTGAGTTATTCGCGGCTGGTCGAACTCGAGACTCGCCTGCTGGAAAAAGAGTGGAGCGGCGAGCCGGGTTTGTTCGCGCGAATGCGGTTGAGGTGAATAAGATGGCGCAAACGGTTCTCTGGTATCTGATTGCTTATGACATACGAGACCCGAAGCGATGGCGCCGGGCTTATCGGATTCTTCGCGGCTACGGACGGACGCTTCAGTATTCGATTTTCCGGTGCAAGCTGTCGGGCGCGGAGGTCGAGCGGCTGCGCTGGGAACTCGAGAGCGTGCTGGAAGCCGAAGACTCGTTGATGTTCATCGGGTTGTGCTCCGGCTGTGTGTCCAGGATAAGCTCTCGCAACCGTGACGGCGTTTGGGAAGAAGAACACAAGAACTTCAAGCTGGCATGAGAAAAGTGGACGCGGGCAATTTCCCGCGCAATGCGTTGACGCGGCGGCTAAAGAGACTGTGTGAGAAGTCCGTAGCGCAGCCTTTAGGCGGAAGGGAGTTAGTTCGAGCCGTTTATAAAGGCGGCGTGCCGCAAACCTCCACGCAGGCTGGTGAGCCCGTGGCTGTTTGCCGCAAAACGTGGCGGCTGGTCGAGAATCAAGCACCAGGGGATGTGATTGGCAAGAGAGTGCTTCAACGCGGAACAAAACCATAATGCTACAGGTGTTAGAGGAGTTTCAATCGCTTGCGCCTGGTTGAACGCTCACAAATTGCTTGGCATAAAGGCGATGCCGATGGAGTTGTTGGGATTGAAGACAAGCTTTGGATCAATCAACGGCGGTGCGCGAACCGGAGCCGCTGAAACTATCGAATGGCTGGAGTTGTTTGGGCGCGGTGGAAGTACCAGTGATGCCGCGAGGCGTTGAGCACAATATACTCGGGGGAGTCGCGACGTTGAATGACCGCTGTGGAAGTACCAGTGATGCCGCGAGGCGTTGAGCACCTTTCTCACTTGTTATTCGC
>JAHFUG010000053.1:22748-25333 GCA_023265195.1 Blastocatellia bacterium | reverse complement strand
ATGTCCATCTGTGTTTCAAGCGAACAATAAGGCTGCCTCCATTTCAGAGAACACATGGCCCTCCTACGGAGGGCGGAGCGTCCCACCACACGTACTATAAACATGACCCTCCTACGGAGGGGCGGAGGAAGTGGCCAAACCGCAGACCCTGCTAACGCCGGGTGAGAAAGAGACGAGCCCAAAGTTCCGTCCCGATACCATGCCTCGTAACGCCGACTAATCCAGTCGAGCGTCGTCGAAAGATGGGCGTCTTTCCCCCTCTAACAAAAGGCCGGTTGACTCGCACGGAACCAGTTGGTAATTTTCCTGCTTCCGTTTGGCGCTACTTCAAGAGCGCGATAAGAATAGGCACACAAGAAAATAGTCACACAAGAAAGGAATCAATCATGCTCCCTGCTTTTCAAAACGAGCCGCTCACGGATTTCTCTAACGAGCGGAACGCCGCAATCATGCGTGAGGCCATCGCGAACGCGGAGTCTCAATTCGGCCGCGAGTATCCCCTGATCATTGGCGGCAAGCGGTACACAACCGGTGATCTTCTCCCGTCCCCAAATCCCTCCAACTACGATGAAGTCGTCGGATTGGTGCATAAAGCCAGCGTCGAACTGGCGGACAAGGCGATCGACGAAGCCACCAAGGCTTTCAAGGAATGGAAGAATGTCGCGCCGGAGATTCGAGCCCGGTACTTGCTAAAGGCCGCGGCCTTGATGAGAAAACGCAAGGCCGAGCTTTCGGCGTTGATGGTTCTCGAGACCGGCAAGTCCTGGGTAGAGGCCGACGCCGACGTGGCCGAGGCCATTGACTTCAGCGACTTCTACGCCCGCGAGATGATCCGCTATAGCCGCGAGCAGCCTTTGACGCCGCTGGCGGGCGAACAGAACGAAATGTACTACATACCGCTCGGAGTCGGCATAGTCATTCCGCCGTGGAATTTTCCACTGGCGATAATGGCTGGGATGACTCTGGCTTCGGTTGTGGCGGGCAATACCGTAGTGCTGAAGCCTTCCAGCGATAGCCCCGTTATCGCGGCGAAGTTCGTGGAGATACTGGAAGAAGCATCGCTGCCGCCCGGCGTAGTCAACTTCGTGCCCGGCGCTGGGAGCCGAATAGGCGATTATCTCGTCGGCAATCCACGGACTCGATACATCGCTTTCACCGGCTCGCGCGAGGTGGGGCTGCACATCAACGAGTTGGCCGCCAAGACCGCCGAAGGACAATTGTGGATCAAGCGCGTCGTCGCCGAAATGGGCGGCAAGGACACGATCGTTATCGACGAAACATCCGATTTGGACGCAGCCGTTGACGGAGTGGTGATGTCGGCGTTTGGCTATTCGGGTCAGAAATGCTCGGCTTGCTCCAGGGTCGTCGTCGTAAAAGACGTCTACGATCATGTCGTGAGCCGCGTAGCCGAACGCGCCGCGGCGCTGAAGGTAGGGCCGGTCAGGGAGCAGGAGAACTGGATGGGGCCCGTGTCCAGCAAGAGCGCTTATCAATCTATTCTTGACTACATTTCCATCGGCAAGAGCGAAGGTAAAGTGATGGCCGGAGGATCGCCGCTGAAAGACGACCAGCGCGGATGGTTCATCAAGCCCACCGTGATCTCCGACGTCGACCCGAAGGCCCGAATCTCTCAAGAGGAGATATTTGGTCCGGTTCTCGCGGCGTTCAAAGCGAATGATTATGCGGACGCCCTCGACATCGCCAATAACACCGAGTTCGGTTTGACCGGCGCCGTGTTTTCGAATGAACGGAAGCGGCTCGAGCAGGCCAGACGCGAATTTCACGTAGGCAACCTGTACCTGAATCGCAAATGCACCGGCGCTCTGGTTGATGTGCATCCGTTTGGCGGCTTCAACATGTCGGGTACTGATTCGAAGGCCGGCGGACGGGATTACCTTCTGTTGTTTAGCCAGGCTAAGAGCGTTTCGGAGAGACTGTAGCCGGCGATATTCCCAGGACATCCGGAGCAAGGGCGGAGGACACAGCGCGGCCGAGTTGCATACGAAGCAGGAAAGAAGGGTTTCTCGCAAAGACGCGGAGATCGGCGCAAAGGCCGCAAAGAAATCTTGCGGAAAAATAGGATTCGGCAAGGTTGGGCCGCGGAGCGACCGGCTCGCTAGTTGATTAACTGGACTCATCCCACAGTTGAGCAATCGGCTTTGTTTCGCCGCGCTGTGCTTCTTTCCAAGCTATGCGAAAACTTTCCTCGGCGGAAAGAAGTGTAATTTTTTCCGGCTCGTGTTTTTTCTTCGGCTTGCTTGATGGTTTAGAGCCAGAGCGCCGCGAACCCTTGTTTTTGATTGCCGCTACCATCTCTTCCCTCCTATGTCGGTATCGCACCGTTCCTTTTCAAGTGCAGGAATTATCGCGGAAGCCGTCACTGCTGTGTCAACAAATATTGCGAGTGATTCTTCGGGCTGCTGCTATGGAAAAACCCCGGCAACACAAGAACGTATAAGCACCCACCAGGGCGCATCAGGGTTGACCGCTCTTTTTCGGCACCGTATCTTTTTATCTATGCCGAAATTAGTAATCGCAACGCTTCTTCTTGCGGGTCTTTGTTTGCCCGCGGCCGCTCAACAATC
>JAHFUG010000053.1:11160-22648 GCA_023265195.1 Blastocatellia bacterium | reverse complement strand
AATCCAAACCGGAAGCCAAGCCTGAAACCGCGCAAGCTCCGCCGCGGCGGTCTTCCCGAGGATTCATTTCGCCTTCCGAAGTGAACGTCTATATCGAGGGCGACGTGCGAGTCTTTGTTGCAATGGCGGCGGTCAACGCCGCCGGCTTCGATTACGAGACGGGCGGCCAGCCGCTATCGCCTGCCCGCGTGGAATTGAGAAAGGACCTCGCCTCCCTCGAACCGAAAGTCAAAGAGGAAATGGCGGCTTTCTACAAGTCGCACAGGCGGGCGGGCATAGATGAAGGAGCCGATGGCCTCCGCTATGGAGCGCTCGCGCTGTTGATGACGCAGCCTCCTCTGTTCTCGATCAACGTGAAGGAGGAGACCATACCCGACGATCTCCGCCCGCTGTTGGCGTTCACGCATTCAAGCAGTCCGTCGTCGCCGTCCTTGATAGGCCAGATCTACGTCAAAGCCGGATTGAAACAACTCGCTCAAAAGTACCTTGGCGTGGCCGAGCAGTACGCGGCGCTCTACCGCCGTCCGGTCGGCGAGACGATTTTCGACACCCTGGATTATTTTCATACCAACGCCGAGACGATAATCAACATGAAGCCGCTCGTCATCAGCACGGGCGAGCCCGGCGCCAAGGCGGCGGGACCAAAGCAGCGCATAGTTCAGCGCAGCAGAACCCGGCAAGTCTTCATAATAGTGGATCCTCTGGCGCCGATCGGCGCGGCCACGGTTCGAGACGACCTCCTGAATCAGAAAGACGATCTGTTCTCGCGCCGCATAGGCGACGACTACTTGGTAATACTCGGGCCTTCGCGGACTCAGAACATCGAGGCTATAAGAAGAGCGCTGATCAGATTCGTCATCGATCCGCTGGTCGAGCGCCACTTGAAGGCCTCGCTCGAGTATAAAGACCAGATCCTGAAGTTGACCGGTCAGATTGCAACCGCTCAACGGCCATTCCCGTCGAGTGTTTACCTGGTCATCCGCGAGTCTTTGGCGCAGGCCGCCGAGGCGCGGATGAAGCGCATTCAAGCCGGGCCGGCCGGTGTGGGCTACAACGACGACGACGCCACCTACGACCTGGCTCAGGCGTACATGCGTGGAGCGTCGCTGGCGTTTCATTTCTACGACTCTTTGATTGGGTTGGAAAAGGTCGGCATCAGCATCGAGGACTTCTTCGACCAGATGCTGGCTACCACGAATTTCGACCGCGAGTCCGGCCGCGCAAAGCAGTTCGAGCCGATAGTCGCGAAGGTAGCTGGAGCCCGCGCATCTCCGCCAAAAACGGGCGAAGCCGCGCCCAGCGCCGAGGCCGCTTCTTTGCGAAGGATCATTCAGTCCGACGATCTCATACGTCAGCGCCGCTTCGCCGATGCGCGATTGTTGTTAGCAGAGATACTCGCGGCCGAGCCTCGTAATGCGCGAGCCCTTTACGGAATGGCGCAGGTGGTCAACCAGACCCCCAGCGCCGCTGAAGCCGACTCCAAGGCGGAGGAGAACGATAAGATTCAGGCGCAGCACGAACGGCTGGAAAAAGCGATCAAGTTATATCTCAGCGCAATTGACGCCGGTTCCGCGGAGTCCGAACGCTGGATGATTCAATGGAGTTACGTTTTCATCGGGAGGATTCTCGACTTCCAGGAATTCAGGGCCGACGCCATTGCCGCTTATGAAAAGGCGATCTCGCTTGGCGATATACAGGGCGGCGCGTACAAAGAAGCAGTCGATGGCAAGCAGAAACCGTTCGGTCAAAAGTAGAGCCGCGAAGAAGTACAAAAGTCGCGCATCTCATTGGATCGCGGCGGCGGGCAGTGGGATGAGCAAAGGATGCTTCCTCATGAACTGAATAGCCCTATCCACGACGATCGTCAGTCTTCTCGTTCGTATTTTCGACTGTGCTTTCTGAGCTTCTTTGTGGCGCATTACTGTCGGCGTCCGATTTCCTGATGTACCTGCTCAAGCAACTCGGTCAGAGATTTGACCGGCACGCCGAAGTTTGATCCGCCGAAGCTTCCGGCGCCGTCAACACTCATCAATACCGCTGAATTGACGCCGATGACATGACCGTCGCGGTCAAAGAGAGGCCCGCCCGAACCGCCTTCCGTTGTGTGAGCGCTGTGAACGATACGAGTCGGCAGGGCGTCGCTGACCACCCCAGCCGTGGTTAAAGGGCGAACTTTTCCACGATCCGCCAGTCCGCCGGCCACGTCCTCGATCGAGCGTCCGTGCTCGGCTATGATGGCCTGACGTTCGGTTTCTTCAATGCGTTGAAGGAGTCCGTCAACGCCGGTCGGATAGCCGAGCAACACCACTGCTTCTCCAATCACCGTCGCGGCGTCGTCCGTGCTCAAGACAAGAACAGGCAGGGCGGTGTTGCCCTGAGCGAACGAACACACGGCGAGGTCATTTCGCTCCGAAGCCTTGATTGACCGCAACTCGAAGGGGTTCTTGATCGAGGGAAAGAACGCCACGATGGCGTCCAGCCTCGGCCTGACGAGCGAGCTCTGCCGCATTATTATCTGCGCGGTCTGATCGGTCGCCCAGGGCTGAACGACGTGTTTGTTCGTGGCGATTATGCCCTCTTCAACGAGGAACCCCGTACCGGTGTATTCGAACTTGACGACCGGGCCGGCGCCGTCCACGGAGATCAGCAAGTTGCCGTTTCGATCGACGGCGTCACCGGCGCGGTCGGCGGACTCGTAGCGGAGCGCGCGCCCGGTGCCTTTTTCGGCGAATGTATAACTGCCGACGATGAGACAAACCCCGGGGCTATACTTCTCATAGATAGTCTGCGCATACAGCTTCATCTGTTCGCTGGCCTGGCGCAGCCGCTCGATTTCTTTCTGCTGGTTGTTGATCGTCTCCTGGTCGTGCAGCCGCTGAATTTGGGTGATCGCGTTGTCTTTTCCCAGCATCTCGATTTTGCGGTCAAGCGAGATAAAATAGAAGATAGCGGCGGCGAGAATCAGGATGAACAATCCGACGGACCCAAGCGCCGTAAGCTTCGCTTTTCGCGGAATTTCGGCCCACAGGCTTTGGGTGAGTTCCTTGACGAACAAGGTAGCCGTCAACGGATGGGGATGCGCGGCCTGCCCGTGCGCGGGCTCAATTTCACTGCCGGTGCGCCCTGCCGGCAAAGCGACGGCGAACGCCGTGGGCATCACCTGGAACAACACGCTCGCGCTCGACGGCCCTTGTCCGAAGTGGAGGGTATCGCCATCGGACAGAATACTTCCCGCGGGCTCGCCGTTGCTCGAGATCAATTGTCCGTTGATTGTTATGCTGAACTGGCCGTTGAGCCCGCGCGGAACCAGATGGTTCACGCCGTCATCGTTGTAAACGTCAGCGATCACCCCTTCGGGAAAAGCTCCGCCCTCTTCCGGAACGAGTTTCAGATCGCAGGAATCGGAAGTCCCGACCGTCACATGATCCTGAAAGAATATTCGAGTCTTGCCCTTCTCACTTCCCGAGAGGTAGACGAACATCAATCGGTTTGGGCTCTCAGTGGTTTCGTTTTTTTCCGTCACCGCTTGATCGACAATCACTCCTTGCTTAGCTCGACACTTGGGCTGCTCGCCTGCTGCTGGTGAATGATACCACCGCGACAAGATTCTTACAGCAGATTTGTATCGAGGGGCGTAAGGGAGCGTCAGGAAGCACGTTTCTCTTTTCCGCGGGCAATTCAACACGGCAGTTCAGAGTTCAGCAAGTTCAGAGTTCAGCCTTTAGGCTGCCGCGCGTGAGGCAAGTTCAGAGTTCAGTCTTTCGGCTGCCATGCGTGAGGCCAGTTCAGAGTTCAGCCTTTAGGCTGCCGCGCGTGAGGCGTGAACTCAACGGTACGACCTCAAAACGGCGCTCGCCGGGTTATTCCCGCCAAGCATCACCAACCGATCGGTTCGCAGGTTCATCAACATCGTTGAGCCTGTTGAAGTTCGCGAGCATCGACGGACGCCCGACGTAAACGAAGACGTTATTTTCTTTACCTCTTCGTCGAAAAGCCGGCCAAACCGTCCGGTCGGTCATTTTTTTCTTGCAATTGATCCCGGAATGCCGTAATAACTGAATGAGCATTCATTCAGTGGAAGCCTTTTAACCGGGAGGCCCCCAATGGCTAGCACCAGAAAGGCAGTTCAACCAAAAGAGAAGTCCAACGGGAAATACGCCGCTATCCTGCGCGCCGCAATAAAAGTCTTTGCCCGCAGCGGGTTCTTCAACTCCAAGGTCGCCGACGTCGCCCACGAAGCGGGAGTCGCCGACGGCACCGTCTACCTGTACTTCAAGAACAAAGACGATATTCTCGCATCGATCTTCAACAACGAGATGGATGAAGCCCTGTCGCGCGGCCGCGCCGCCCTCGCACGGATCGACGATCCCGTGGAAAAGCTGAAACGCGTCGTGCGCGCGCACCTCGAGCGGTTCAGCAACGACCGCGACCTCGCCGTTGTATTTCAGGTCGAGCTTCGCGGCTCGACCAAATTCATGGAACAGTTCTCCGCGACCAGAGTCACCGATTACCTCGAGTTGATTCGCGGCGTCATCGAAGAAGGGCAACAGCGAGGCGTGTTTCGGCGGGGCCTCAACAACACAATAGCGGCCAAGATCCTTTTCGGAGCCGTCGATGAGATGGTCACAAACTGGGTGCTTAGCCGAAAACGCTACAGCTTGTTGTCCACCCTGGACAGCGTTGTCGATGTTTTTTTCAACGGAATAGGCTGCGCAAAAGCATAATCGAGGATCAGCCCAGCGATGCCGAGCTTGCCCAAGACAATCAATGAACTCTTCAACGCCGCCGTCGAGCGCTATCGAGACGATGAATTTCTGAAACACAAAGTTGAGGGCTCGTGGCGGTCGATTTCATTCGGCGAGGCGGCTAGCCGCGTCCGGGAACTCGCGCTGGGCCTCTACTCGCTCGGTATACAGCCCGGTGAGCGCGTGGCGATTTGGTCCGATAATCGGCCGGAGTGGAATCTCGCCGATCTTGCGGTCCTCGGTATTGGCGCGGCTGACGTGCCTATTTACACGTCTCAAGCACGGGCTCAGGTGCGGCATATATTGAACGACTCGGGCGTGAAGGCGATGTTCGTCTCCGGGTCGCTTTTGGCGGAAGCGCTTGAGCTAAAACGAGAGATATTTACTCTCGAGACCGTCGTTTCCTTCGATCCGGTTTCGGAAGCGGATCGGTCTTCAGGAGCCATCGCCGCCGTCGACCTCATGAATCGTGGGCGGGAACTGTGCGCGGAAAAACCAGGCTTTTACGAAGACAAGTGGCGAGCGGTTGGGGCGGAGGATCTCGCGACGCTCATGTACACATCGGGCACGACCGGCGAGCCGAAAGGCGTGATGCTAACCCACAAGAATCTCACGTCAAATGTTCTCCAGAATTATGAATGGCTGTCGCTCAATGGAAGGCGGGATTGCGCCCTGAGCTACTTGCCGCTCTCGCATATCTTCGAGCGCGGCGTCTGGTATCTGTATTTGTATTGCGGATTCGTGATCGCTTACGCGGAGAGCGTGGAAGCCGTACCGAAGAACCTTCTCGAGATCAGGCCGACGGTGATGACCAGCGTCCCGAGGATGTTCGAGAAGATATACGGGAAAATTGTCGAGAAGGGGCTCGCGTCGGGTTTTCCAAAGAAACAGATATTCTTGTGGTCGCTTGGCGTCGCCAGGCAGTGGGCTGAGCTGAAAGATCGGAAGAAGCCGATCGGCGCCTGGCTTTCGCTCGAGCACAAGACCGCCGATGCGCTGGTGTACAAGAAGTGGCGCGACGCGGTTGGAGGCCGGGTTCGAGAGTTCATTTCGGGAGGCGCGCCGCTCGCCCCGGAAATAGCCTATATGTTCCTGGGAGCGGGACTGACGATTCTGCAAGGCTACGGACTTACCGAAACATCGCCCTCGATCACTTGCAATACGGAAGAGCATAACCGGATAGGAACAGTCGGCCGCGTAATCGAGGGGCTCGAAGTTCGCATCGCGGAAGACGGCGAGATTCTGGTCAAAGGCGATTCGGTCACCAGCGGTTATTACAATCTGCCTGAGGCGACCGCCGCCGCGTTGACTCCCGATGGATGGTTTCGAACCGGAGACATAGGCCACCTCGATGAAGACGGCTATCTCGTCATCACCGAACGTAAGAAAGAGTTGATCAAGACGAGCGGCGGAAAGTACATCGCGCCTCAACAGATCGAGAGCCTGGTCAAGGCGAGCCGGTTCGTGTCGCAAGTCGTGGTGGTTGGCGACCGCAGAAAGTACGCCTCCGCTCTCATAGTTCCGAACATGGCTTTGATACGGAGTTACGCTGAGCTAAAGGGGATCAGCTACGGAACCGAACGAGAGTTGCTCGACGACGGCCGCGTAATTGATTTGCTCCTCAGGCAAGTGGACAAGTACACGCCGCAGTTGGCCCGATACGAGAAGATAAAGCGGGTGGCGTTGCTCGCGCAGGAGATGACCGCCGAATCGGGCGAGTTGACCCCGACGTTGAAACCAAGGCGCGCCATCATCGAAAAGAATTATAGGGCGGTGATAGACAAGCTATATGAAGAGGAGCCGGCGGTAGTGGCCGCGAGTTGAATGAGGCCGAGCAGGAGTGCAAAGGTGATTGAGCGCGCATTCGAGGAATCAATGTACGGGCGGCCCTCCGCGGCCGCCCCTCCTGAAGCAGCGAGCACTCTCGCAGGCGGCCTCAATCATTGAAGATTCGTGAGGGCTACACCGCTACAGCGTGAGCCTTGGGGGGCGGCAAGAGGGGCGGGCGCGGAGGCCCGCCCATACATTGGTTTCAATTAATGAGCAGAGGCTGGAAGCGGCTGCTGTAAGAGATCAAAAAACCTCGGAGGTTAGAAGTGGGTTATCGCATAAACAAAGCCGCCGTGCTGGGCGCGGGTACGATGGGATCGCAAATAGCCGCTCACCTGGCTAACGCCGGAATCGACGTGTTGCTGCTCGATGTCGCGCCCACGGAGTTGACTAAAGACGAGGCCGCGAAAGGGCTGACGCTAGAGAGCAAGCAGGTGCGCAATCGTATCGTAGCGGCGGGGCTCACGGCAGCGGCCAGGCTGAAGCCGGCGGCTTTCTTTTCGAATTCGTGCTCGAGCCTTATCACTACGGGCAACTTCGAAGACGATCTGGCGAAGATCAAAGACGTGGATTGGATCGTCGAGGTAGTAGTCGAAAAGCTCGATGCGAAACGCGATCTGTTCGCGCGAGTCGAGAAGCATCGGCGCCCCGGAGCCATAGTCAGTTCGAATACGTCCGGAATCCCGATCCGCGAGATGGCCGCCGGAAGGTCCGATGACTTCCGGAGTCATTTTCTTGGAACTCACTTTTTCAATCCGCCTCGCTATCTAAAGCTGGTCGAGATAATCCCGACTCCGGATACGATTGCGGGCGTCACCGAGACGATCGCGGACTTCTGTGACCGCCGTCTGGGGAAGGGAGTCGTCTACGCCAAGGACACGCCTAATTTCATCGCCAATCGAATAGCGGCCTTCAGTTCGCTCAACACGATTCGCGTGATGGCCGAAGGCGGCTACACGATAGAAGAAGTTGATGCGATGACCGGCCCGCTGATAGGACGGCCTAAGTCCGCGTCGTTTCGCACGTCGGACATCGTTGGCCTCGACGTAGCGCTTTATGTCGCTGAAAACCTTTACGCCGCGGTTCCCAACGATGAGATGCGGGAGGCGCTGGTTCCTCCCGGCTTTCTCAAAGAGATGGTCAAGCGTGGCTGGACGGGCAACAAAGCGGGTCAGGGGTTTTACAAGAAGCAGAAAGGCGAGGGCGGCAAGAGCGAATTCTGGGTGCTCGACTATAAGACGATGGAGTACCAGGCGCCGCGGAAGGTGCGTTATCCGTCCATGGACGCCGCGAAGAACATTGAAGACACGGCCGAACGAATTCGAACGCTTGTGTATGGCAAAGACCGGGTCGGCGAGTTCTTGTGGAAGACGATCAGTCAAAACCTCATCTACGCGGCCAACCGGGTTCCCGAGATATCGGATTCAATCGTCAACATCGACAACGCCGTTCGGTGGGGATTCAATCACGAGTTCGGCTCGTTCGAGCTTTGGGACGTGATAGGCGTCGAGAAAGCGGTTGCGCGGATGAAACAGGAAGGACTCGCGGTTCCGGCGCTGGTCGAGGGTCTGCTTGCTTCGGGCAAGAAGAGCTTTTACGAACGGCGCGAGGGACGGACGCTCTACTTCGATCAGACCGCGTCAGATTACAAAGAGGTCGAGCCCAGACCGGGTGTGACAATTCTGAAGTCATTGAAAGAGCGCGAACGCGTGATCAAAAAGAACGCCGCGGCTTCGCTGATCGACCTGGGCGACGGGGCCGCGTGCCTCGAGTTTCACTCGAAGATGAACGCGATCGGCGGCGATACGATCTCGATGATGAACTATTCGGTCAAAGAGGTTGGCCAGAACTTCGAGGCTCTTGTCATCGGCAATCAGGCGGAGAACTTTTCGGTTGGCGCCAACATAATGATGCTACTGTTGGGAGCTCAGGAAGGCGAGTGGGACGAGATCGCAATGAGCGTTCGCCAGTTTCAAAACGCGAACATGAACCTGCGTTACTCTCCGAGGCCGGTTGTCGTAGCTCCGCAGGGCATGGCGTTGGGCGGCGGCTGCGAGATAACTATGCACGGCGACCGGGCGCGCGCGGCCGGTGAGACCTACCTGGGCTTGGTGGAGGTTGGAGTCGGATTGATTCCAGGAGGAGGCGGCGTAAAAGAGATGGTTGTCCGGGCGATGGCCGGCGCTGCTCCGGACGAAGACCTGTTCCCTGGATTAAAGAAAGTATCCGAGACAATCGCGATGGCGCGAGTGTCCACCTCGGCGGTCGAAGCCCGTGAGATTGGGTTCTTGCGCGAGACCGATCCGATCACGATGAATCGCGATCGGTTGATCGAAGACGCCAAGCAAACCGCGTTGGCGATGGCTCGCGAGGGATACGTTCAGCCTCATCCTCGCTCGGATGTTCCGGTCCTCGGCGAGCCGGCGCTTGCCGCTATAAAGCTCGCGATCCATATGATGATTCGCGGCGGGTATATCTCGGAGTACGACGGCCAGGTTGCGAAGAAGCTGGCGTACGTGATTACGGGCGGAGATCTTTCGAGAAAGACTCTTGTGTCAGAGCAGTACTTGTTGGATCTCGAACGCGAGGCGTTCGTGTCGTTGTGCGGCGAGAAGAAAACGCAAGAGCGCATTCAGCATATGCTGAAGACGGGAAAGCCGCTGAGGAATTAGCCGCATTGGATTAAACCAAATGATGGTCAAACGTACGCAGTACAACCCAAAGCGGTTGTCGCCTTCAGCCCAAGGTTGCTGTACTCGACCACCTTGGGGGATGGTGGAGATTCGACGCAACGCCGAAGGAGTTACGGCCAGCGGTTGGGCGTTGCTGTTTACCCTCCGTAGGAGGGTCATGTTTATAGCAGGGCTCGGCAGGCGCGTCTGCCCTCCGTCAGGAGGGCCATTTTCATCTGTATTTTGTAAGGGGACAGTTAAAGCTGTTTCCACCCCGAGACCACATGGCCCTCCTACGGAGGGCGGAACATCCCGTCGCGCGTGCTATAAACATGACCCTCCTACGGAGGGTAAAAAGGGGAAACCGCCAAAACGCCAAACAACTCCGATGGGGTGCGGACCAATTGCAATCGGGTTCTCCAAGGCAGCCGAGGGCCGCAACCTTGGGCCGAGAGATGCAATTCAGTTGGGGTTGTCTTTCAGATCGAACCACTGAAGCAGCCGGCAGCGGAACGCTGAGGTTAGGAGAGCAAAGAATGAAAGAAGCAGTGATCGTTTCGTCACTCAGAACCGCCATCGGCAAGGCGCCGCGCGGCGCGCTCAAAGACACGCGGCCTGATGACACCGCGGCAGCGGTCATCCGCGCTTTGATTGACAGTACACATGGACTCGAAGCCGAGATGGTCGAAGACGTAATACTCGGTTGCGCGATGCCCGAGGCCGAACAGGGCATGAACGTCGCGCGTCAGGCTTCGTGGATTGCCGGAATTCCCAAAGAGGCCTCGGCCGTGACGATCAATCGTTTCTGCTCCTCGGGTCTTCAGGCCATAGCCTTTGCCGCCGAGCGAATTCGCGCCGGCTGGGGCGACTGCATGATCGCGGGCGGAACCGAAACGATGAGCCTCATCCCAATGGGCGGCAATAAGATCGTGCCTAATCCAACTCTGGTCGACACCTGGCCGGACTACTATTTGAATATGGGACTCACAGCCGAGAACCTCGCTCAAAAATACTCCATTTCGAGACAAGAGGCCGACGCCTTTTCACTTCGCAGCCATCAGAAGGCGATAGACGCCATCAACAATGGGAGGTTCAAGGACGAGATAGTTCCGCTGAAGGTCGAGACCGTCGAACTCGACGCCAAGGGCAAACGCGTAAAGCGTGAGTCGACTTTCGATACCGACGAAGGGCCGCGCGCCGATACTTCATTGGAGGCGCTTGGCAAGCTCAGACCCGCGTTCCACGCGCGAGGAACCGTGACCGCCGGCAATTCATCTCAAACATCCGACGGAGCCGCGGCCGCCGTAGTGATGTCGGCGGAACGGGCGCGAGAGATAGGCGCCACGCCCATTGCGAAATTAATCGCGTTCGCGACGGCGGGCGTCTCGCCTGACTACATGGGAATCGGGCCGGTGTTCGCCGCGCCAAAGGCTTTGAAGCTCGCCGGGCTCACTATCGACCAGATCGACTTGGTCGAGTTGAACGAGGCGTTCGCCGCCCAGGCTCTTGCCGTGATCAAGGAATTGGGAATCAATGAGGATAAGGTAAACGTCAACGGCGGAGCCGTCGCGCTGGGCCATCCATTAGGATGCACGGGCGCGAAGTTGACGGCTACTCTGCTGCGTGAAATGCGAAGGCGCGGGTCGCGATATGGAATGGTCACGATGTGCGTCGGCGGCGGGATGGGGGCGGCCGGCGTTTTTGAAATGGTGGATTGAGGTTAGACGGTGTATTCCAGGAATGAATGTGCGGGCGGCTCTTCTCGTGAAGAACCTTTGCTTGGGAAGCAGCGTGGCTCAAAGAGAGGCGGCCACGAAGGGCCGCCCGTACATTAGTTTTCATGATAGGGAAAGAGCGTCTCTTAATTGGTTGAAGCGGGACGTGGGCTCTTCACGCGCCTGGCGGAATGAATATTGAATTTACAAAAGAGGAGAATCTAACGATGACAAGTTACGCGGAGGGAATCAAAGTGCTGAGAGGCGGCAGTTTCATTCTCGAGGATCACGATCCGGCGGAAGTGTTCACACCCGAGGATCTGAGCGACGAGCATAGAATGATCAGCCAGACCGCGCGCGAGTTCACCGAGAAAGAAGTGCTTCCGTTAGACGCGGAGATCGAGGAGAAGAACTACGCGTTGACGATTCAATTGTTGAGAAAAGCCGGCGAGTTGGGCTTGCTTGCCATCGAGATACCCGAAAAATTCGGCGGTATGGGATTGGATCTTCTCAGCTCGCTGGTGGC
>JAHFUG010000053.1:6002-11060 GCA_023265195.1 Blastocatellia bacterium | reverse complement strand
CACAAGCTGGCCGAGATGGCCATTCGCACGTATGTGGGTGAGTGCATGCTCTATCGAACGGTGGGAATGATCGAGGAGGCGCTCAAGCCCGTCGATCATGACGTTCCGGCCGAGGTGCTCAAAGCCATCGAGGACTATGCGGTTGAGTGCTCGATTATCAAGGTGACCGGCAGCGAGTATCTCGACTACTGCGCCGACGAAGCAGTGCAGGTCTTTGGCGGCAACGGTTATTCAAAAGACTATCCAGTGGAGCGCGGCTACCGCGATGCACGCATCGCCAGAATCTACGAAGGAACCAATGAAATAAACCGGCTGATCATCTCGGG
Source organism: Blastocatellia bacterium (assembly GCA_023265195.1). Classification (GTDB taxonomy): domain Bacteria; phylum Acidobacteriota; class Blastocatellia; order UBA7656; family UBA7656; genus QHVH01. The sequence continues at coordinate 10,734 of JAHFUG010000053.1, read as the reverse complement.
TCAGGTGTTGCGCCGGGCGGTGAAGGGAGAGATGGCTTTGTTCTCCGCGGCGAAGAAGCTTATGGATGAAGTCATGTCGCCTGCTCCTCCCGCTGAGCTTGCCGAAGGGCCGTTCGCTCAAGAACGGGCTGAACTGGAAAGCGCGAAGAAGATCGCGGTCGCGGTTCTTGGCTCCGCGGCGCAAAAGTATCGCGATAAGGTACAGGATCAACAGGAAGTGCTTGCGGCGGCGAGCGACATAATAATGGATCTGTACGCCATGGAAAGCGCTTTGTTGCGAACGGAAAAACTGATTTCCGCGCGAGGCGAGTCCGCTTGCTCCCTCCAGATAGACGCAGCCAAAACGTTCGCCAATGATGCGTTCCAGCGAATCGAGGGCCACGCTAAGACGGCGCTAGCGGCCATGACGGAGGGCGATGAGTTGCGGACGATGCTTGCCGTCCTCAGGCGGCTCACGCGATTCACCCCGTTCGACACGATTGGGGCGCGGCGCCGAATCGCGGAATCGATCATTTCCGCCGGCCGCTACAATGTGTGAAAAATATTGATGATTGATGATTGATGAATTAGGAGTGGTGCGGCGCACATCAATCGGAGGTCAGAGGTCAGGGGGTCCGAAGTCGTAATCCCGAATCCTTGCTTCTGTTTCATCAATCATCAATCATCAATCATCAATCATCAATCATCAATTTCTTCTTGTATGCTTTTTCATCGAATCAGTGTCCCCACGCCGTTTCCCGTCGGGCCCGTTAACGTGTACCTGATCGAGGAAGATCCGCTGACGCTGATCGACACTGGTCCGCGGACCGATCAGGCGATCGCGGCGTTGCGATCGGGTCTCAGCGCGATTGGATACAAGCTCTCGGACATCAAGCGCGTCATTCTCACGCATGCCCATGCCGACCACACGGGACTCGCCAAGCTCATAGTCGAGGAGTCGGCTGGTAAGGCGTTCATCCACGCCTGGGATGCGCCTGCTGTCGCGGGCCCGGATGATTATTCCTCGCAAAGACGGTTACTGACCGCCGCGGGCGTTCACGAAGAGGCGATCGAGAAGATGCGGTCGGGGTATGAGACGCTCCGGCGCCTGTCGCCGCGCTTGAGCTCGGTCGAGATACTGGAAGATGAGGACGATCTGGAGTTCGAACACGAGAGTCTTCGCGTCATACATACGCCGGGTCACACGCCGGGCTCGATTTGTTTGCTGCGCTGCAGCAGCCGCCTGATGTTCGCCGCGGACACGGTGCTGAAACACATCACTCCTAATCCGGTTTTGAATGCCGACCCGATCGATCCTCGCAAGCGGTTTCAATCGCTTGGCGAGTATCTCGTCTCGCTCGCGCGCATTCGGAGCCTGGCGCCTACCCTGCTGAAGGGCGGCCATGGCGGCGACGTAACCGAATATGATCAGTATTTCATGCGATTGCGCCGGTTCACGGAGGCTCGCCAATCGAAGCTGCTGTCCTTGATTCCGCCAGGAGGCGCAACAGCCTGGGTTGCATCGTCGCTGTTGTTTCCACGCGCGAATGGGCATGACAAATTTCTCGCGGTCTCGGAGACCGTCGCGCACCTGGATTACGCCGTCAGCGAAGGCCGGCTTACGATGGATCAAGACGGAGCCCACGAAGTCTATCGAGAGATTCGGGACTAAGCTCGCGTCAAGAAACAGTTCCCATTTACGAAGGGAATTCATCGCGGGACCGCGGATAGTATGCCCTCTCCGCGGTAAGAGTTTAGGGGGTAAGAAGTATTGAACGAACAAACTAAAGTCGGCGCTACGTGAAGAGGGGAGACCAGGGAGAGGCGCGCCTACAATTCTCCTCGCGCGCGCAAGGGTCGCGAATTGATGACCCCGCGCACGTGCTCACTGGTCAGCGCCCCTCAGCGCCACGTAGCCAGCGCAAATCAACGGCTATTCCCCTCTCCGTTTAAGCTCGCGCACTCGCCTTTCATGATGTCTTGCGCTGAACCAACACCCTGAAGTTATCGCTGCTGCCCCCCTCAACCAAAAGGTTCTTGACCGCTAGCCTCTCGTTAACGCTCCGCGGATCGAATGCCCGCGGTGACCCAGAGTCCGCGATTCGATCGAGGATACCGTATCGAATCAGAAAAGAAGACTGCCGCTCGAAGCTGACGGTTTCCAGCCCAAAGCTCTTCCCGCCGCGGATCAACGCCGAAAAGTTGACGCTCGAGGTTATGTCTTGCTCGCCTACTCGATCAAGAGGCGAAGCCGCAAGGTGGTGTCTGAAGAACGACCGAAGCGTTCCACTACGCCTGTCCCGCCCATAAAGTTGACCATCGAGATCGCCATAGTCGACCGTGACTACAAAGCCTTTTTCGATCGAGCTCGCGGCGCTACTCAACCATTCGATTGCATCGAGGTTGACTTCGATGACCTGACGATCAAGGAGATCGAAATCAATGACCGCAACATAGTCTTGCACATGTTTTGACGAAAGCGTCCCCCAAAGCAATTCGAACTTCCTGGAGCCGGCAGTGCTAGCTGACTTCCCCACCGTGACGTAGGCCTCTTGAAAGCGCTCGCCGGATTTCCGGACAAGGTGCACAGGCATCGCATCGATCAGCTCATTTGAAAAGATGATCCCATTGAACGAGGCGGGAGCGCGCGGCGCTGAAAAGTAATCGTCCGGCAACCACTCAATCCAGTCGAGGAATTGATCGAGGAGACTCCGCTGAGCACTGCGCAACACCGGGCTTTTCTCAACGATCAGGTAACGTAGTCCTGCAAAGAGGCCGTGGTGTTCGGCCCGCGCCGAATTGAGAATATCCAACGCGAGCTGACCCGTACCCGCTCCAGCCTCCAGAATAGTCATGGAATCTCCGGGCGATTCTTTCGACCACAGGTCGACGAATGCCGACATCAGAACCGCTCCGAACACTCGATGAACATTGCTCGAGGTGTAATAGTCGCCCGAGGGACCGATCTTTACCCGCACGGTGTTGTAGTACCCCATCGCGGGATGATACAAGGCCAACGCCATGAAATCCCTGAAGGTCAGCGGACCCTCGCGCCCTATGATCTCGCTGATCTCCAGCTCGAGCGGTGTTTCGTCAGCCGGCATAGTCTTAGCAATCGCGTGTGGAGAGGGATTGATGATTGATGATTGATGATTGATGATTGATGATTGATGATTGATGATTGATGATTGATGATTGATGATTGATGATTGATGATTGATGAATCATGATTGATAAACGGGACCTCTAACCCGCAATTGGCAATCCGCAATCAATAATCTGCAATCATCAATCATCATTCATCAATCATAGATTATTCTCAGTCCCTCTTCCCGACCTGTGACTTTTTGAGATTGAACATGGAATTGGATCTTGGCCTCTTGAAAATGGCAAACTCCAACCGCCTCGAGGCGGAATCCCGGTATCCGATTTAGCCACGGAACCGCCTGAAGGCGGACTGCGAAACGCCGATTGCAAATATGCGAAAGGCGCAAGGGATCATCCTTGCGCCTCGGTCAAAAATCGGCAATACGGGATTAGGTTAGGCCGCGCTGCTTTCAGCCTGGCTCTCGCCCGGTTCTTCAGTTGGCTCGACGTCTTCCTGACTCACGTTGCCGCGCCCGAACACGAACTGCGTCGGATGCTCCTTCATGATTTTATCCTGCAGCTTCATCAGACCGTACAACAACGCTTCCGGCCGGGGCGGACAGCCGGGAATATAAACGTCCACGGGCACAATGCGATCCACGCCTTGCAACGTAGAGTAGGTCGGGAACGGGCCACCCGTGGAGGCGCATGCTCCCATCGCGATGCACCACTTTGGCTCGGGCATCTGATCCCACACCCGTTTGATCACCGGCGCCATCTTGAGCGTCGGCGTGCCGGCGACGATCATCAGGTCCGATTGACGCGGACTGGGCCGAAAGACGCCGGCTCCAAACCGATCCATGTCGAATCGCGAAGCGCCGGTCGCCATCATCTCGATGGCGCAGCAAGCAAGGCCGAACGTCATTGGCCAAAGCGCCGACTTCCTTGCCCAGTTGAACACAAAATCAACGCTGGCCGTCACAATACCGCTGGAAGACTCGAGAACTTCTTCCTTTTCAGTCGTCATAATCCCCCAATGACCGAGATCAAATTACGCCCAGTCGAACGCGCCCTTCTGCCAGGCGTAGTAATAACCAACCACGAGAATTCCAATAAAAACCAGCATCTCGACGAGCCCGAATAGCGCGAGCTTGTCATAGATGACCGCCCACGGAAAAAGGAAAACAGTCTCGACGTCGAAAATCAGAAATAGCATCGCCACCATGTAAAACCGCACGGAGAACCGCTCGCGGGCGTCCCCGATGGGGTCGATCCCGCACTCATAAGGCAGCAATTTTTGCCGTTCGAAAACGCGCCGTTGAATCAGCCGGGACGCCCCCAGCAAAACCACGGGAACGGCCACGGCAATAAGGAAGAATATGATGATGGGAACGTAACCGTATATTGGCGCCGAAATAGGAAGGTCGGCGGAGCCTCTCGGCAACTGGCCAGGCGCTTGAAGAAACAACGCGATCATATCTGCCATGTCTTATCTCGCTATCGTCGGATCGTGATTCGGAGGCATCTTAGATTTTGGATCGAACCCATGTCAAGGAAGAGTAGCTGAATGAGCCGAACGCCACTGTTGCTCACACCGCGCCTCGCTGTGGCTTGAGTTTGGCCATTCTGAGTTTGCGCTTTGACAGGAAGCAATTTAGGTTGGTCC
>JAHFUG010000053.1:0-5902 GCA_023265195.1 Blastocatellia bacterium | reverse complement strand
TCCCTGTCAAAGCGCAACCCAGAATCGCCATACTCCAAACACTGCAGCCGCGCGGCGGAAGAAACCACAGAACCGCATAGCCCTCGAGTTTGGCCTTTCTCAACTCCGTAGGAGTGACCTGTCTAGCACCTGCTTGTTGATTCTTCGGTTTACCTCGCCGCTACAGACAGGTCACTCCTACGGAGTTAATCCGAGGCCGCTCTACGCAAGATGCGGCATAACCGGCAGGCTCAGATACCAACTGCCTTCTCTGACCATCAATTTATCACGCACCAATTCTTCGAGAACCTTCGTGATCTCTTCTTTCGCCACGCCGGCGTCCTTCTTTTTCTTAAGCTCCTGATGCAACTGGTCCGCCGTGCGCGCCCTGTCACAGAACTCGATCGCATCTTTCCGGACGCCATCCAGAAAGACTTCGGGGGCGACCGCCACTGGCCGCGTATCGTTCACGACAAGGGTATCGCCGACCGGCGAGCCGACCAACCGATCCCGGCGCGCCTTCCAATTAGACACCTCATTCGAGAGTTTGGACACGTAGCCGCCGTCGTCGATCTTCGTCCTGGTCTTGTAGTCAAAGAAATAAACCAGGTTGGACAGCGTTTCTTCGGGGAACGGATAGATGAATCGGTAGACCGGATGCGGCCTCACGTCGGTGAATCCCATTTCCGGCGCCTTCTCGAAATTAGTGCTGAAGCGGTCCATTCGAAAGACGCCGAGGCCGCCCGGTGGATTTAGATGAGTCAGCAGCTTCGCCATTTCGAGGTTCTTCTCATAGTCCGCAACCTGTTCGCCCGGAAAACCATAAATGATATTCCAATCGGCGTACATATTGTATAGCTTGGACCACTGGAGCGGCGGATCGTTGCTGGATTGCGTATAACCCGGGTTGGGCAAACCCGCTTTGGAGGCTAGCCATACCCATTCCGACGCGTGCCGCAGCCGCCCCGACAGGCCCAAAGGAGTCGGCCTATTCAGCACTGGCGCCGGCAGCGCGTGAAGCCAGCTAAGAAGAAAAGCTTGCAGTTCCTGGGCGACGTAGTATTGATCGGATGGATGGATCAAGCCCAGGTCGAGGGAATGCACTGTCGAGATCCGGTTCAACACGCCCGAGACCTCTTCGCTGTTGATCCGGCGTCCGTCACCCAAGACGATGCCAGTCCACACACGCCCATCCTCCAAACGGTGCTCCCATCCTACGCCGTGGGCTAACGACTCGAACCAAATCCGCTCTATGGGTTCGAGGCCGCGCCGCCTGAGACCTTCACAGGCCCATAGCGCCGCGGCGTCATCCGACCCGCAAACAACCAGCAGCATTTTTTGCTTCGCGGTTGAACCAGCGGAGCAGGCAGCGCGGGCCGCCCGCTCCGCTGAGTTCCAAGTTTAGACTACCTTCGCCCTCGAGCGATGGTCTGAGGGTCAACCTTTTGGCTTCTCCGGTTCATACCGCAGGGCTCCCTTGTCTACGTCCGACGCTCATCAGATTGAATGAAATGGGTCAGTGTCGAATCGGTCGCCGTGTGCTGAGCGGCCGGATTCACGTGAGAGCCGGGATCGACGGTCTCCACTTCGTGCTTGCCTGTTTCCACCTCACTCTTCTTGATGTCCGGCTCATGCTTCTTCACGTCGGGCTCGAACTTCTTGATGTCCGGCTCGTGTTTCTTCACGTCCGGCTCGATCTTCTTGATGTCCGGCTCGTGCTTCTTCACGTCGGGCTCGATCTTCTTGATATCTGGCTCGTGCTTCTTCACGTCAGGCTCTGCCTTCTTGATGTCTGGCTCGTGCTTCTTCACGTCAGGCTCAATCTTCTTGATGTCCGGCTCGTGCTTCTTTACATTTGGTTCAATCTTCTTGACGTCTGGTTCCGGTTTCTTAGACATTTCCAGCCTCCTGTTACCTAGCCGGCAGCAAGATCCGCGCCTACAAAACTCGGGCTCTATATTCTTGTTGTCCGGCTCGTGTTTCTTTGTATAGCCGGATTCACCTTACTCAGCGTCCGGCTCGATGAAATCGGACTTCTAGGGCTTGCGTTCGCGTTACGTTGATTACCGCCTATTTATTGGGTCGCATACGTTACCTATTACCTTCAGGGTTGTTTATCTAGGCATGACCAGCTCGCGCCGATGTGTGGCCAGCTCCGATAGCAACACGCTTTGGGACACGACTCACAATCAATTAGTGACGCTTGCGGACCGCCCAGTCACCGATTATGATTACTGGCTCTTCACAAAGACGTGCAACGTTTTTCATGCAAGACCTCCCCAATAAATGCGGACCGACATTGTCGAGCCAACGCCCGTCACCCGTCCTCAAAAAGAGTTATGAGATTGTGGACTAGCGGGGTTCCGGTGAGGATTGGGGTAATGCACAATGGCTGAAGACGCCTTCAGTGTTGTAGACCAGGCCGCCCGGGCCTCTCCGAGAAGCAAGGTGCGATATTGGATATTGCTGCTGACGTCGTTCCTGGTTCTGCTGGATCTTTCCGTCTCCGTCCTCTCCTTCATACTTGCGTTCGGCTTACGCCATCAAACATCGCTGTTGAGCCGGCCGGTTGGCTCGATCGTTCCCGCGGCCTTAGCCACGGACTTCGAACCATACATCATTCTCTTGCTTATCGTGCCTTTCGTTAAGGTGTATGCGGTTCGGCGCTTCGGGCTTTACAGATTACGCGGTGAGTTCTCACTGGCCGGCGACTTCGCCAACATCTTCAAGGCGTCGACGATTTCATTCATGGTGCTGGTGATGATCGCGTTTTTGTTCCGCCAGGGTTTTGCGTTCGAAGACGGTAAGCTGACCACGCGCGATTTTTCATATTCGAGATTGGTGTTCGTCTACGACTGGCTGTTCACTCTTTTTCTGTTCAGCGTGACGCGAGGCTCGTTGAGGCTTGCGCAGATGCTCGGCCGTTACAACGGGCGGAACCTGATTCCCGCTATCGTCGTCGGCCGAGGAGAAATGGCTGAGGTCTGCATCGCCGAAATGTCCAAAAAACCGCGGCTAGGTTACAAACTAGTCGGCGTCGTGACGGACGGATCAAGCGGCGCCCCTTCCGGAGTTGGGGGCGCGCGGCTGCTCGGCGACTTCGCGGAATTGCCGTCCCTCGTGAAGCGGTTCGGCGTCGAAGAGGTGCTGATAACCGACACGCAGATAAATCCCAGACAGATGTTCGAAGTCTTGATGGAATGCGGAAGAAACCATCACATCAGTTATCGAGTGGTGCCGAATCTATTCGACTGCTTGCCGCGTAAGACGGAGATCACGACGATCGGCGCCTTGCCGATGATAAAGCTCTACGAAGAACCGTTGCGCGGCCCTCAGCGCGTCCTGAAGAGAGGGATGGACGTCGCGGTGTCGCTGGCGATGCTGCTGACGACCTGGCCGCTGTGCGTGCTGCTGTCGATCTTAATAAAGCTCGGGTCGAAGGGTCCAGTCTTCTACCGGCAGGAGCGGGTCGGTATGGACGGCAAGATGTTTTTGATGATCAAGTTCCGCTCGATGCGGGTGGACGCTGGCGACGCCCCTCACCGTGAGGTGATGGAGAAGATGCTCAACGGTGAACGGGCCAATCAAGGAACGGCTGAGGAACCCATATTTGGAAAAGTGAAGGACGATCGCCGTCTGACGCGAATCGGAAACTGGATGCGCCGGTATTCGCTCGACGAGCTTCCCCAGTTCATCAACGTCTTATCCGGCCGCATGAGCGTTGTAGGCCCGAGGCCGCCGATTCCCTACGAGGTGCGCCAATACCAGGACTGGCATCGGGCCCGCTTCCACGTCAAACCGGGCATCACCGGTTTATGGCAAGTCAGCGGGCGGAATCGCCTCCATTTCGAGGAGATGGTCCGCCTCGACGTGTTCTACATAGAGAACTGGTCTCCCCTGCTCGATCTCAAGATCATGCTCAAGACGATACCGGTCATGCTCCGAGGCGATAACACGTACTGACCAATTTACTTTGCAGCACAAAGTACTTGACAGAAACTAAATCCGATAATAAGATCGGGCGCGTGGCGCCGAAACACTCGATGATAAATCCCCTGACAAGACCCGAACCGGCCGAGCCGCCCGCGCTTCACGCCCGGGCAATGGACAATCTCAGATACATACGCGAGACAATGGAGAGCGCGTCCTCGTTCACGGCCGTGTCGGGCTGGGGAGCCGCCATCGCCGGCGTAACGGCTCTGCTAGCCGCCTTCGTGGCGTCGCGGCAAGTTCGGAATTGGGATTGGCTCGTGATCTGGATATCGGAGGCGGCGCTCTCTTTCATCGTAATCGGAGCAGCACTGTGCTTGAAAGCGCGGGCCGCGCGGCTGCCTATCCTCTCGGGACCCGGCCGTAAATTCGCGCTCAGTTTTCTTCCTCCGATGGCCGTCGGAGTCTTGTTGACCGTCGTGTTTTACAGAGTGGGTATAACTTCCATAATACCCGGGATGTGGCTTCTGCTGTATGGAACCGGCGTCGTGACGGGCGGCGCGTTCTCGGTGCGAATAGTTCCCGTGATGGGACTTTGTTTCATGCTCTGCGGCGCAGCCGCGCTCCTCTCTCCAGCCCACTGGGGAAACTATTTCATGGCCGGAGGATTCGGACTGCTCCATATAGGGTTCGGGGTCTTGATCGCCAGGAGGCACGGTGGCTAAGCAAAGCGCGCTGTCCAAAGACAAGCACAAGAAGACCGAGCCGCTCGCGCAACGGCTGCGAGGCGTTCGCGGCGGCGGCGAGTCCGCCTTGCCTGAGTTCGACAGGCTCATTCACGAAAGAACAAGACTCGGCATCGTCAGCGCGCTCGCCGTGAATGACGCGCTCACCTTTAACGACTTGAAGCGGCTGCTAAAAACTACGGATGGAAACCTCAGCGTTCACGCCCGCAAGCTCGAAGATGCCCAGTATGTCATCTGCACCAAGTACTTTGACGGCAGGCTCCCAAAGACCGAGTTCAGACTGTCGCCGGCCGGACGCAACGCGCTCTCCAGATACCTCGACCACATGGAAGCGCTCATTCACGCTACACGGAGCAAATAAACTCTCGAACTTTTTTTTGGAGATGGACTTTATGAAACAAAGAACTTTGACCAATCAACAACATATTCACACCGCGATCATAATGGACGGGAATGGAAGATGGGCGGAGAGACGTGGCTTGCCTCGCAATTATGGACACAGGGCCGGCGCGGATGCGGTTCGGCGCGTGGTCAAGGCGGCGCCCGAGCTGGGTATAGACACTCTGACCCTCTACGCCTTTTCCGCGGATAACTGGCGGAGGCCCGAACGGGAGGTCGGCTCGCTCTTTCGCCTGTTCCATTCCTACCTCCTCTCTGAAACGGAGAAGTGCGTAGAGCACGGAATAAGATTGAATGTCATAGGCCGACGTGACCGGCTGACGCCCACCTTGCTCGACGCCGTCATGCAGGCGGAAGACGCGACGGCCGGCGGAGCGGCGCTGCATCTCAACATCGCGATCGACTACTCGGCCCGCGATTCGATTATGGCCGCGGCGAATCTTGCCGCGGGTGGAGCCGGCTCACGCGAAGCCTTCGCGAGCGCGGTCGCATTGGCCAGCAACCAAAAAGCCGTCTCGTTCGACGTCGACTTGCTCATCCGGACAGGCGGCGAACAGCGCCTCAGCGATTTCATGCTCTGGGAAAGCGCGTATGCGGAGCTGTACTTCACCGGCACTATGTGGCCCGATTTCGGCGAGGCCGATCTCGCGCAAGCGCTGTCCGCTTTCCATTCTCGCGAGCGCCGGTTCGGCCGCATCCGCGAAGCCGTGGCGGTCTGACTGGGAAAGTGCGGAGTGCGGAGTGGAAAGTGCGGAGTGCGGAGTGCGGAGTGCCGGAGTGCGGAGTGCGGAGTGCGGAGTGCGGAGTTCGGAGTGCCGGAGTTCGGAGTGCGGAGTTCGGAGTGTGAA
>JAHFUG010000323.1 GCA_023265195.1 Blastocatellia bacterium | reverse complement strand
TCATCGACCACGTCCAGGCCAAAACCGCCTTGCGTGATTTCCACGACGACTCGCGAACCAGCGCCGTCGCCATCATTCGATTCATGGCGATCCGTTTGATTCTTAACCATCTCCAGATAAGACGGCTTGTAGGTGACAAGGTAATGGGACTTCTCCATCTCCACCGGGCTCTCACTCCCCGTCACGAAGATAAGAGGCCTTGATGACCGTCTTGATGTTGCCTCGGATGTTGAAGTCGCCTTCGATCTCCACGGAAACGGGGTCACAGGCTCGAACAAAATCTTCGAGAATGCGATTGACTACGTGTTCATGGAATATCTTCACCGGGCGAAATGAATTGATATACATCTTGAGCGATTTCAGCTCGATGCACCTCTCGTTGGGAACGTAGTCGATCTTTATGACCGCGAAATCCGGAAAATCCGAAAACGGACAGATCGCAGTGAATTCGGGACACGTGAACGAGATTCTGGTCTCCCGGCCCTTGTATTTGTATTCGAATGTCTCGAGCGGATATGGGTCAAAAGCATCGGCCGGCGTCTCTTCCACAACGAGACCCGAATGCTCAAGCGTCTCAGTCGTCATTGCTCGCTCCTAAAAATCACCGTTGCAGGTAGCCTCGGCTTGCGCGACGGATCCAATTGCCGCCGCGGTTCCTCGTCAGCCGGCATGGGCTCGCAGGCTTCGCGCGGATTCCAACGCCTCTTTGTATCGCACGAAGTAACTCGAGAAGTCTTCCTCCGACGAAGAAAACATCCCGTACCAAAAGTAGTCGAACCTGTCCGTCAGATAGCTCATCGGCCCAATCAGCGGCCGAAATCGAGCCGCCTGCGCCAAGTATTCGTGATTTGTAGTGTCGCGCTCGATCTCGACAAGATTTCGTTCGGCCAGTTCATAGATCAATGCGATGTAGAGCTTTCGAATGCCGTTCCGGAAGTCGCCCGCCCGCGCCGCTGCGAGCGCCGCTCCGGCAAGATCGTCAGCCGTAACTTCGGCTTCGATCTCCTCGCCCAACACTTCACGCTTCTTCTTGCGCTTCTTTTCCCCTCGGCGCAGACCCATCGCCATTCGCACGACGATCACGCCGACTCCGATGAGCAACGCGATGATGACGCCTCGGTAGACGGGGTTACCCTCGGCCCCTTCGCCAAAGATAGCGTTGAACACCTTGAGGTAGAGCTTTTGAACGAACTCGACGACCTGCGCCTTTACGCTTCTGATCAAAGCAGCTATCCGGTTTTCCACCTTGGGCCTGAACTCGGAGCGGTTGAGTATCTCCGCCATCTTATCGTTCGAGGTTTGGCCTTCTCCGGCAGCGGGCCGGTCCAACATCTTTCGCAGTTCTTCATCAAGCGCTTTCAACCGTCCTTTTATCTCTTCCAGCTTTTTCGCGCCCTCTTGCGAACTCTCATCCGCGACATAAGCGTCGATCGCCGAATGAAGCCACTTATTATCGACGGCAATCGACTGATCTCCGGAACGCACGTCCTCAGTGGAGGGTAGCAGCTTCTTGACCGTGGCCACTCCTTCCTCGATGTAGTCCCTATCGCGCTTCATTCGTTCGACCTGCTCGCCCGCACGGACCACCCGCTTTTCGTATTCAAGCAAAGACGAAGCGCCGAGCGCATTCGCGGCGGCAAGCGTAATCAGAAAGGACGTTGTAATCAGCTTTCTACACATGCAGTGGCTCAAACGCCGGACTTCATCATTGAACTATCGATGGCGGCCGGCTGTCGATCGCGTTCGCACCGCAAATGTGGCAGAAGAGCGCGCCGGGTTCAAGCCGCGAGCCGCAACCGTGACATAGTTTGTGAATGATCTCCTCGGCCCGCTGTTCGTAAGGAACCGATCTCCGGAGATGCGCGGCTTCAGCCAAATCCGATTGCTGCGATATTCCGAAGGCCGCCGCAACCGCCGGACTCAACTCCGGCGTAATCCTTCGATCCGGCGCAGGCGCCGCGTGAGCGGCTTGGTGCGCCAAGCCTTCACGTTGATCCTGAGAGGCATGCCAGCCGCCGCCGGCAACCGCTGCGTCGCTCACACCGGGTGACTGGGCGGGGACCGGACGCCAGACGAAGCCGGGAGCGATTTCGCGCGCCACCAATTCGACGTCATAGCCTTCTTTCCTTACCCGGCTGTCGAAATAAAGCAGCGTCAGCGAAACAATCCAGATTGGAAGCGCGAGCATATTGGACACCTGGCCAAACGCTCCGTAGATCGCGTTCCACATTGGACTAATGAAAAACTCCGCCGTCAAGAACCCCGATAGGTAGAGAGCCAGCCCGAATGGAACGACCAAGGCAAGCTGAATCGAAAACGTGATGAAATAAGTGAAGAGCACGATGGCGCCGAGCTTGTGCCAATTCCCACCGCCGCCGAGTCGAATCGCCCGGCCCAGCGCCGATGCGGCTGACTCGCCCTCGACCATGACTACCTGCGGGATAAAGACTACCCTTGCTAGCACGAACAGCAACGTGAACAGTCCGCCCGCGATCAAGGCCAGGACGCCGATTCCGGTGATAGTCCCCATTAACCACGGGGGCAAGCCCGCCTTAGCCGTGACGCCGGCCACGACCGCCACCAGCATTATCAGGGCGAACGCCACCACTGCAAAAACGACGTACAGCACCATAATCAAGACGAGCATTAGAAACCACATCAGAGCAATGCTGCCCAGACGCATTCGAGCAGCCTTGAACCACCCTCGGAACGTTATTCGCTCGCCGAGCATTATGCTGTCGCCGACGACCCGAGCCAGACCCGAGACCACCGTGAGCAACAAGAAGGAATAGGCGGGATAGAGAAGAAGGCTCACTCCCAAGGCCGCGACGGCGTCGGGCGAAGGGCCCGAGGCGAGGCCCAACACAAGCTTGGAGTAGCCGTACCAGAACATCAGAGCGGCGGCGTATCCCACAACGCAGGGCAAAGCAACTACAGAAATCAAAGAAGCGAAATTGCGCCGATACAAGCGCACCGCGCGATCGATCACATCACCTATCGACATCGGTTCGAGTAGCGTGAACTCAGCCATTCCAGTCGATTATACAAGGGAGAGGGGACAGGGAACAGGGGACAGGTTACAGGGGAGAGGGGACAGGAATCGAGGATAGAGAATTGACGATAGGAGACGGAGCATTGAGGATTGGGATTGGGATTGGGATTGGGATTGAGAATTCGGATTAAGGATTGGGATTGAGAATTTAGGACATGGGCTGCAGCGACGAAGGAAGTAGAAATCAAAGCGGAAAGTTCGAGACGGATGAACATCGATAGGATACGGTCGTCAGGCCCACGCTGGCGCTCACTACCCTTTTAACCTCTACTACTACTATCCTCCGTTCCTGTTCCCTGTTCCCTGTTCCCTGTTCCCTGTTCCCTGTCCCCTGTCCCCTGTCCCCTCCATCCCCCGGCTGGACAGAAGCAGGCCGTCGATGATAATTTCCGCAAACTGACCCGAACCCCAACACCAGGAAGCTTGCACGATGATTCATGAACTGCTGGAGCGAGGCGACTCCTCGAGCGTTGCTATAGCGGTCGCCGGCGGTGGGCCAAAGCTCACTTACGAAGTGCTTGGAGATCAAGTTGAATCGCTCGCCGCACAGTTGAGTCAGTATGGACTCGGAAAAGGCGACCGAATCGCCACGGCGCTTCCTAATGGTCTCGAAACGGTTTTGTCATTCCTCGCGGCCGCGGAGATCGGAACGGCGGCGCCGCTGAACCCAGCCTACAAGGAAGAGGAGTTCCGCTTCTATCTTGAAGACACCGGCGCCCGCGCTCTAATAGTCCCGCCGGGTGGGGCCAGCGAAGCCAGAAGCGCCGCGAGCGAGTCGACTTTGATATTAGAGATAGAGTGTGACGGCCGGAGCGCGAAGCTATCGGCGGTCACCAGGCCGGAGGAGTCAAGGCCCGTCCAAAACGGCTCGCACGCGGACGTTGCGCTGATGCTGCATACGAGTGGAACAACCAGCCGTCCAAAACGCGTGCCTCTGTCGCCTTCGAATCTAATGGCCTCGGCTCGGAATATCGCCGATTGGTATCAATTGGGGCCAAGCGACGTCTCGCTATGCGTCATGCCTCTGTTTCACGTCCACGGGTTGATGGCTTCGACGCTCGGCACTCTGTTAACCGGCGGCGAGGTTGTAATCGTCCCCCGGTTCAATCCCCTAGCCTTCTGGGCGGTCGTAAGAGATCATCGGGCGAGCTGGTATTCGGCGGTCCCGACGATTCATCAGTTGCTGCTCGCGAGAGCCAGGGAGGGAACGAGACCGGCTGGCGCCGAGGGGCTCCGCTTTATTCGTTCGTGCAGCGCGGCGTTGCCGCCCCGGACGATGGCGGAAATCGAGGACAGATTCGGCGCTCCAGTCCTCGAAGCCTACGGAATGACCGAAGCGTCCCATCAAATGTCTTCCAATCCACTGCCGCCCAAAACTCGCAAGCCTGGCTCGGTCGGGCTCGGCGCCTCGGTCGAAATTGCAATCCTAGACCAGAAGGGCAGTGTCTTAGGCTCCGAAGCAGCGGGTGAGGTCTGTATCAAGGGTCCGAATGTTTTTAGCGGCTACGAAGACAACGCTGAAGCGAACGCCTCGTCTTTCAGCAACGGCTGGTTTAGAACAGGGGATCAAGGCTTTCTCGACCTTGAGGGCTATCTGGTTCTCACGGGCCGCATAAAGGAGTTGATCAATCGCGGGGGAGAAAAGATTTCGCCACGAGAGATCGACGAAGTGCTGCTGGCGCACTCCTCGGTCGCGGAGGCCGTATGCTTTGGGCTGGCGGACCGAGTCTACGGCGAAGAAGTCGCCGCCGCGGTGGTATTGAAGGGTCCCGCCGGCGAGGCTGAACTTGTCAGGCACTGCAAGTCGTCTCTCTCGGATTTCAAGTGTCCGAAGAGGATTTTTATCGTCGATACGATTCCACGCACGGCTACGGGCAAGATTCAGCGAAGGCACGTAGCGTCGTTGTTTACCGATCCGTAGATTTCGATGCGGATTCAGTAGATTTCAATGCGGATATTGTATGAGCTTTCATAACTGGGCTGCTTACGGGAAGTGGGAATCTACTTCAACTGGGGTTTGGCCATTGGGGATTGACTCTTTGGCGGGAAGAAATTGATCTAAGATCGCCAAACATCGGCAAATCACAGGTCGGGAGAGGGATTTATCCCCGCTCTTCTTCCGGCCCCAAGTTGAGTGAATCGGTAGTGAAAGGGCGGGGATAAATCCCTCTTCCCGACCTGTGATTTGCCCAAAGTCGAACGCGGCATTTGGATTTAGACGATTCTATTTCTTATGAGGTGCTGATGAAGTTCGCGGTGGTCGGCGCGGGCGCGATAGGCGCCTTCGTCGGGGCTCTGTTGGAGAAGACCGGTCAGCAAGTCACGCTGATAGCGCGAGGCCCGCACATGCGGGCTATGCAAGAACGCGGCGTGCGCGTTTCCGGCTCAATGGGCGAGTTCGAGTCGCATCCCGCCATAACGGACGATCCGGCTTCGGCGGGCGAGGTGGACGCCGTTCTTCTGGCGCTGAAGGCGCACAGTCTAACTCAGATGGCGCCTCGCCTTGCTCCGCTTCTCGGCCCCTCCACCGCGATCGTCAGCATGCAAAACGGAATACCCTGGTGGTACTTCTCGAGGCATGGCGGAGATCTCGAGGGAATGCGTCTCGAAACCGTTGACCCTGGCGGCGCCATCTCACACAGCATCGACCCGCTGCGAATAGTCGGCTGCGTGATATACTGTTCCACCATAATCACGGAACCCGGCGTAATCCATCACATAGAAGGAGCCCGCTTCCCCATCGGAGAGCTGGACGGCGCCCGGAGCGACCGATGCCGCCGGATTTCCGAGGCGTTCAATGCGGCGGGATTGAAGTGCCCGGTAAGGACGAATATCCGGCATGATATCTGGGTCAAGTTAATGGGCAACGTGGCGTTCAATCCGATCAGCGCTCTCACGCGCGCCACGATGGCGGAGATCCTCGAATGTCCGGAGACGCGCGCGCTAGCCAAGTCGATCATGGGCGAGTCGGAACTAATCGCGAACAAGGTGGGAGTTGATCTCGGAATTTCAATCGACCAGCGAATGATGGGCGCTGAAAAAGTAGGCCGCCATAAGACCTCGATGCTTCAGGACGTGGAGGCCGGCCGGCCGCTTGAACTCGAGTCGATAGTGGGCGCGGTGGTCGAGCTTGGCGAGAGGCTCGGGGTGGACATTCCCTACACTCGCGCGGTTCATGCATGCGCAAAGCTGTTAGCGCGAAGCATTGTGTAACGGACCGGGCGCGGCTTCCGCGTCCGGCGCCGCGAGCGCGGTTCCCTCAGTGGTAGAACAGGAAAAAGGATGGGAGACGTAGATGGGGCTTAACGATCGAGGTGATCCGGTCGCCAATTCCTCACGCTGGATCAAGCTCATCGCGTGCGTGGTCGCGATGATGGCTATCGCCAATCTTCAATACGCGTTTACCTTGTTTACCGAATCGCTAACCCGCAGCCTCAATGCGAGTCTGCCCCAGGTGTCATTCGGATTTAGCCTGTTCGTAATAGCTCAGACGGCTCTCGTCCCGATAACGGGGTATCTGGTCGATAAATTTGGCCCCCGCATAATCGTCTCAATAGCGGGGCTCTTCGTCGGCGCGAGTTGGATATGGGCTGGTCTGGGACATTCGCTTGCCGAACTCTACATCGCCAATGTGATCGGCGGCATTGGCGCGGGAGCGGTTTATGGCTCCACGATCGGCATCGCGCTCAAGTGGTTCCCGGATCGACGAGGTTTGTGTTCCGGTCTTGTGGCCGGGTCCTTTGGCTTTGGCACCGCGCTCACGTTTTTGCCGATAACGTGGATGATCAATAGCTCCGGATATAGAGCCGCCTTTATCACGTTCGGGCTGATTCAAGGCGTTGTGGTGATCGCCGCAGCGCCATTTATGACGATGCCTCCGGCGGGCTGGATCCTCGAGGGTTGGGAAATCGCCAAGTTGAAACTCCAGGCGAAGGTTCCGCAGTCGTCCAGAAACTACACGCCGCGTGAAATGTTGAAGACCAGTTCCTTTTACGTGCTGTACACGATGATGGCGCTGGTGGCTTTCAGCGGCCTTATGTTCGCGGCGCAACTCCAACCGATCGCCAAGACATATAGCCTCGACAGCTACGTAATGCTCGGCGGGCTCACCGCGTTCAACCTTGCGATGCTGCTCGATCGCACGATGAATGGTTTAGCGAGGCCGTTTTTCGGCTGGATATCGGATTACATCGGGCGATACGAAACCATGGCGCTCGCGTTCACTCTGGAAGGCCTGGCTATCGCGGCTCTGAGCCTGCTGGTTGAAACTCCTATCTGGTTCGTGCTTCTAACCGGTCTGATCTTCTTCGCGTGGGGCGACATCTACTCTTTATTTCCGTCGGCGATTGCGGATATTTACGGCCCCAAGTACGCCACCACGAATTATGGGATTCAGTACACTTCCAAAGGTCTCGCTTCGCTCCTCGCCGGACCTGGAGCCGCATTTCTAAAAGCCGCGAGCGACTCGTGGCTGCCGGTCATGTGGATAATGGCAGCTTGTAACCTGCTTGCCGCAATAATGGCCATTTTTTGGATGAAGCCGATGGTCAAGCGGCTGTTGAAGCTAAACGCGATGACCGCAACCGAAGAAGCTGGTTCAGACATAATCGAGACAATGGCCCGCGACGTTACGGGAGAAGGCCTCGCTCCAGCGGTTGCGCACGAACAGCCTTGACTCAGCGTAGGCCGAACGCTTCACATGTGGTCCATCGACTGATACGTCTGTATAACTTGGGCTTCGTAAACTCAATGCGGCTTTCTTGTTAACAGAGCGCGCGGTAGGTCAGTGTAGCGGCGATGTACTCTATGCACATGATCTCATCAATCTCTCAAGCCGCGGATCTCGGCTGACCGCATAACGTTGATCTCAGCCGTGCGCGACGGGCCGCAGGCCGTAGCACGCCGTCTGGAGCGAAGGGTTGGACGTCACTTTTGGGGCACGAGCTTTACCTGAAGATCGCAGCCAACCGCTCGTGCATATCGTTGCAGCGTTGCAAGTGAAGGCGTGTGCTTACCCGCCGCCTCGAGGCGGGAGATGGCGCTCTTTGTTGTGCCCATCCGCTCCGCCACTGCGTCCTGCGTTAGCCCGGCGCGTGCTCGGGCCTTGAGTAGTTGGCCAGCGACGCGGTACTCAAGCTCCAGAGAGTCGTAGGCTTCAGTGAAGCCCCTGCGCGAACGGGCTTTGGCGAGAAAGGCTTGGTGATCGTGCTTGACCGGTGCGTACTTGATATTAGCCATGTAGCAACTCCTTGGCGCGCTTGCGCGCCAGCTTTAGCTCTTTGTCGGGCGTTCACTGGGATTTCTTGATGAACGCGTGCACCGCAACGATTCGACGGGCCATGACGAAGTAGTAGAAGGCCCGGCCAAGTACCCGACCGGCCGCGCGGGCGCTACTCGAACAAGCGATCGCCAAGGGCCCGAGAGTGAGGCAATCGAAGGTTCGGGCCATGCTCCGCCAGTAGTTCAGCGATACGCGCAAAGTCGGCGAGAACATCTACCGGCCAGGAATGGATCTCGGCCAGTACACGTTCGTGGAAGTACTCAATCTCAAACGACACGCGCGGAGGTTAGCAGGCACGCTAACTATCCGCAAGAGAGCGTGACGCCGAAGACGCCGAACGTGGTCTCAACTCCGTAGGAGTGACCTGTCTGTAGCAACGAGGTAAGCCGAAGAATCAACAAGCGGGTGATGTGGTCTCAACTCCGTAGGAGTGACCTGTCTGTAGCAACGAGGTAAAACAGAAGAATCAACAAGCGGGTGATGAGGTCTCAACTCCGTAGGAG
>JAHFUG010000322.1:5654-8875 GCA_023265195.1 Blastocatellia bacterium | reverse complement strand
TCCTCGACTTCGGGATACCGTGCGAATTTTGGCGGGATCAGCATGTGCTTGTCTATCACCGTCTCGAGCATCGCCAGGCGTTCGCGGTTTGACGGGCCCGCTTCGGTTTGCATCTGACGCATCACGCTTTTACGGACCGGAACGCAGCCGTTTCGAGCTTCCAGCAATTGCTGATCGGCCGCGGTGAGGTGGAGCAGCAGCTCGACGGCTTCCGGTTTGTTCACTCCCCGGCGAGTGAGCGCGAACGTGTGGCCGCCGCCGTATGAGAGCGACTTTCCCGCCGGGCCAACCGGATACCGACAAAGGCCCAGCCGGTCATGGACGCGAGAGACCTTCGGATCCCGGTACAGGCTGTAATACCCGGGCCAGTCGCCAACCATCGCCGCGCGCCCGGCCCGAAAGCACTCGTGAACTTTATCGTAGTGCCAATTCGGAAGCTCGGGTGGAACCAGGGCTTCGGCATAGAACGTTCGCAGGAGTCCCAGAGCCCAGCGGCCAGCTTCGTTCTCGATGTCCGGCACGAGATCGTTGGGAAAAAGCTGTGCGCCGGCCATTTCCGAAAGCTCGAAGAACGTCCCGAACAAACCAGACTCTCGGCCGGGAAACAAGAATCCGTAGTGGCCGGGCGGATCGTTGCGGCTCCTGGCCATCTCCAGAAGCTCATCCCACGTCGCGGGCGGCTTGTCGATTAGGTCCTTGCGATAATGCAGAAGTCTCACATCGATGTTGCGCGGCAATCCGTAAAGCGACCCGTTGACGCTCGCCATCTCCAACAACAATGGAACGAAGTCCGAAGTAATGTTGCCGCCGATAAGATCGTCGAGAGGCGCCAGGAAGGCAAGTTGCGAAGGCGCGTACTTCGTGTGAGTCGACACGAGGTCATACGGAACTTCGTCGAGTTCCGCGAGACGCCGATTGAGCGCCGGGTGGTCGCCTCGAAAAGCGACGTTCACTTTAGCACCGGTCCGCTCGGTGAATTCCGGAAGAGTCCGATAGAGCGGATCGTATGCAGGCCCGGCGATCAGCGCGATCTGTAGCTCGTTGTTCATCGTCTCTCTTCGTTAGAGGCGCTCGGAACAAGTTGCAAAAAAGGAAAGCCGCTGATTTGCGCTGACTACGTGACGCAGATCAGCGCGGATCAGCGACCCGAAGGCTGCGAAGATCAATCCCAAGGCTGCACCTCGCCCGATTCTTCTCCCTTGTGCTTATTGAGCCTTTTTGTGGCTTTCCCATTCCCCTCCGATCGGGAATTCATACCGCTTCAACGACTCAGGCTTCATCGTCACGCTGTAGCCTGGTTGCGTAGGCGCGATGTAGCGCCCGTCCCGGATGACGACTGGATCGATGAAATGCTCGTGAAGATGATCCACGAACTCGATTCGCCGGCGTTCGAGCGATCCGCTGACCGCGATGTAATCGAAAATCGAAAGGTGTTGCGCGAGCTCGCACAGGCCGACGCCTCCCGCGTGAGGACAAACGGGAACGCCGAACTTCGCCGCCATCAATAGGACCGCGATCACTTCGTTGACGCCGCCCAGCCTGCAGATGTCGATCTGACAAAAGTCCACAGCCCCGGCTTGAAGGAACTGTTTGAACATCACCCGATTGTGGCAGTGCTCTCCGGTTGCGACACCGATCGGAGCTATGGCTCGAGCAATGGCCGCGTGGCCGAGCACGTCGTCCGGGCTGGTCGGCTCCTCGATCCACAGAGGCCGAAATGGAGCCAGCACCTTCATCCAGTCGATCGCTTGCCGAACGTCCCACACCTGATTTGCGTCCATCATCAGGGCGCGTTCCCAACCGATCTCATCCCGGATCAGCGAGGCGCGCCTGATATCGTCGTCGAGATTGCGGCCTACTTTCATTTTGAAATGTGTCCAGCCGTCCGCCATCGCTTCATGCAGCAACCGGCTGATCTTTTCATCCGAGTACCCGAGCCAGCCGGCCGACGTCGTGTAGGCCGGATAGCCTCGCTCGATGATCTCCGCCTCGCGGTGGCCGCGAGTTACAGCCTGACCATTGAGAATATCGAGCGCCTCTTCGCGCGTGATCGCGTCGGTTATGTAGCGAAACGGAACGCACGCCACCAACTCCTCAGGCGTCATATCAACAAGCAGCTTCCATAGCGGTTTTCCCTCGGATTTAGCGTACAAATCCCAGACCGCATTAACGACGGCAGCGGCCGCCAGATGAACGACGCCCTTCTCGGGGCCTAGCCATCGCATCTGGCTGTCGCCGGTGACCGAATTCCAAAAGGCCCCCATATCGGTTGCGAGCGACTCCAGAGTCCGCCCAACCAGCGGCGACGCCAATACCTCGATGGCCGCACAACAGAGTTCATTGCCGCGGCCGATGGTGAAAGCGAGCCCGTGCCCTTCAAGACCACGCGCATTGTCGGTGCGTAGAATCACGTAGGCCGCGGAGTAATCCGGGTCGGCGTTCATCGCGTCAGAGCCGTCAAGCGAGCGAGACGTTGGAAAGCGAACATCGATTGTCTTGATCTCGGTTATTCTTGTTGTCATTTTTCAGGAGTTCTCTCGAACGGTTCCTCAACTCGACCTCCGAAATGGTTAGTTACGACGTGGATGAATCTTAGTGCCGCGCCTATGGATTGTCACGCCGCGCAACCGCGGTTGTCTCACTAAAGCGGCTGGTTCGCGATTTGCGCCAGCGGCAGAGCGTCCGCGGGTGCAATCAGAAGTCCGAGTCTTAATGCGGGTATGCGGGTGAGCAGATTGATAGCGCGGTGGCCTTTCAGGTTCTGCGCCGCCCTCACTCCGCCGCGCTCATTAACACCTCGCTTCAGTGAGGTTCGCCCTCCGTTAGGAGGGCCATGTTTATAGCAACGATCGGCCGCAACATCCGCCCTCCGTTAGGAGGGCCATGTTTATCTGTGTTTCAAGCGAACAATAAGGCGCATCCATTTCAGAGAACACTTGGCCCTCCTACGGAGGGCGGACCGTCCCACCACACGTTACTATCTATAAACATGACCCTCCTATGGAGGGACCGAAGAAATGGCCAAACTGCAAGATGCCCTCCTAACGGAGGGAGAACCTCACTTCAGTGAGGTGCTCGGCGCCTTCGCGGCAGCGAAGCGTTTCAACGGTTTTCCCTAGCGACAACAACCACACTGTCAAAAACAGTTCGGCGGGCATCCGCGCCTCCAAGACCCCTCGGTGAATCGGGGTGTTCAATGAGGCCCGACGCCACGCACGCGA
>JAHFUG010000322.1:1791-5554 GCA_023265195.1 Blastocatellia bacterium | reverse complement strand
TTTCAACGGTTTTCCCTAGCGACAACAACCACACTGTCAAAAACAGTTCGGCGGGCATCCGCGCCTCCAAGACCCCTCGGTGAATCGGGGTGTTCAATGAGGCCCGACGCCACGCACGCGAGTTTGGCGCTTCTAATTGCACCCTGCGCCGGTCATCCATCGAAGGGCCTGTTGATGAACTCCCCTGACTACGGTAACCTCTTCGCTGGTGACGCAAACACCTCCACCACGCATCCTGCTGATCTCCTGCTACGAGTTGGGCCATCAACCGCTCGGACTCGCAATGCCTCTCGGTATGCTCAAGCAGAAAGGGTTCCACGCCGATACGATGGACGTTTCCGTCGAGCCGTTCGACGCGGAAAAGGCTTTGAGGGCCGAGTTCATTGGTATATCAACGCCGATGCACACGGCGCTCCGGATCGGCGTTCGAGTCGCCGGCCAAATTCGGAAGCTGAACCAGCGCTGCCACATCTGTTTCTACGGGCTATACGCCTCGCTTAACTCGGAGTATCTCCTGGACGGAATCGCCGACAGCGTGATCGGAGGGGAGTATGAAGAAGCGCTTGCCGCCCTCATAGAGTCGGTCTGCTCGAACGACCCGGTCAGCGTTGAAGGAGTAGCCGTCAAAGGTGAAACCGCACACCCCGTCCTCGAGCGATTGGAGTTCACAACGCCGGAACGTGGGTCGCTTCCTTCCCTGGATAAATACGCCAGGCTCGAGATCAAGGGGGAGGAGCGTCTCGCGGGTTATGTCGAAGCGAGCCGAGGCTGCCTGCACAGTTGTACGCATTGCCCCATTCCTCCGGTCTACAATGGCCGCTTTTTCATAGTAGCCGCCGGAGTCGTGATAGAAGACGTTCGCCGATTGGTTCAATCCGGAGCCCGGCACATCACGTTTGGGGATCCTGACTTTCTGAACGGACCCGGCCACTCGCTCAAGGTTGCTCGCGCTCTTCACGAAGAGTTTCCCCATTTGACGTTCGACTTCACCGCCAAGGTCGAGCACTTGCTGAAGCATGGATCGTTACTCGGCGAATTCGCGGCTCAGGGGTGCATCTTCATCGTGTCCGCGTTCGAGTCAATGAGCGGCACGGTGCTGTCGCGTCTCGACAAGGGTCACACGCGCGAGGACATGAAAAAGGCGGTCAGGCTCGCCCGCGAGGCCGGAATAACCTTGAGGCCTACCTGGGTCGCTTTCACGCCGTGGACAACGGTGGGCGGCTATATAGACATGCTCGAGTTCGTTGAAAGTGAGGGTTTGATCGATCAGGTCGATCCGGTTCAGTACTCAATTCGGCTGCTGATACCGCCCGGATCGCTTCTGCTGTCGATGCCGGAGACGCGGCAATGGCTGGGGCCGCTGGTTCAAGATGATTTCAGCCATACGTGGCGGCATCCGGATCCGCGAATGGACCGATTGCACGAACAAGTAACGGAATTGGTGGAGCATGACGCGATGAACGGCGAGGACGCGTCGTCTACTTTCTACAGAGTCCGCGAGCTTGCGTATGCAACGCTCGGAAGCGGCGGGCCTCCTGCTCAACGATGCGGGTTGCCGGGTATGCGCTTGCGGCCGCCCAGGCTGACCGAAGCATGGTTTTGCTGAGCGGAGCCTACGCGAGGCCAGTTCGGTCTCATCGATAAAAGATCGCAGGTTTGAAGTCGAGTTGAATGCTCGAATCTAGAATGCCAAACGCCTCAAACTGAGTCTATAATTGGTCTCGATTTGGCGCGTGAGAATGGATCATCATCCAAGAAGGGAGCCTGAACAATGGATCAAATCATGATCAAAGGTGACGTCGATCGGGAAGACGCTAACGTCTGCAAGTTCACGGTTGACCGTTCGGTTCACGAAGGGAGCGCTGTGTTCGGCAGCCAGGACGAAGCGGATGGAAACGAGCTTGCCCTGAAGCTGTTCAACATTCCTGGAATCACCCGCGTCGAGTTGTCGGACAACATCGTGACGCTTACGAAATCCGCGAGCGACGCTTGGAACCAGATAGGGAAACGGATCGGCGGCGCGATTAGGACGTTCCTGCAGCCGCCTCCCGAAGTACCGGAAGGCGACACGCTTCCTCCGCAAGAAGTGAGGGCCCGAGTCCAAAAGCTGCTCGACGATATGATCAATCCGAATCTTGCGGGCCACGGAGGTTTTGTCGAGATACTGGACGCCGACGCCTACAACGTGTACCTCAGAATGGGCGGCGGCTGCCAGGGCTGCGGCGCCGCCGATATGACGATGAAGATGGGCGTCGAGCGGATGATCCGGGAAGAGGTTCCGCAGATACAAGGCGTTTACGACACGACCGATCACGCGGCGGGCCAGAATCCGTATTACGCTCCAGCGAAGTAGATTAGCGGGAGAAAGGACGGCGTCGCCGAAGGGCTTCGAAGAGGTTCTTCTCAACCCACGAAGTTACCGGCACGCCGTCTACCGTCGCGGCGCTTTGCTCATCAAAGCCATCACGTTGTCCTCGGAATCGCGGAAGAACGCCATCCATAGATCGTAGCTTTCCATGTTGGCGATCAACTTGGGCCCAGCCTCGAACAGCACGCCGCGAGCCGCGAGAATTTCATGGGCGGCCTGAATGTCATCCACGTTGAAATAGATGATCGAGCTCGGGTGATCGAATTCTTCTTTCTCAGGCACCCCGAGCATGAGGTTGATCCCGCCGCTGTCGAAGAAAGCCATCTTGGGAACCGTAAAGAGGTGCTTAACGCCGAGCGTATCGCGATAGAATGCAACAGCCCGCTCGAGGTCGTGAGCCGTCACCATGATTTGCCCGATCGTCGATAATCCGAAACTGTTTATCTCCGACATCTTCACTCTCCTTTCTACCGACCGGCTCCGCACGGCCGCGGAGGACCTTATCATATTGAGCTGATCCGCTTCTATTCAGAGCCGTCGCGCCAGCAGCGTTGCTGGCGTTCAAATCAGCACCTTCGCCTGAGTGTTGTTATTCCCCTGCTCCTCGTTCGCGAAGGAGGCTCTCGATTCAACACTGGCCTTTATTTATCGCGACGCCGAGAGGCGTCTTGCCTTACCAGCGCGGGTGAGAGGAGTTTGAAGGGTGAACGGAAAGATGAAGACGCACCCTGCCGAAAGCGATGGCTGGGCGCTCGAGTCCGCGCCCTGAAGGCGCAGGGCGCGGACAATCGCGAGTCCGATCAAGTTGAGCGTGGCAGAAGTTTCATAGCCACAAAAAGGCGCGGAGATCACAATAGATGAAAAGACGGGCACGACATCGCACATTTGTCTCTTGTGATCTTGTGCATTTTTGTGGCTGATTTTCATTTCCGCCGAGCGGCGTCAGTCGGCGCCTGCGCCCTGTGAAGAACTCGAGCACACGCGGTCGAAGGCGCCGGTCAGGAGATGCGCGATCTCCGGCGCGTCCCTTCCTTCGATCTGATGGCGCTCGAGCATATAGACCACTTCGCCATTTTTCAGTAGCCCTATCGAAGGCGACGAGGGTGAATACCCTTTGAAGTAGCTTCGGGCGCGGTCGGTGGCGGCAATGTCGGCTCCCGCGAATACGGTAATGCTCTTGCCGGGGATGACGGGATGTTGCAAAGCGAGTGCAATCCCAGGCCTGGCTTTACCAGCCGCGCAGCCGCACACTGAATTCACGACTACCATTACGACACCGTCCGTTGCGCTGACCGCTGCATCGACGGCTTCGGGCGTGCGCGCCTCCTCGACACCCAGCCTTGTCAGATCCTCTCTCATCGGCTTGATCAACAATTCGGAATATGGCATAAGCTT
>JAHFUG010000322.1:0-1691 GCA_023265195.1 Blastocatellia bacterium | reverse complement strand
CGGAGTTCGGAATGCCGGATCACGCGGTGGTTCTCGGGGGAAACGCGAACAGAATGCTCGTAATGATCGGCATAAACGACTATATGTAAGCGACAAGAGTCTATTTAGTCTCGTAGAGACGACCTGTCTGTATCGCGAGGCCGGTATGAATCTCTCTTGGCTCCGTTAGGAGCGGCCATTGTGGCAGAGAATGGGGTCGCTCCTAACGGAGCTGGGCGCGGTTGGGGAATCGGTCAATCTACAGACAGGTGTCTCCTACGGAGACAGCCCAGACAGGCGTCTCCCACGGAGACAGCCCACAAGCGAAACCAGCCGATCCCCGATCCGCTTGGACAAAGCAGCACGGATTAGGACACTACCTCAAGGGGGAGTCCTAATCCGAGTCACCTGAAATCAGGGGTCAGCCCGCAGCGCCAAAGATGGATGCGACTTGCGCAAGACCCCGATCAGGTGCTCCTTGGCGACGTGCGTATAACGTTGCGTTGTGGCGATCGAAGCATGGCCAAGAAACTCCTGTACTACACGGATATCGACTCCGTTTCGCAACAAGAGAGTGGCGACCGTGTGCCTCAGCATGTGCGGAGTTACGCGCCGCTCTAAGCCGGCGTCCAAACGCAACTTGGCGATTACGTTTGCGATTCCCTGCGTCGACAGACGCTTACCCGCGGCGTTCAGGAAAAGAGCAGATGTTTGGGTCTCGATTCGCGCGCGTGAGATCAGATGCTCCCGCTGAATACGTAGCGACTTCTCATCAACGACATACGCCAGCCGATCCCTGCCTCCCTTGCCCTGGACCCGAAAGACGCCTTCTTCTACGACAAAGTCCTTCAAGTCGAGGGATGACGTCTCGCCAACGCGCATGCCAGTGGCGAACATGAGGTCGACTAAAGCCAGATTGCGCAACGCTCGATAAGTAATGGATGCGGATTGATCGCGCGTTGTGTCCGAACTGTCGCCGTCGTCGGCGGCGGCGGATCGGCGTCGTTCCGCTTCGACGAGTAGGGCGCGAATTTCTCCTTCGGTAAGGGTTCGAGGAAGCTGTTCTATTCGTCCGTAGCTCAGCCTTACGCGCCAGAAAGGAGACTCAGGCAGTGCGCCTTTTCGAACCCAGTAGGAGCAGAACACTTTAAGCACGACTATCTTTCTTCGTATCGACGCAGGCGAGTACCCCTCCTGCCGAAGATGCGCCGCCCATGCCTCAATCACGGAACCACTCAGCGTTGGTAAGGCAAGCTCCTTGGTGGCAAACTTCCCAAATTGCGCGAGGTCCGACGCATACGCTGCTTTTGTCTTCTTACTTCGCTGATTGGCCGAAAAGTAACCAATAAGGAATTCAGCGCTCGCTTCCGTTAGCTGCATACTGGGCGTCCACCTCCGCCTGCTTGTTAATCCGCGCGCGCACACCTATTCACAGTCGCCCCACCACCTTGATGCAGCAAAATCAGTCGGACAGATTAAGGAATCCCATATCCCCACCGCAGTCTAATGATCGAGGTTCGAGGGTTCAACCTTAATAAGAACAGGCTTGAGCTTACAGTGAACAAGGTCACCAAAATAGTTGCGAACGGGATGGGATTTAGGCATAATCAGCCGCGTTGTTGAAATGTTCAGTTAACGGAACCTTGGAGTTTGGTAGCGCTCTATTCTTTAGAGCACAATTGGAGTCTGAATCTAAAGATAACTAGGTGTTA
>JAHFUG010000660.1 GCA_023265195.1 Blastocatellia bacterium | reverse complement strand
GGTCTACAAGCGGAGCCTGGCCTTCGATCACCCGTCCAGTCGTGCCGTCGAGAGTCAACCAGTCGCCTCGCTTGATCCGCGTTCCGTTGACGCTGAATTCATTCCGATCGTAGTTGATCGCAATCTCGCCCGCGCCGGCGACGCAAGGCTTGCCCCAGCCTCTCGCCACGACCGCCGCGTGAGACGTCGCCCCACCGGTCGAAGTCAAGATCGCCTGAGACGCGTCCATCCCTCGCACGTCTTCGGGCGAGGTCTCTCGCCGAACCAGTATCACCGGCTCGCCCTTTTCCGCCCAATGTTCGGCCTCTTTTGGAGTGAAGACGACGCGGCCCACCGCTGCCCCGGGACTGGCGTTGATTCCAGTGGTCAACACGCGCAACTTAGCCTTGGGATCGACCGTCTTGTGCAACAATTGATCGAGGTCGCCGGCCGGCACGCGGAGCACCGCCTCGCGCTCGTTTATCAGTCCTTCGTGGCGCATTTCGACGGCGATTCTCACCGCCGCTTGGCCGGTGCGTTTCCCATTGCGCGTTTGAAGCATCCACAGCTTGCCGCGCTCAACCGTGAATTCAAGATCCTGCATATCGCGATAATGCCGCTCGAGCTTATCCGCCACGTCCAGGAGTTGCTTGAATATCTCCGGCATATCTTGATTCAACTCTTCGATGTGCTTCGGAGTGCGAATGCCGGCTACGACGTCCTCTCCCTGAGCGTTGGCCAGATAATCGCCAAACAGCTTCTTCTCGCCGGTGGCTGGATTGCGCGTGAAAGCCACGCCGGTGCCCGAGTCGTTTCCGAGATTTCCGAACACCATCGTGACCACGTTGACCGCCGTGCCGAGATCGTCGGGAATCTTCTCCCTGCGGCGATAGGCCTTCGCGCGGTCGCCGTTCCACGACCGAAACACGGCTTTCACCGACTGCTCGAGTTGTTGTTGGGGATCGGCCGGGAAATCCGACCCGGTTTGCTCGCGAACTATTTTCTTGAACAAGCCGCAAAGGTCCTGGAGATGCGACGCCTTCAGATCGGTATCCAGAGCGGCTTTGGCTTTCTTCTTCGCGTCGCGTAGAGCGTGCTCGAAGATTTCGCCGTCGACTCCAAGGACGATCTTGCCAAACATCTGGATGAAACGCCGGTACGCGTCGTACGCGAATCGTTCATTCGAAGTGAGGGCGGCAAGGCCGAGCACCGTCTCATCGTTCAAACCTAGATTGAGCACCGTGTCCATCATTCCGGGCATCGAGAACTTAGCGCCCGATCGAACGGAAACGAGAAGCGGATCTTTAGCGTCGCCTAAACGCTTGCCACTGGCCCGCTCGATCTCGCCGAGTCCGGCTATCGCCTGTTCCCACAAGCCATCCGGGAATTTTTCGCCCGCCTCATAGTAGGCGTTGCAAGCCTCGGTCGTTATGGTGAAGCCAGGCGGCACCGGCAGAGCCGCGTTGGTCATCTCTGCCAGGCCCGCTCCCTTCCCGCCTAGTAGGTCTTTCATGGCGCCGCCGCCATCCGCTTTTCCGTTAGCAAAGAGGTACACGAACTTGGTGGTCATCAGTCATCTCCTAAGACAGCTTCGACGTTGCTTGAAACTAAGGCACGAGAAACTAGTGGTGCCCGGCGGAAGTAAATCACCAGCCACAAAGATGCGCAAAAAATCGCAGGAGGGAACTCCGGGAAGGCTCGAGCTACGAAAGGGCGAGCCAACCGAACCATATGCTTGTCCATCTTCTTCATCTGTGTGACTGTTGCGCCTTTTTGCGGCCATGAAACTTCTGCCGAGCGCCAACTAGGTGGTCCGAAGCAGGACAAAGGTTTCGGCTTACATACAAAGGACGTAGACAAGAGTGAATATTGTTCCTGATAGAAACCGTCTCTTCCGTGAATCGCGGCCCCGAGTCTTTCCTGTGGTTCTTCGTCAGCCTGCCAGATCCCCTCAATCAATAAAGAACCTATTCGACAATAAAGAACTTATTCGAATACTGGAACGGCGGCGGTCTTGTCAAGCTGCTCCACATCGGCGAGAAAACTTACGCTTTAGCGAAACATCGCCCACCGCAAACATTGCCGCATTGACTCACTTTTCAACCAACTGCTTGAGCAGCGAGTATGACTTGAGATCGCGTTCGAGCGAATGCCGGACAAGCTGATGATTGATTTCAGTCAACTGCCTGGCAACCGAAGGAGTGAGCGGAGCCTCAGCCAGCGCGCGCGGGTGCGAGGCCATCATGCCGGTTACGACTCGCCGCAACGCCGGGGTCATGGCCATCCCGAGACCGCCGCTGCAGTCACCGCAACGCGGCGATCCTTCCATTGTCAGAAAGACCGTGGCCTCAGCCTCCGAAGGCCGGCCACACGCCGAGCATTCAGACACGTCTGGAAAGAAGCCGGCCAGCCGCAGGATCCAAGTTTCAAAGTACCGCAGCAAGCTCTGGAGGTCGGTCTTGGCTTCGACCGATTCCAGCACCGCGGACACAAGGCGATAGACCCTTTCATTGGATTCGCTATCAGGCAGGAACTCGACCAGCAACTCCGCTATGTAAGAGAAAGCAGTCGCGGTTTGCACGTCGCGAGAGGCGCTCCGAAAATGGGACCGCACGATCTCGCATGTCGAGATGCTCACCAAATCCCGTCCTTCCTTTTGGTAGAAGCTCAACGCCACCTCGGTAAGTGGCTCAAGCGCCGACCCGAAACGGCTCTTCATCTTTCGCGCGCCGTGAGCCACGCCGCGAACCTTGCCCGAGTCTCTCGTAAGAAAGACGCATATCTTGTCCGCCTCGGCAAGCGAGTACGTTCGCAAAACAAACGCGTCGGTCTTATGAATGCCCATTGGTATGTTTCGAGGTGCAAGATTATAGCATTGCGGATTGAGGGAGGAGGGGAATGGGGGGAATTGATGATTGATGATTGATGATTGATGATTGATGATTGATGATTGGGGGAAAGGGG
>JAHFUG010000052.1:23395-25776 GCA_023265195.1 Blastocatellia bacterium | reverse complement strand
GAGAGAAAATAAGACAACGAGGGGGCCGCAGGCAGCTTTGCTTGAAGGCTGTATATGAACTTCTTTAATTTCTCTATCTTCTTGTTTATCGCCGCCGATGTAGTCGTCCACCGCCTGCGGGAAAGCCCTCGGATAGGGGGCTTTTTTCTTTGAAAAAGGGCCTGTAAGAGGCCGAAAAAGCGACTTTCGAGTCACCTCGGCGAATCCGGCCGGCCGACCGCTAGCCGCTACAGACCAACTCCCTCGGGCCGTAGCCGCTCCACAGCCCGGAGGATGATCGACTGACTGAATTTTCACAGAGCCTCCTTGTTCAGGGTTCATTCAAACTTGCAGCAAGAAGAAGAGCGGGGATAAATCCTTCTTCCCGACCTGTGATTTTTTCATTTTTGGCGAACTAACTAATTTCTTCCTGACAAAAGCGCCCCAACTGGCCAACTCCAGACCTCGATGAATCGAGGTGTTAATGATACCGGACGCCAGGCGCCTGAGCCTGTCGCACTCTTTGTTGCACCCGGCCTGACCTGTCCGAGTGCGGAAGTCTTGATAGTAGCCGGGCTTTGCATGTATGATCGGGCGCTTGGAATGCGACGGCGATTGTGGCCTTGCCGCTCCGGGCCGCATTTACTATTGCCAGGAGGTAATCTGTAGAATGAATGAGATATTGAAGCGAATGAGCGCCGCCATGCTCTTGGCCGTGTTGATTGCGGCCACGGGTCCAGCGGCTTCTAGTAATGGCGGCCGGCGGGTGATCTATGAAGGAGTGGTGACCGAACTCGCGGCCGCCGAGCCTTCAAATGATCTTTGGGTGACGCTCAAGGATTTGACGCGAGCGACCAGGTTCGCGGTGAAACCGCAGGGCGTGTGCCGCGACGAGTTATGCTTTCCTATTCCCAAGGACAGGAAGGCTCAGTTTCTCGTGAAAAAGGGCGGCGTCACGTGGTTCAATCTGAGCGAGTTCGCAAGACTGACAAAACAACCCACGGCATACGATGAGAAGCACGCCACGTGGTTCTTCGGTCCGCGTCCCGGCCAGCAAAATGCGTTTCTGTCGTCGCTTGACGCGCCCGAATTTTCGCTGCCCGGCATGAATGGAACAAAGCATTCACTTTCGGACTTTCGCGGCAAGAAGGTATTCCTCGTCACGTGGGCTTCATGGTGAGGTTGCCGTTTTGATTTGCCAGGATGGCAAAAGCTATACAGCGAGCTAAAGAGCAAGAACTTTGAAATCATCTCGATCGCGGAAGACACGGGCGGCGTGAAGGACGCCGGACCACCGATCACTGCCGCTAAAGCGGAATACACGGTTCTGATCGATGACACTCACCTGGTGACGAGACTCTATGACATGGTCAACGTTCCTACCGGAGTCTGGATCAACGAAAAAGGCAAGATAGTGCGGCCAAACGAGGTGGCCTACGTGGACAACCGGTTCAAGGGCATGCACGGCGTCGACGCTGCTCCTTATCTGGACGCTCTTCGCGACTGGGCCGAGAAAGGCGACAAGAGCAGCTTCGTGATGAGCGCAGATGAAATGAGGGCGAGATTGAAGCCGCAGAATCCCGATCATGCGCTTGCCTCGGCCGAGTTCGCTTTGGCTGAATACCTCTATGCTACAGGAAATGGCGCCGACGCGATTCCTCATTTCAAGGAGGCGCAGCGGCTGAATCCCGAAAGCTGGAACTACAAGCGGCAGGCGTGGGCGCTTTCGAACGCCCAGAAGGACTACGGCACCACGTTTGGGGACGAGGTCAAGAAGCTCAACGGCAAACCGTACTACGCGCCGCGGGCGCTGCCTAATGAAGGCAAGAAGAATTGATCGAGAGCGGGCGGTCGGGCGTTTCGTCGATCGCTCCTGTCGGAGGCGGTCTAAAGGCAGTATTAGGCGATGGGCGGATGTCTGATTGGGGAAAGGCAAGCGCCTTTCCCCAATCGCGGCAAGTAGCCGCAGCGGGTGATTCTTCTGAAGCAGTCCGTTTTCTAGATCTCCCACGCTCATATGCCGCATCCGCGGCGTTCTCCGAACAAGTTAGTCGCTTATGGAAATAAGAATGACAACAAGTTGGTTCCTAAATATGAAAGCCTATGAGCAAATGGCTCACCGTGTCGTCGAGGTCAAACGCATGCTCACTGGACTAATCCAAAAGCTGGCCGCTAGCTGATCGCTGAAAGCTGATCGCGCTTTTTGTTTAGCGCCGCCAATGCTGGATTGGCAGGGAGTGGGCCGCAACCCATTACGAGCCGCGATTGAGCGGGTCGTCCAGTCCTTGCTTTGATACAATCTCCCCGCGAGCTTCGTGGCAAGCCGCCTTGCGATTGACGCAACGTTCTAGGCGCCATCCGCGAGAACGTCGTCAAAGGCAGAATCCTACGTGGCGAAATGA
>JAHFUG010000052.1:0-23295 GCA_023265195.1 Blastocatellia bacterium | reverse complement strand
GTCGTCGTTGGCGGGATGGAGGTTACAATGGCTTCGCTGACTAAGAGACTGTTCAGTCCGGAAGAATACCTGGAGATGGAACGGAAGGCGGATTATAGGAGCCAGTATCTCGATGGCGAGATCTTCGCGATGGCTGGCGCGAGTGAACCGCACAACCTCATAACGGTCAGCGTCGCCGCGGTTCTGCACTCGCAGATGAAAGGCCGTTCCTGCAAGGTTTATGCGAGCGACATGCGAGTCGACGTCAGGCTAAATGGGCTTTACACCTACCCGGACGTCGTGGCCATTTGCGGAGAGGTCAAGCTCAGCGATGAGCACAAGGACATGCTGTTAAATCCGACCGTGATAATTGAGGTGCTTTCCGAGTCGACGGAAGCGTTTGATCGCGGTGAGAAGTTCGAGAGATACCGGCGGATTGAATCTCTCGTGGAGTACCTGCTCGTGGCCCAGGATAGACCGCACATAGAGCACTATGTTCGCCAAGCCTCAGGGCGCTGGCTTCTATCGGAAGCGAACGGCTTGGACAATTCCCTTCATTTGAACTCGATAGGATGCGATCTGAGCCTTGCGGACGTTTATGAAAAGCTGGACCTTGCTCGATAAGCGTTCAAACCCCATCCTTAGCGCTTGGAGAGATGCGCGGCATCAGAGTCCGGCCGCGAACGGACCCTACATCTCCTGGTGATGATATACGGCGCGCCTGGGATGTCGCCGCGGCAGTGGTCGGGTCGCCTGCTAATTGAATGCATTATTGCTTGGCGCTGTACTTACTTTGCGAGTCCGGCTCCCGAATGCCCGCGGCGGTTCAGACGGAATTGGGTGGTGATCAACTTGGGGCGGCCGAAGTTGCATGACTTAGGCCGCCGCGGATGGAAGTGGCTTTGGTTCGTACATCCACGCGGATTAGCGGTACGCATGTCAGCCCAAATCAGCGGTTCTTCCAATTTGATCTAACTCGCCAGCCAATAATTGAAAGAAAAAGGATTTCTTATGAACCCATTTTATGCCCGCTCGATCAAACTGGGCCTCGTCATCGCGGTCTCGCTCCTGGTTCACGGAGCGGCTCGCGCGCAATCTCCGGCCGTGAATTACACGCTCACTCCGGACAAGCGTCCAGCTACTCACTTCTTGCATATAGCGGTTCAGGTCAACAGCACGGCGCCGTACGTTGATGTGGCGATGCCGGCCTGGTCCCCTGGAGCTTACAACATTCACAACGCGTGGCGGAACGTGCAGGAGCTCTCAGCCGCTGACGAGACGGGCGCTTCGCTCGAGTTCGCGAAGATCGATAAGCAGACGTGGCGCATCAAACGCCAAACCGGCCGGACGATCACCGCGCGATACAAGCTTTATTACAGAAGCTACGACGACGAAATGTGCTACGTGCGCGGCCCGAGTGTTTTTATGTATGTCGTCGGAAAGCGGCCTTATCCGATCGAGGGCGCGGTTTCGGTTAAGCTGGAGGCGCCTTTGAATTGGAAGACCCAAACCGGAATGGAATCCGGCAAGGAGCCCAACAGCTTTGTGGCCGACAGCTATGACACGTTTGTGGATTCATCGATTTTGCTGGCCCCGGAGTGGGAGCAGACTCAGTTTGACTATCACGGAACACCCCACTATTGCGTCTTCATCGGGAAGGGGAACTACGACAAGGAGAGAATCACCGAGGACACAAAATCGGTCGTGACTTATCTCCTGGATATGATGGGCGGAGCGCCTTACAAGAAGTATGTCTTCTTTCTTCGAACCCGGTTGTCGCGCGGGTCGGGGGGCTTGGAACATCTGAACTCGACCGATATCTCATTCTCGGCCTACAACACGAACAAACCGAGTCCCGACTATATTAGATTCATGTTCGTAGTCGCGCACGAGTTCTACCATCTCTGGAACGTGAAGCGAATACGGCCGGAGATTCTGGGGCCGTTTGATTATTCCCGCGAGCAAAACACCCGCAATCTGTACGTCTCCGAAGGGATGACGAGTTACTGGGCGGCCATCGGTTTGAAGCGCAGCGGAGTATGGTCCCGGCAAGACTATTATGACGAGTTGACGAAGGAGATCGGAACGCTACAGTCGGCGCCGGGGCGCAAGATCATGAGCGTGGAGTTGTCGAGTTGGGACACCTGGAACCGGAGCGACAACGCAACGAACAGTCGAATCGACTACTACAATAAGGGCGAGTTGATCGGAAATCTCTTGGATCTCGACATCCGTCACCGAACTTCCAACCAGCGCTCGCTTACGGATGTCTTTCTCTTTCTGATGAAGAACCACGGGCTGCCAAAACGCGGTTTCGAAGAGACGCGCGGGTTCCGTGACGCCGTCGAGTTGATAACGCGCGAAGCAGCGCCGTCGAATTCGAGCTTCGGAGACTTTTTCGCGAAATACGTTTCGGGAACGGAAGAAGTCCCTTGGAACGAATTTTTGGATCACGCGGGATTGGCGCTGGAAGAGAAGAAGGGGAAGCCTCGGCCTTTCATCGGCGTGACAACCGGCAATACGCTTCCGCCTTCGAACTTCTTCGGAGCGCCGCAGCCGGCCGTTCCTCAAGGACAAATCGCGGTCACGAACGTAGCGCCGGGCTCACCGGCGGAAGAAGCAGGGTTGGATGCCGGCGACATTCTGCTTGCGATGGATGGCGATCGAGTCGACCCAGGGAGCTTCAACGATAGGCTGGCTGAAAAGAAGATAGGCGGGAGCATCACGCTAACGGTAATGCGAAGGGATCAATTGAGAAACGTCATTGTCAGGGTAGGACAGGAAGAGCCGGTTTCTTATTCGATCAGGGAAAAAACTGACGCCACCGAACTGCAGAAGAGCATTTTTCGATCGTGGTTGGGCGAGAAGTAACTTCCTGGCCCTCGACGGAAGAAGGCTCGAGATAGGAAAGTTCTAGCCACCCGAGGATATGTCGTCCGTCTTCTTTTATCTATGTGACTTTTGCGCCATTTTGTGGCCATTACTTTTTTGGCGCGGACGACCATGTCTACCAGGCTAGGGTCACATCGAGAGATTCAGGTGAGCACGACTAGAAAAGGCGCCGTCGTTCGAGCGCGGCCCGGTTATCGCGCTGGAGCCTGAGAGGTTCAAAGATGACGAATATTGAATTTGTCGAGGTTGAGAGGGCGAAATAGTCGAAACAAAACAGCCACAGGAGACGGGGAGAACTTTTTCCGCCTCCTGTGGCGTTCGGATTATTGACTATCCGCTCTTTCGGTCTTTTATTCGATTATGAGTGTATTTATTAGGCCCCTGAACTCGATCTTGCTGACCTGAAAGGAACCGTCGCCAGCGGCGTTAAGGATCAAGACGGTGTCCTGGGCCGGCTTATTCTGTTTGGCGACTCGGTAGTTGGCCTTGGCGACTTCGCGGCCGCCGCGGAAAACGGTTAGCTGGCCGTCTTTACCATCAACAAACTTAATTGTGTAATCGCCCTTCGCGAGGAGATGGCCGCCGATCTTCGCGTCTCGGTTCAAAGTGATGGAACGCGTGACGTCCTGAGCATTCGCGGCGATCGCCGCCGATCCAAACAGAACAATCAGTCCTACGATCAGTAATGTAGTACGATTTCGGGTCATTGCATTTCTCCTTTTCGTTTCAGCGCTGTCCCCCGTGCTCGCGCCGGACGCCGCCGGCGCAGAGGGCGTGTTTCTGATCCTGACGGCCTCGATCTTGTTTTCTATCCTGTAAGCGACTAACGCCGTCCTCCTGTATCGCGTTAACGGCCCTAACTTGCTTAACGTCACTCAGTACGTTAACGCTGTTAAGTATGTTTCAAAAAAAATTAGACCTTGAAGCCTTGAATCATCGTGTCGATTACGAGGTCGATGAGCTTGTTCTTCTCGGCCCACGGAAAATTCGGATGTGTGATCAACAAGGCCGTGACGCCGTGAACGCTCGCCCAGAGGGCCTGGCTTGCCGCTTCCACGTCGACTCGCCTGAATTTTTTGCGGCGAACGCACTCAGCGACGCATTCTTTGAGGAGGTTGAACGCTTTCTGGCCCATTGACTTCTCATAATACTTGGACATATCGCGCAGTTCAGGCCTGTTGATAAAGGTCACCTTGTAGTGGTTTGGATACTTGAGACCGAAGTCAACGTACGCACGCTCGATCTTTCTCAAGGTCGTCACCGGATCAGCCATTTCCGCCAGCAGCGATTCGGACTTATTGGCCAGCTTCGAGAACGTTTCCTCGCATACTTGGAACAGGAGGTCTCCTTTGTCCTCGAAGTAGAGATAGATGGTGGTGGGCGAGTAGTCGATCTTCTCCGCAATACGGCGCATCGACACGTTCTCATAGCCTTCTTTGACGAAAAGGTCTCGCGCGGCGTCGAGGATGTCGCGCCGCAAACTCTCCTTCTCCCGCTCTCGCCGCTGTTTCGAACCCATCTTGGAACGTGTGTGCTCACTCGAAGGCGTTCCTCGCGTGAAGCAAAGGGGCCCAGGTTAACGCTGTTAAGTTAATCGGCGGGGAGGCCAAAGTCAAGGAGGGAGATTGGGGAATTGATGATTGGGGGCTGATTGGCGCTTGACTCTCAATTCTCATTCCCCAATCATCAATCATCAATCATCAATTCCCCATTCCCTACTCGTACCTCAATGCGTCTATAGGATTGAGGCGGGCGGCTTTCAGCGCGGGCCAAAGGCCGAAGATCAGGCCAATGCCCGCGGAAACCGTCAGCCCCGCCACGGGAGCCCACGTTGGCACGTACACCGGCAGAATTAGATTGATCAGTAAGCTGAGAAGCCAGCCTATTCCTATCCCGAGGAACCCCCCGCAGCCGGTCAAGGCCATCGCTTCGATAAGAAACTGAGAGAGGATGTCAAACCGGCGCGCGCCAATGGCTTTTCTCACGCCGATCTCTTTTGTTCGCTCGGTGACCGAGACCAGCATTATGTTCATGACGCCGATGCCGCCTATCAAAAGGCCTACGCTGGAGATCGCGAACATCAGAATCGCGATCCCGCCGGTAATGCTGTGAAACTGTTGTGTGATCGCCTCCGGCGTGGAAATGCCGAAGTTGTCGTCTTTGTAGAACGCGACATTCCGGCGGCGGCGGAGGACCTGGCGGATCTCCTCGATAGCTTTGTCCATCCGGCCGGGATAGGCCTGCGCCATTACAAAGTGGTCCTTCTCTTGTGGGTAGAGCTTCTTTATTGTCTCATAAGGCAGGTACACGGCTCGGTTTTGATTGCCTCCGTCATTGTCGCCGGTCAGGAATGTGTCCTGCTTCTTTAGCACTCCGATGACCGCCAACGATTTGTTGTCGACCTGAATCTCCTTGCCCAATGCTTGAACGTGAGGGAAGAACTTGTCGGCGACGTCCGCTCCGATTATGCACACATCGGCGCGATGTTGATTCTCCGACTCGGTGAAGAAGCGCCCCTCCGTTATGTCGATGCCGTCCATTCGCTCGTATTCGGAAAGCGTTCCCTGAACCTGGGTCACGTAGAGTTCTTCGTTCTGATAGCGGACCTTGGCGAATTCGGGTCCCATGAACGGAGTTAGATATTCGACGGATGGACATTCTTTGATCGCCATTGCGTCGTCGTAGCTTATCGGTTTGCGCATGCGTTCTTCCCGCGAGAGATTGCCTACGTGAATTCCTGGATCGAACTTGTAAATAAAGATCGCGTTTGTTCCGAATGACTCCACTTCCTGTTTGAACTTATGATCCAGACCCGCGATGAACGAGGCGATAACCATTACGGTCATCGTGCCGATTACCACGCCAAGCACGGTCAGGAATGAACGGAACTTGTGCGCCCTGAGCGTCGAGAGCGCCATTGCCAGGCTTTCTCTTATGTCTTGGTTCTTCATATCAGCAATCAGCGTTCAGCAGTCAGCGTTCAGCAATCAGCGTTCAGCAGTCAGCGTTCAGCAATCAGCGTTCAGTTATCGGTTGCTAATCCGCAATCATCAATCATCAATCATCAATTCCCTCAATCCGCTCTCAGCGCGCTAATCGGATCCAGCTTGGCCGCCTTCCATGCTGGATAGACGCCAAAGAACAGCCCTATGCTCGCCGATACTATCAACGCGGTGACGGTCCAAATTATGGGTAGAGCCGTTGGCAGTGAGAAAACGGCGGCGCCCACCTTGGCGATCGCATAAGCCAAAGAGACTCCTATGCAGCCTCCCATCAGTGAAAGCACCGTTGACTCGACGAGAAACTGGCGGAGTATGTCGCGCCGTCTCGCCCCCAGTGACTTGCGAACGCCGATCTCGCGAGTCCGCTCCGTCACCGACACGAGCATGATGTTCATGATCACGATTCCGCCTACGATTAACGCTATCGAAGTCACGCCTATCGTCACGATCGAAATGGTGCCGAAGATCTTCTCGCGGATACCGTTGATCGCGTCCGAGGTCACGATTCCGAAATTGTCGGCGTCGTTGTAATTCAGATGTCTGCGCCCCCGCAGCGTCACGCGGACCTCATCTATGGCGCGGCCGACGTTCTCCGAGGAAGTGGCCGCCACCTTGATGGAAAGCCAGCCGCGCGAGCCGTAGATCTTGTGAAATGTCGCCAGCGGAATCACCGCGAAATTATCCTGCGGCTGGCCAAAGACATTGCCTATCTCCTGAGCGACGCCGATTATTCGGAACGGCCGGCCGTCGATCTTTATCTCCCTGCCTATCGGATCGAGCGCGGGGAAAAACTGATTGACTATGTTCGATCCAACGAAGCATGAGTAGGAACAGTTCTCCTCTTCCTCGCGTCCTATATACCGGCCCTGTCCGACCTTCATCGTGTCGATTTCGATCAGGTTGTGCGTTACCCCGCGAAGACGAATGTCGTTTAACACTTGAGAGCCATATCGCACATCGACGACTTTACCCGAGTAAGCCGCGGCGTCTTTGACGTAAGCCGGATGTTCTTTGATGGCTCGTAGATCGTCGAGCTTGATGTCCTTGTTCTTCTTATTACGCTCCAGGAAGTCTTGAAGACTGGTGATGAGGCCCAGTTTGTTCACCACGAACGCGTTAGATCCGAGGTCGGCTATTTTCTCTTCGAAGTACTTATTGAATCCCTCGATCAGCGTCACTACCACGATGACGGTTGCGACGCCGACGATTATGCCCAGGAGGGTCAGGAACGACCGGAGTTTGTGGGCGGTTATGGCGCTCAACGCCAGCCGAATG
Source organism: Blastocatellia bacterium (assembly GCA_023265195.1). Taxonomy (GTDB): domain Bacteria; phylum Acidobacteriota; class Blastocatellia; order UBA7656; family UBA7656; genus QHVH01. Next base: position 16,147 of record JAHFUG010000052.1, on the reverse strand, counting down.
GCTTCCAGGAATCTCATCGCGTCTGCTCGAACTCGGAGTGTTGCTCAAAAAACTTTCCGGCTGCTTCTTTCTTAACGAAGATCGAAATCAAAGGTTCGATGCAATTACCGGAGCGTAGCCGTGGACTCGGTTCCTGGGTTCGCGGTCATCTTCAGAGCCCGGAGATTCTGCTTGGCGCCTTAGTCTAATGTGACTGTCCGGCGACGGTTTTGCGGCTCGGAGTGAAGACGTTCACCTGAAGGCGCCGGTGGTTCTGGATCAAGATAGCTTGAACCGCGAACGCAGACCTGATGGAGGAGTCAATTCCGAGGTGACCGGGGTGCTCGAGGAATTAATGTACGGGCTGGTCTCGGCGCCAGCCCCTTTTGATGCGCCGGGACTCTCAGTCCGTACCGTCGCAACGCTTCAGCGGAATCCGGTGAAGGGAAGACGCTCGCTCGAATTGTAAGTGTGAAGCGGATACGGATCTTTAGTGCGGAAATTCTCCCTTCCGCCTGCGCCATTACTCACAGGGCCGGCTCTTCGCCTGCGCTACACCACATTGACAGGCGCCTCGCCGGAGGCACGCGCGTTGCTTCCGTTGGGGCCGGGTTGATATTGCTTTATGGATAGGGAAAGGAGAGAACCAATGAAAATCCTTTTGGCGGTGGACGGCTCGGATTGCAGTGAAGCGGCGGCGAAGGAGGTAGCTAATCGGCCCTGGCCGGAGGGGAGTGAGATTCGCGTTCTCTCGGTCATCGAGCCCTTCATAACTCCGATGGCGGAGGCATGGGCGTTGCCGGACGACTATTGGGAAGAGGCCGATAAAGCCGCCAAAGATCATGCTGGCGCAACCGTGGACAAGGCGCTCGCGGCCCTCGGCGCCAAGAAACACCCAGGTGTGTCGGTTACGAGCGAAATAGCAAGAGGCAACTCGCGGGACGCCATCCTGAGCGAGGCCGAACGGTGGGGAGCCGACTTGATCGTAGTCGGATCGCACGGCTATAGCGGCATCAAGAAACTGTGGCTTGGCTCCGTGTCGCAGGCGGTGGCTTCTCACGCCAAGTGCTCCGTTGAGATAGTGCGCAAACGTGACTGACGCGAAGGAGACCTTGATGATAAAGACTCTCTCATCCGATGACGCCCGCGGTCTCCTCGAAAGGGGCCGCATAGGCCGGCTGGGCTGCATAGCCGAGAACGAACCTTATGTCGTGCCAGTGAGTTACCTCTTTGAAGACGACTGCGTCTATGTCCACACGATGCCCGGCCTCAAGGTGACGTCTTTGCGCGCAAACCCGCGCGCTTGTCTACAGGTAGACGAAGTGAGGGACGAATATCACTGGAAGAGCGCGATCGGCTTTGGCGCCTACGAAGAAGTAACGGATCCCGGTGAACGCGAACGCGTGCTCGACGGACTGTTGGAGCGCTTCCCTCGGCTTACCCCCGCCGAATCAATTTCGGCGGCGAGTGGATCGCTTGCGCCTCCTATAGTCTTCCGCTTGCGTCTGCATAGAATGACCGGCCTCGCGGAAGACTGAGGATGGTAGGGTAATTGTGTGTTGCTGAGACAGGAAAGAAGATTTTCTCGCAAAGACGCAAAGATCGGCGCAAAGCCCGCGAAGCAGCCTTGCCAAGAAGGAATCGTCGGATGTGATGAACCGCCTAAAGCCGCATAGAAAGAAACGGGGCGGAGCCGCAACGGGAATCCCGCCCGCGAAGCAAACGCGGAGAATCTGATTTTGCTCGGACGGCTTCTTTGCGGCCCTTGGGAGGATTTGCGTCTTTGCGAGACACTTCTTTCCCCGATTTGGCCGCGGACGGAGCTTGTCCGAAGAACACCACTCTATGACCCCACTGCCAGACTGAGGCCTTACAATCAGGCCCGTGTTTGCTATGATACATCGCGGTTCGAGATGTATATAGACTCCCATTCACACATCGAAATGGCCGACTTCGACGCCGACCGCGAAGCCGCGATCGGCAGGGCGCTCGACGGCGGCGTGGAAATCATCGTCGACGTTGGCGATGGCGACGTCAGCCGCGATTCACACGCGGCTGCGTTCCGGCTGGCCGAGCAGTACGACTTTATTTACACCACGGTCGGGGTTCATCCGCACGAGGCGAGGCTTCTTGACGATACCTTGTACGCAAGACTGGCTGATCTAGCGTCGCATCCCAAAGTCATCGCGTGGGGCGAAATTGGGCTCGACTATCATTACGACAACTCGCCTCGCGAAACGCAGCGAGCCGCTTTCAGACGCCAGTTGCGAATGGCGCGCGACCGCAAGCTGCCCGCTGTCATTCACACTCGCGAGGCCGAGGACGACACGTTAGAGATACTGCGGGAAGAGTGGAAAGGCTCACGGCTTCCGGGAATCATTCATTGTTTCACGGGCTCGCGGCGGCTGGCTGAAGAGGCTGTCAAACTGGGTTTCTACATTTCGCTGTCGGGCGTCATCACTTTCAAGAGCGCCGGCGATCTGCGCGACACCGTGCGCGGGCTTCCAATCGAAAAACTGCTGATTGAAACCGATAGCCCTTTTCTCACGCCCGAGCCGCATCGCGGCAAACGCAACGAGCCTGCCTACGTCGTTGAGGTCGCAAGGCGCATCGCGGAGCTCCGCAACTTGACCGCTGAAGACGTCGGGCGCATTACATCGGTCAACTTCAAACGCCTTTTTCGACTCGGGGACTGGAAGCAGCCGGATACGAGTAAGCAACGTACGGTTGTTTATCAAATTCGCGATTCTTTGTACGTGAATCTCACTAACCGCTGCACGAGCCTGTGCGCATTCTGCACGAGAATAGATGACCCGATGGCCTCGGGTTATTATCTTGGCCTGTCCGAAGAACAGGAGCCGTCCGCCGCCGAAGTGATTTCCGCGATCGGAGAGCCGGCGCGCTACAAGGAGGTCGTCTTTTGCGGTTACGGCGAACCGACGATCAAACTCGAGGAGTTGAAGGAAGTGGCCCGCTGGGTGAAGTCGCGTGGGGGCCGTACCCGGCTCGATACGATAGGGCACGGATCGTTGTTACACGGACGTGACATCGCGCCTGAGCTTGCAGGCGCGATCGACACGGTTTCCATGAGTTTGAACGCTCCTACCCGCGAGCAGTACGAGAAGATCGTTAGATCGGATTGGCCGGACCGCGCCTTCGACGCAGCCCTCGATTTTGCGCGGTCGGCGTCGAGCAACGGAATAAAAGTGATTATGTCGGTTGTCCGCCTGCCGACCATCGATGTCGATCAGTGCCGTCTAATTGCGGAACAGACCGGGGCCGAGTTCCGAATACGCGAACTCGTTGGCATGACTGGAACCGAGTTCAATCAGAGGTGACTCGAAGATTGGCGGCGAAGCTCTCATACAAAGAACTCAACCTTCTGCTGTTCGCCCTGACGGGAGGTTCTGAGGCGTTGGATCCCGCCGTTGTTGATTCGTCTTGCGAAACCGCCTGTCCCATCATCGAGAACATCGAGCAATGCTTGGATGGGAGCGTGATCTCCGGCGAGCAGCAATTGATCCGTCACCTCAACAACCATCTCCGCGAAGGATTAATCCAGTGCGGGATGTTCGAGCATCTGGCGTCGGCGCGATCCGTGGAATCCGCCGCCCACGCCGACCCGGATCCAATCGACCAGAGACTGGCGCGCTGGAGCTGCGAGATCGATCTCGACCCTTCGGAAAAGATACTGCTGAAGCGGTCGCTTTCGGGTCTGCCTTCGTCGGCGTGGATTTCGATGCCGGTTACTTTGTGGCGCTTGCGAAGGAAGCTGTGGTAGGGAGGACAATCGTGAATTTGAAAGAAGTCCGCTGAAGCCCTACAATCACGCAATGTTCAAAGATAACATGTTTACCAACAAGGCTCTTATCTTTCTTCACTTTTTTTCAATCGCGATTCTTGGGTTCACCCTCCTATCCTGCCCACCGCTGTTTGGATCAACCCGCCCAAAATATTGGGCAGCCCCCCGGACCCCAGCCTCGGCGCTACACTAATCTCTAACGGGCTGGTGTCTCAAAGTTGTTGACACATTCCGTGGCTTACTGCCTTTCACACTCTAGTCCTTGCCTTGATAATCTTCTCGAGAATCTCACCCTGCGCCCTCGCGTCATCAAGCGCATTGTGTTGTAGGCGGCTTGGCTGGTTGAGACTCTCGGGGGATACGGCTCGAAGTAGTCTGCACCCACTGGTATCTTCACAAATTCCTTGGGGAGAATCCATTTGGCTTTGGGGCCTTGGACATCAAGGCATATTGGTATCGGGCGAATTTTCGCTAGTCTAGAACTAATCACAGAAATCAAAAAGGAAACTGCGGTCGACCAGGGAGAAGGATTAGGTTCAGCGATTCTCCAAGGAATTGGGTTGGGATCATCCTTCGGCGCAGCCACGGCATAAATTACACGGCTGCGCAGATAGGCTCGTGCTGCATACCATGAGGGATATAGACTACTCATCATTAACCTCCATTAAGGCGGCGTAAAGAAATCACTTCCCGGTTTGAGGTGTGCTTGAGAAGGAATGTACGGGCGGTCCTCTGCTGCCGCCCCTCCTGAAGAGCCGTCATTCTTGACGAATATTCCGTCGCGCAAGGAGGGGCGGGCACGGAGTCCCGCCCATACATTGATCTTCAGGCGATCGTCGAAACGGAAAGTTATTCTTTTACGCTCCCGAAGTTGACTATCGCTGAAAGGTTGCGACGCTGGGCGCTCACAATATCTGCTCCGCCACCTCAACACGCAGGAGCGCCCGCACATTTTCAATCTGGTTGGCAATCATCGCAATTGGGGAGCCGGCAAACAGTAGTCCTACCGCGACATTGTCCAGTGTAAGCACAAGCGAACCAGAGTCGCCGCTGGCAGACATATTAGTGGTTACGATTTGGTCTTTGAGCCGGGCCACTCGTCCACCAACATAGTTGACATCGATCGTTGCGTTGACTGCCGTGATTCTGCCGGTCGTGAAATTCGTGGTTCGGCCGGTCTTTTTGACAACGGTTCCGACGGCAACGTTGGCTTTTCGCCGCCAGCCTCGGACGACGCCACTCGCATAAACATCGCGATCGAGATCATGGAACTGTCCTTCGGCAATGGCGCAATCCACCAGATTGTTGTGCAGCGCTAGCGGCACAGGTGGCTGAAGCGTTATTGGAACGAACCGGCTCAGGGTGGCGATCCGGTCCGATGGATCAACGCCGCCGTCAAATGGGCCAGGCTGGAGAACAGGATCACCCAGGGACCCGGCGTTCACGTTAGCAAGAACGTGGTTGTTGCTGAGGATGTAGTACCTGGCGGGTATGCCAACGCCGGGCGCAGGCGGGCTAATTGTGCCGCCAGGCAGAATGTCGTAGACACAAGTCGCGATCGTTCCAGCCGTGATATTAATGTGGCCTACGCTGTAGCCGCCTTCAGCCGGGCGGTTCCGCCTGGCGAGTGTCTGAGTACCGACTTCCGGTTCGCCAGCTCCCGCGAAAGGATGCCCTACAGCAAGGACATCGGTTTGCATCTCAGCCAGTTTCGCCGGAACCAGATCCTCCTTATTCAACAGACTCTTTTCCACCTTATGGGTCACCAGCACTACCAAGGCAGGCTCACCCGTGGGTTGGCCTTTCCTCCACTTGACCCCAATACCCATGCCGACCACATTTTCGAGTTGCTTCGCTGGGTCTAGATATCCCTCAACGGCGGCGCTGTGAGCTTTGTTTGCCTCTGCCATAGCTGTCTCCGCCAACATCATCTTGCTTTCATCTTGCTGCATGACATCTCTCCTTTGGTTTGTTGCTGTTATTTAGGGTTGCGTCGTCACGACGCCGATCTCTTCGACGTCGGTTTGATATCCGTCCAAGGTTTTGGGGACGACTTGATCGGGCTGCAAGTCAGACTCTGGCAGCTTATGGGTCACGAAGACCTTGATGACCGGAGTCCCTGCCTTCTCCCCAATGCCAACACCGGTGACATTGGGCATCCGCATCAGGTGTTCCTCGTGCTTTGTCTTCACCATCTCAATGCTCATTTCTATCCTTTCTTTCCATTGTTCATGTCGTGGATCAGACAGCGACACTGTGACACCCATTCCGTCGTCACGCGCAGTCGCTGAGCGCCTTGCATCTCGAGTAGAGCTTGGCGTATGTCAATCGGGCCATCAGTTTCTCCTTGCGAATCAAGGCCGCTTGAGCGAAACGACTTACCGCCCGGTCAGCCCTAGGTTAGCAATTGCTATTTTCATACCACGCGGATTAAAATGCCCGCGCTTGCGCCCGTGATTGGTTATTTCAGTGATTTGTAGGGAATCCGTTGGACAAAGAATAGTGCTTCAGCAACAGTCCAATATTCAGGGTGAGAGAAACCTATCATAAACGATAGCCCTATCAATTGTGATAGCCTCCGAGCGGACCGCAAAGCCGGAACCTCGAGTCTTTTTTATCGCACTCGCGACTACCACGGACGATTTTTCAGAGTGATCAATAGAGTCACCATGCTAGCCTGCACGATTCTTGCGTCAGCAACGCGGGCGCGCGTTCAACAAAGTTAGAGCGGTGGCGCATGAACCTGTGATAGAACCGGTCCGAATCGCATTTCAGTTTGTGGGCTGCCGGCGCAGGCAGCTTCAAAATAGACGGACAGTAATATGGCTAAATTAGTTGCACTTGCGGGGCCAGTGAAAGCGACGGTCTTTAACCTCAAGGAGGGAGAGACTCCCATCGGCCGCGACCTATCCAGCGAGATCCTGCTCGAGGATATATCGGTCTCACGACAGCACTGTCTAATAAGATGCGTGAATGGGCAGCACAACCTTATAGACCTGGATAGCCACAATGGAACGTTCGTCAATGACCTTCCAGTGAAAGAACGTATGCTCGAGCATGGCGACCGGATAAAGGTTGGGAACTCGCTGTTCTTGATCCTTCTCCATGACGACGCGGTTGTTCCTGAATCGAATACCGTTCAGATCGATGATAGTACGGTGATGACCACGTCCGCGATCGCCTTTTGCATCGAGGACGCGCTTTATCCGATGGCCCGCGACCTCAGCGCGTTGATGATGGTCAGTATGGCCGTCAGCCTGGCCGGGGAGTTGGATGAGCTCCAGCGCGAGCTGCTCAAACAGATCTTCGACGTCATCCCCGCCCAGCGCGGCGCCATCATTCTCGTTCAAAGTGATTCCCCGGACCAACCGCTCAGCTTCGGGCTTGAAAGAAACATCGACTCGGGAGCGGTGATTTGCGTCAGCCGCGCAGTGGTCGAGCAAGTGCTCGGTCAAGGGGTTGCATTCTTGAGTAACGACGCCATAGCCGATGGCTACTTCATTGACGACGACGGCTTGAACGACCCGGCGATGCAGGCAGTGATGTGCGTACCGCTGATTCTGCGTCGCACGGCGCTGGGCGCCATATACCTTGACACCAGCGATCCGGCTATACGCTTCACCAGGGAGCATCTGCGATTACTGTCGACCCTTGCCAATATAGCGGCGGCGGGGCTCGAGAACGTCCGGCGCATTGCGTGGCTCGAGAACGAGAATCAACGCCTGCGGCAGCACATTGAGATCGAGCACAATATGATTGGGGAGGGCGCCCGCATGAAGCAGGTGTACCAGTTCATTGCGAGAGTTGCCCCGGCCGATTCGACTGTCCTCATTACCGGGGAAAGCGGCACCGGCAAGGAACTGGCGGCCCATGCCATTCACCGCAATAGCCCGCGTTCCAAGGCGCCGTTCATCGCGGTTAACTGCGCCACACTCACGGAGAACCTTCTGGAGAGCGAGTTGTTCGGCCACGAGAAGGGTGCTTTTACCGGAGCCATCGCCCAGAACAAAGGGAAGCTGGAGGTTGCCAATGGCGGGACCGTTTTTCTGGATGAAGTCGGCGAAATGAACGTGACGCTTCAGGCAAAGCTGCTCCGCGCTTTGCAGGAGCACGAGTTTACGCGTGTCGGCGGCACCCGTCTCATTAACGTCGATATAAGGATAATCGCGGCCACCAACAGAGACTTGAGGAAAGCCATCAAAGACGGCACGTTCCGTGAGGACCTCTATTTCAGATTGAACGTCGTATCTTTGTCCATGCCGCCGCTACGCGAACGCCGCGAGGACATACCGCTGCTCATCATTTATTTCCTCAGGAAGTTCAGCCAGAAGTGCAAGCGCAGGGTCACTGGGATCTCATCCAAAGCCCGCGGTCATTTTTTGAACTACGACTGGGCGGGTAACGTTCGAGAACTGGAAAACGCAATCGAACGCGCGGTGGTAATGGGCAGCACCGACGAAATCCTGATCGAGGATTTACCGGAGAGCATCCTGGAGAGAGGCCGGTCGATACCGGACACGCCAATCACGAAATATCATGAGGCCGTCAATGAGGCGAAGGAACAAATAATCCTGAGGGCTATCGAGCAGGGCGGAGGCAGTTATACCGAGGCTGCGAAGCTGCTTGGGATTCATCCGAACAACCTTCATCGGCTCACACGCAATATGAAGCTTAGAACAGAATCGAGAACGTAGTACCAGGCCGTAGTACTACCAAGCGGCGCGGTATAGCAGTTGCTGTATTCTTCAAGGCACTGGTCGATCAAGCGAAAAGACGGCCAGGCTCTTTAACTCGGGCGCAACCAAATTCGCGCAAGCAGAGCCGCAGCCCGGCTGATCGTCGGGCTGATTCAACTATTTTCAATACGAGGAGAGACCAGGAGATAAAAATGGCAGCAGCAAAGAAACAGCTCGAACCGAACGGAATCGCGGCTCCGAGTCGATTAGTGAAAGGGAAAATTTTCGGCTTAGGACTCCTTCATACAATTTTCCCGGCACTGGACGAAACTGACTCGAAGAAGATTCGCATCGAAACCGTCTATGATCAAGGATCCGAACCGCGCGAACCTGGCCGGGAGGCTGGCGCGGAAACCCTTGAGTCGTCCGGGGCCGAAGCTCCGATAGCCGTGACCGTACCCATAGTCGTCACCGTGCCCAACAACGGCGAATTCGTCGTTGCACTCGTTGTTAAGGGGCAGGAGGACGGCGAACCACTCTACGGAGATGGTGCGTGGAAAATTGTCGACGGCCAGGTCTTTTGTGATGTTCTCACCGAGATTTCAGTGGAAGAATGAAACTGTCGTCCTTGAAGAAGTCAGTTCTCTCAAGTCCAAGTATCGTTTGTTCACGGCAAGGATGGCGTAACCGTGGTTCTCGCACATTGGAGAGGATGAGGCGGATCGTTATGGATCAGGGTGCTCTGAAACCATGATAAAGGTGCTCTGAAACCATAATCCCTATTGTCGTTTCACGCACGCATGCCAGGCGTGTGGCATTGTAAGACCAATCAAATGCCAGAATCCTACCTGGCTTGAAGTCAGTCACTGGCAACGGGGCCTGGCTCCCCGTCAGTGACTGGCTCCATATATTTGAGACCCCATTAATCTTGCCAATGTAAGTCAGCGCTTCTCCACTGGGATGCCAGCGGAGGCCCCCCATTTCGTTTACTCCAGGCCTTATAGAGATCTCTCTGTCCTTGTCTGGATCGCTACCAGCGAAAGGAATAACCGCAATCACCCGGACTTCTACCCCGTTCTGCGCGTAGCATGCTATCCACTCGCCATTGGGTGACACCACCGGATATCTAGCCTTCCGGTACGCCAGATGGACCGGTTCGAATTCGCCGGTCGACGTCGATACTTTCCAGATACGGTCATCGTTGCCATACACAACCCACTTGCCGTCACGAGAAATCTGGGGCGAGTCTGCGTTAACGCCGGACGCTAGTGGAATTCTAGACCCGTCACCATTCATCACCCACACCTGATTCCTGCCGTCTCGCTCGGAAGTAAAGGCAGTCTTACCGTCGGAAGATACAGAGGGATGTGCATCAGGAGCTGGCTCGTCGGTCAGTCGTTTCCGGTGTTCCCCATTGATATCCATGCTCCATATATCCGTGTTGCCTTCAGTCGCCGCGGTATAAATTAACCTGTCGTTAGGTGTCCAAGCTATGCCGACACCACCTCTACCATCAGTGGACGGAATTGCTTCATCGTAGGCGCCTGAGGCCTGCGACGATTTGCGCTCTGCATCTCCGGTCGGGACGACATATATCTTTGAAACCGTGGTAATCCGCGTTGTTAAGAGTATGCCACCGTCTTGTGTCACGCTAATGAAAAGTGGGTTGCCGCTGCCGCCCTTGCCAAGGCTGTCGACCTCGCCTCTCTCGTAATCAATACGCCACAGTTCAAAACCGGACTCGAAGGTCTCCGCCGCGGTCATCAATAGAACCTTGCAATTTGGGACCGACACAATCTGTGCAATGGTGTACCACTGACGAGGAATTATCTTACGCATGGTACCGTCATCAATGTCCACATCTTCAACATCCATAAGAGAGTCGCCTTCGGTTAAAGTAATGCAGGCGATATGTTTTCCGTCAGGCAGCCACGCCAGGTTATTGTCGAAATCCGTAAAAGTAGCGAACTGCTTCTGCGCGGCTAAGACTACTACCGAGCGTTCACCGGCGCCTTTCAAGTCTGATGTTACTAGATCTGTTCGGTGCTCTCCTTTCCGGACGAACGCCATCCGTTCGCCGTAGGGAGAAAACGCGACCGGAGTGGCGACTTTCTCGGCAACCGGTTCAACTGAGACTCCAACCACGGAAACCCGCCATGAGGAACACGTTTTGTCTTTGTCCTCAATGAGGTAATAAAGATAATCACTGTCCGGGGAGAAGCACAGACCTCTGTATATTGGCCTGTATGCACTGTATGCACCGGGTACTGTTTTAGTCTCCGACGTATTCGTGGAATCGAGCGAAATGCTCTGCGTACCGTCGTCACTAAGAATGATCGCCGCGGTATACTTACCATCCGGAGAGATAACGGCGCGCGCGATATTGCGGGGCGGATGACTGCTGTGCAACACCAGTCTGATGACCATTGAGATCGCGAAAACAAAGGACAATAGAATGACAACGATGGCCGCCCTGCGAAAGCGACGAGTCCTAACCCTGAAGGTGGCAATGCTTGGGCCGGTATTGACCGAAGCTGAATCAAATCGCGGTGATCTTTCTACCTGAACCGCTTTGTTAGGGCCCGCCGTTCCGGCGCCGGCAACGTCATCCCCGGTTACGGACGCCAGGTGAAGAGTCGTAACTCCGGAATCTGCATCTCGCTGGAGCGACTTCAGGTCTTCGAGGATTTCTCTGGCCGTTTGATATCGCTCCCGTCTATCCTTGCGTAGCGCCTTCATCACGATGCGCTGAAGGTCAGGCGGAAAATCCAGCGCTCCTTCCGCAATGGACGTTGAGTCTCTCCCGAACGGCCGCGTCCCCGCGAGCATCTCGTACATCATTACGCCAAGGCTCCAGATATCCGTGCGGCCATCGATATCCTCCCCGAGAAGTTGCTCGGGGGACATGTATTGAGGGGTTCCCATACGACTCCACGAGCCCGTATTCATATCCGTGACCGTCGAGAGGTCGGGACCTGCCGGCTCGCGGGTGTCATCCTTCAACAGTTTCGCCAACCCGAAATCCAGAAGCTTGACGTATCCAGCCGGATGTATCATTACGTTGCCCGGTTTAATATCGCGGTGCACAATGCCCCTCGCATGCGCGGCTTCAAGGGCTGTTGCTATCTCGATCGCAACGGTAATGACTTCCGGTATCCTCATCTTAGCCCGCTTCATATGCTCGCGAAGATTTTCTCCCTCGATGAATTCGGTGACAATGTAATGGTGGTCGCCTTCTTGCCCTGTCTCATAGATCGAAACGATATTTGGATGAGTGACCGCTCTGGCGGCCCGAGCCTCTTGCTTAAACCGCCGCAGCCGGTTTTCATCTTTCACGAACTCGGCCGGTAAGAACTTGAGAGCTACATGGCTTCCCAGTCTGTCTCTGGCGAGATACACCACTCCCATTCCACCTTTACCAATTTCGCGAATGACCCTATATTGCCCAACGGCGCGCCCCGCCAATGACTGATCTGAACCTTCCATCAGCGGTTCGACCCTACCTGTACCTGATGGTGCGCCTTCAGGCCCAACCTGATAATACCCACCCGAATTATCGAAGCGATCGCCATGCTCCTTAGCCGCGATTAATATAGCTACGCGCGCTCGCAGAGTCTCGTTATCCCCACACGCCTGTCTCAGAAACGCTTCCCGCTCTTCGCTTTGGCGTTCCAGGGCAGCTTTCAACAAGAGTTCAATTTCAGCGCTGTTCTCGGGGTTCATCTTCCCTTCTCCCGTCTGAACTCTGGACAGACTTCAATCGCGTCTTAACGTTACGAATTCGGTCGGTAACCTTCAAACTCAATCAAACGGCGCATTGTTTCTCACGAAGATACAAGGCAGCCACCGCGCCTGATCGCCAGCGCGGCCATATTTCAACGCACGACTTTCCGGATTTCCAATCTGGAACCGCCCATCTGTATTAAGAGTAATACTACCGCTGCTCGACAGCCTTAACCACGACTCTGTCTTTTGCGGATAACCAGCTTCATCATCGACCGAATGGCCACTGTGGTATGCACGTGGCCTTGGGATGCAGTCCGACGTATGCCTGCCACAGCGCTTGCGGATATCGGACCGGCAAGCAACCGATAGTGCGAGGGAGCCGTTCTTTATGTGAAAGGACAACTCCCGTCGCTTCGGAAAACCATTCGCGAACTGTTCACGCTGCACGCGAGATTTCTAAACCGTGCGGCGCTTCACAAGCGTACCCCTTCCGAAAGGAACGTGAAAGGCATTCTGGGCAAGGCACTTGTCGGGTGAAACGCCTGCGGCCCGGCAGTGGTCTCCCAGAATTCTATCTATCACGTAGCTGAAATCCTTCGCCCTGGCCGACTGGTCTTCCGCCATCTCTTGTTGCCATCTTACGGCATCAGTCATCTCTCTCTGCTCTCGCTTCTGCTCCTGGCTGTCGGTGAAGAATCGGATTATCGTCTCCAGCGCGTTCTTTGGAGACACCTCTCTGAGACTCTTTGTGTAATCCAGTCCCTGGGCATCCTTGAGCGGAATCTGTCTGAAGTCACCGTACTGCAACGCCGCGTTCAGAAGCAAGGCTGCCCGTGGCCCCCTCGTTTCTTATTTTCTCCCCTCGCGGCGCAAGGGAGAGAAGGAAAGGAAAGCGGGGTCCGGCGTGCGCCCTTTGCAGGCGGTGTTTGAACAATCCACCGACTGCGTTGGTGGGAGTTTCTGAGTTGTCACACAATGTGAAGCCTGGAAGTAAGCCGTTGTTACTAATATTTACCACCCGTGAGATTTCACTTAAACCCCCGAGGTTAACACGTTCACGACAAAGCAATGACAGTCATCTTCTGGACATCCCTCGCGGCCCTTCTTTACACGTACGCAGTCTATCCAATCGCCATCTGGCTGCTGGCTTTGATCCGCAATCGAACGGTAGCAAAATTGAACGTACCAAAATCGGACGAGCCGCCGTCCGTTTCGGTGGTCTTGGCCTGCCATAACGAAGCCTCTCGCATTGAAGCCAGACTCCGTAACTTAATCCAAGCCAATTATCCCAAAAACCGAATCGAGATCATCGTCGCCGTTGACCGCTCCTCCGACCAAACCGAAGCGATTGCGCGGCGTTTTGAGTCCAACAATATGCGGGTGATCGATTGCGGCGAGAGGCTCGGAAAGGCAGGCGCGTTGAACCTCGGCGTTCAAGCGGCGACGCGTGAGATAGTTGTTTTCGCCGACGCCCGGCAGAGTTTCGAAGCTGACGCCATCGCTGAGCTTGTCGCGAACTTCGCCGATGAGCGCGTTGGCGCCGTCTCGGGCGAATTATTCATAGCCGCGGATTCCAAGAGCGGCGTTAGCGAAGGCGCCGGACTTTATTGGAATTACGAAAAGTGGATTCGAAAGAGCGAGAGCAGGTTCGATTCGACTATTGGCGCGACAGGCGCGCTCTTCGCGATTCGCCGTTCGTTGTGGCGGCCCTTGCCGCCTTCAACAATTCTCGATGATGTGTACACGCCGATGAGCATCGCGCTCCGCGGGTATCGAATTGTATTCGAAGAGAAAGCGCGCGCTCACGACGTCGCCGCAAGCACTCCGGCTCAGGAGTTCAGGCGCAAAGCGCGGACTCTAATGGGCAACTATCAGCTATGCCAGTTGGAGCCGAGGCTGCTTACACCGTCATACCGGCTCTGGATTCAATTCTGTTCTCATAAATTGATGAGGCTTACCACGCCGATCTTCATGTTGTTGCTTCTCGCAAGCAACGCCGCGTTGTTGATCGAAACCAGTGGAGCGGCCGGGCTCTATTTAGCATTCGCGGCGGCGCAGGTGCTCTTTTATTCGAGTGTGATTTTGGGAAGTCAGCTTTCCAGGCATGACCGGAAGATCCGGGTCTTCAACACCGCGTATTTGTTTTCAGTGATGAACGCGGCGGCTCTGGTCGGATTGTTCTACTTCATCCGTGGGAAGCGTGACGTGTGGGTGCGAAGCAAGTGAGAGCGTGCTACTACAATGGGAGTTGCGGTCTCACTCATGATTAGATTCGCTGGGGCGAAGGGATGACGGGAACCTGCCAGCAAGCGGCCGAGATGGATCTCGGCGGAGATATCGAGGCGCACGAGGCTTCTCGCAAGCCGGCGCGAGATCGAGCATTGCTCTGGGGAATGGCCGTGCTGACGGTGTTCTTCGCGGCGCAGATACTTCAACTCTTCCCATCACTCGAGGGATTTCAGATCGCCAAGATCGCCGCCGCCGCCGTGGCGATTCTCTTCATCACCTCGCCGGAGCAGATTGCTGGAAGAGCCCGCATAAGAGCCACTCCACAATTGAAACTCATTCTCGGCATGCTCGCGCTTGCGCTGATCACAATACCATTCTCGGTGTGGCCGTCGGGCAGTTTGCAATTCATCGCCGAGGTCTATTTGAAGAACGTCGTGTTTGTTTATCTGCTCGCTCAGACCGCTAGGTCTCCTCGGAACGCGAGAGTAATCTCGGGAGCGTTGGTGGCCGGCTCGGCCATACTCGTGATCGCCATGCTGATCGGGTTCGGGCCTCAGGTCACGTACAAAGCAGATCCCAGCCGAACTTCCATAGGCGGCAGTTATGACCCAAACGATATGGCGCTCTTGTTCATCGTTTCGATTCCGTTCGCGGTCTTCATGCTGAAAGACGCCAGGCCGCGGAACCGCGCGCTCTTGATCGCGGCCATGGCGCTGATGATGATTGGCATGGTCAAGACCGGCTCGCGAGGCGGCTTCGTCGGGCTGATCGTCATAGCCGGCTTGATACTGATCAGAAGCTCCGCTCAATTCCGCCGCTACTCGGTGGCGGCCATTGCAGCCGGGATACTGCTCTTCGCGTTAGCGGCCCCGCCCACTTACTGGGAGCGCATCAACACAATCGTCAACTACGAAGACGACTACAATATCAAGGAGAACGTCGGCCGGCTGGTGGTGTGGCGAACGGGACTAAAGATGGTCGCCGCTCATCCGCTGACCGGCGTGGGAATATCGGGCTTTCAAACCGCATATCGAACCTTCAGCAATTCCAAGGTCGAGATATCGCCTCACAACTCGTTCCTGCAAGTGGCCGCCGAGTTGGGCGTGTTCGGGTTCTTGCTCTTTACCGCGATTATCTTCGTGTCGATTTACGGCGCGCGCAAAATTCGCAAACTCGCGCGGCAAGGAAAGGAAGACGCCGAGCTCATTTGGATGGCGTCCGCCGTCGAGGTCGGTTTCATCGGATTTGTCGTTTCCGCGTTCTTCCTGACTCACGCTTACACCGCGATCTTTTGTTTTCTGGCGGGAATATCGGCGGCGCTTTTGGCTCGGCGGCGAACACCGGAACGGGAGAACTCCGCGGCCCAGGAGATCGAGTATGCCTAGCGCGGTTTGCGAACTGCCCGGATCAAAGACGGCGAGCCGAAAGGATCGCTGGGAGGAGCGCTACTTTCGTATTCAACGGCGCATGGTTCCGGGGCTCAAGTACTCACAAGCCATTTATGAAGAGACGCTGAGTTCATTGGTCGGCGATGGGATCAAATGGCTGGACGCGGGATGTGGCCATCAACTCCTGCCTGAATGGCGTCTCGAACAGGAGCGGAGGTTGATCGAGCGGACCAGTCTTGTTGTTGGAACGGATCTCGATCTTGACGGAATGAAGAGGCATGGAACAATCGAGAATGTGCTCTATTCGAATCTCGAGTCCTTGCCTCTTTCAAGCGAGAGTTTCGATC
>JAHFUG010000321.1:1614-8934 GCA_023265195.1 Blastocatellia bacterium | reverse complement strand
CTCCGCACTCCAAACTCCGCACTCCTCACCCCGAACTCCGAACTCCGAACCCCGAACCCCGTATTCCGAACCCCGAACTCCGAACTCCGAACTCCTCACTCCGAACTCCTCACTCCGAACCCCGCACTCCGCACTCCTCGGCTAGTTGATTTTCACCATCGCGCCGCGAATCGTCAGCATGCCTGAGGCAGTGACTTCAGCGGTCGCCGCGCCGTTCGCCGAGAACTTCGCCTTCGCTTTGTGCGCGACCTGCAAGCCTTCCATCGAAGCGTTCGCCTTCGCGCTCAGAGCCAGATTGCCGCTGGCTTGAATAGTGATGTTGCCTTTCGCGGTGATCTTTACGTTCGACGCGCTGTCGAGCGTGATCCCGCCCTTTGAAAGCGACACGGTATTCTTGTTGCTGTCCTGAATCGAGATGGCCCCGGATTTGTCGTCCATCTTTATCGTGTGCTTGCCGGGAGTCTTTATCTCGATGATCTTGTCCTGCTCGTCGAATGAGATCTCGAGCTTGCTCCTCGTAACGATGGCCTTCTTGTTGTTCTTCTCGTCCGGGGTATACGGCGGCGCCAGCTTCTTACTGTAGACGCTGCCCAAGATCACTCCGTAGCGGGGATCGTCATTCATGAAGCCGACGACTACTTCATCGTTGATCTCGGGATAAAACAACGCTCCCACTTTGTTCGACGCGTAGAACGACCCTAGCCGCACCCACAGTCCTTTGCTGTTGTCCTGTAACAAGGGAAGGCTGACGAGCACGCGGAATTCCCCGCCTGGATCCTTCGCCACTTGCTTGACGATTCCGGTTTGCAGCCCCGTGATAGACGGCAACTGACCGGACGCGTCCGGAGCCGCGATTCGCGGAGCGTCGGAGGCGAACCACTGCGATGAAACGCCGAAGCTCGCGGTGGTCAGCCACTTCCCATCGGTGATCGAGTGGTGAACGCCGCTGATGAACGCCGTCCCGTTGAACCTGTCTCCCAAACCGCCCAGCTCGATCGTCTTGCCGGTTTGAGCCAGAGCGCTTCCCTGAAATCGAACCCATCCGAGAATCTTCGACAGCTTCGACTTGAGCAGCTCCGCCGAAGACCAATCCTGCAGCGACGTTTTCTCTATTGGCGCGCCCGTCTGCTGAGCGAATTTCTTGACGTTGAAGACCTTCGCCAGCTCCGCTGAAGAGACGTTGCCCGGCTCCTTGACGTTGACCGAACCCGGGCCGGATTCGATCAGCTTCTGACTGTCGACGTCCCAGGTGTAGCTCTTGATGGCCGACGACGCATATTGCGTTGACGCGTCCATTTCAGCCTGAAGATCGAGAATCGAGGTTCCATACGCGACGAGCAGCGCGGGAGATTGTTGCGTGTTTGGTTCCGCAACGGTGATCTTGCCCGCGTCGGCGATCACTACAAAGCCGTTCATTTCCGCCCGCATCAACATCAGATCCCAATCCGTCGCGTAGTACTGGACTATCTCTTCGTGAACGGTGTTCGTGGCCGTCACGCGCTTGGCGAGGCCGTTGTCCGAGATCAGCTTGGCGATCAGATCGCTGTCCTTGATCTTCTCGAACAGCGCGTTCTTACGTTCGAGCGTCATCTTCATCGCCTGGTCGGTCGCGTCCACAACCAGCTTCGAACCCTCGGTCTGGTTGATCTCGACGCCTTGTTTGACGATCACGCCGGAAAAGATCGCAGTCTCACTGCCGCCGTAATAACCGGCGGCGATCTCGATTTTGTTTCCAGGAAGAAACGTCTTGAGACTGCTTATCTCAAAAGTCTGCTCGGCGGCGCTGCCGTCAAAGAGGACGATCCGGGCCCTCGGAACTTTGTTGACGGATACCCAGGTGTCTATCGAGCGAACCTGAAAAGTGCTGGGAATCTCCTTGCCTTCAGTCTTGATGGTGAAGGTGATCAGGGACGTGTCGGCGTCGTAAGGTGTCTTGGTCGTCATTTTGCCGCGGCCGCCACCGGCGGGAACAAGAGTTGAGAACCAACCATCAACTGTCTGAAGTCCGTCAAGCCGTTGACCCGCGCCACCTCCGGATAGTACGCGCTGCTGCCGTACACGCCGTAGCACATCAACGGCAGCGTATCCCCGGCTTTCACCATCAACACGTGCGAGAGATCGGGCGAACTCTTCTTCGCCATCAACGCGAGCGTTTCCTCATCGTTGAATCCCAGAAAACTTGCATCGGCCCTTGCCCGCAGAGGCGAGCCGTCAGGCTTGAACAGCGTATAGGTGATGCTAAGAGTCGACAGGCGGCAATTGAACAACAGACTGCCCCACGCCAGCTTGAGAAAGTTCGGACTGTGGATCTTGCCGTTGAAGTTGAAGACCAGCCTCTTGAAGGCGTCGATCTGTGTCGTCACGCCGCCGGTGGGCGCGGCGGGAGTCGCCGGATTCGGAGACGGCACGACGCCGGTTGCATCGAACACGAGCTCGAAATTGACCGTTTCGGACGGCGTCTTATTGAAGTTCGGCGACCCTCCGCTCGCCCCTTGAGCCTGCACGTCGTTATATTGAATTTTATACTTGTGACTGTATTTCGCCGGGTTGATATAGACCGTGAAGTTGCCAACCTCGCCAGTGAAATCACTGTTCGCGTAGGCGTTGATCTTCATTCGCTCGAGATTGCCGGAGTCACCCACCTAGCGCTCCTCCATGCTCTTGAGGGCTTTGAGAACCCTGCGGACGCAATCCCCGACAATCTCTTCGCGGTCGAGATCGCTGGAGACCGCCGCCTGCTCTTGCGGGCGCGCTGGATCAGTTCCCCCGTCACGCACCTGCAGCCTGATCCCGATTTCGTTGATCTCCAGCGCCACTATGTTGCTCCAGCCAGTCCGCACCTCAGCGGGGTGCAATGTTTATAGATCAGGATATTCGTCGCGATCCCGCACCCCAGCGGGGTGCAATGTTTATAGATCAGGTTTCCATCCCGTTCCGCACCCCTCCGGGTGCGAAACGGACCTATGTCGATGCTATAAACATTTCACCCCTCCCGGGGTGCGGAGATTCTCCGAACGCCCTGGCCGCGGGCGCCTGCTCCGCGATCCCGCCGCTAGCTTCGCGGTCTTCGCGACCTTCGTGGTTTCACCGCTTCAGCCGTTCGGATTAGTCTGCTCGAAGAAGTTGTACGAGAACTCCAGCGTCTCGACCAGCACCTTGTTGTCCTGTGAATTCAGGGCTGCAATCTCCCATCGGATCGGGTAGGCGTTCACGAAACGCCACGCCGTGATGGGACCGCCTTTCTCATTCAGCAGGCTCACTTGAAGGTTCTGCGTAACGATCGGAGTCGACATCGCCGAGCCGAGCGTCTTCGCCACCCAGTCGGCGAGAAACGATCCCTTCGTCACAATGCCCCGCTTGAGCACGAGGTTCGGGTACTTGGATCGTTGAGGGAGGCGATGCGCGAATCGGTTCTCACCTCCCTCCACAACCTCTTCGACCGCGAACTCCGCTTTGACGCCGGACACCTCTTGAAAGCTGGCGTCCGCCGACGTCCGCGGAGGCGCCGACGCCGGTGAAGGCAGCACGGCGACGCTGAAATAAAACGCCGCGGGCGGATAGTACTGTTCAAGCATTATCGGCCCTCAACGCTCCTACTTCGGCGCCGACACCGTGAGCGTCTCGTATGCTATCTCGACCGACTCCACCGCCACCTCGTTGCCTTCGGATTTCAGATCGGTGCCGGTGATCTTGGTCGGCCACGCATTATTCAGGGTCCACGTCATCTTCGCCGCGCCCGTCTGGTCGAGCAAATTGATGATGACGGTGCGGCGCTTGATCGTGTTGAGCTTGATCTCGTTGTACCAAGCCCAGAATCGGTTGTCGTTGACGAAAATGCCCTTGCGCATTGTCACATTGCCGACCTGGCCCAGCCCCGGCATCTTGATCGGATAAAACGTAGGGCTGTTGCCGTGGCGGTATTCAATAACTTTAGTCTCGCTGTTCAGGCCATCAACCTCTTGAAAGTTGACCGACTTGTCATCACCCAGTTGGACGTTGAAATAAAACTTTGGTAACGGCCAAATATTGTCCTGGACCTCTCCTGGCATAACGCCTCCTGATTAAGGTTGAAGTTGTAATACGTTTTTCGCTTGAAGGGCTACATTCGACCGGCCCTAGGCGACGCCTTCCATCTTTTGCTTGAAGATGAGTTCGATGAATTCCGCCGGCCTGATCATCTGCAAGGTGACCTGCACGATCATGTAGCCGTTCAGGACGTCCTGGGGAGTCATCGTGCTGCCTATCCCGCATTCGACTCCGAACGCCTCGTTTTGCGACGCGCCCATCAAACCGCCCTGTTGCCAGAGTCCCTGCAGAAACGCCGAGCACATCGCAACAACCGCGACCCAGGTGTTCGTGTCGTTAGGCGCGAACACGAACTGGTTCAGCGCGCTCTTGATCGATTGCTCGATATAGATAAGCGTGCGGCGGACCTGGATGTAGCGATAGTCGTTGCTGTTTCCATCCAGCGTCCGGGCTCCCCACACGACCGTTCCGCGGCCGGTGAATTCCCGCAGCGCGTCGATAGCCTTGCCGTCAACAGGCAGGTTGAGATCGCCTTGCTGGGCGTCGTTCAGCTTGTACGTCGACTTGGCGACCGCGTTCAGCGTTACATTGGCCGGAGCATTCCATACGCCGCTCGCCTGATCGACGCGAGTGTAGACGCCGGCCATTGCTCCGCTCGAGGGCAGCACGTCATTCTGGTACGCGATGACGTTCAGCATGTCCCCTAGAAGCGGCAACGCGGCCAGCAGATTCTGGTTGACCTTGGTTATTTGAACCGGGGTCAGCGTCGTGTCCTTCATAAGTTCGATGTCGGCTTTTACGGCTTCATACCGAGGCGTGCCTTTCGTAGGGTCCGTGGGCACGACTCCACCGTTGTACAGATTCGCGTTCTCCCATGTCAGAATCTTGGTCAGCGAGTTGTTCGGGGGAGTCGCGTCCACAATCGGACTGATGTTCGTGTAGTCATAGTCGCTGATCGGAACCACGGTGCTGTTGACGAACGGGAAGTACGCCGCGCCGCGGTTCAAGGGAGAGCCATCGACGTCGGTCCTGAACTTCTGGATAACTTCATCCAGCGTCGCCTGGCTGACCACCGTCTGGGTTCCGTAGACGTCCAGGATAGCGAAGCGGTCCTGCATCAATTCGCACTGATCGAGCATAGCCCTAACCACGTCCTTGAAGGGGTTACTTGTCACGGTCGCCGCGGGAAGAAGAACAGCCTCCGGCACGACCAGCATCGTGGGCCCCACCTGGTCTTGTATCGCCTTCAGACCGGCGATCAGCGCGTCCTTCGAAACGGTGTTAGGCGTTGGGGGCTTACCGTCTTCGGGTGGATTCAAGTAAGGAGCTACCGATACAACAAAGCAGTTGCCTCCGCCGTTCGCATAAAAGAGGCGCATGCTGTTGTACAGGTTGAACTGAGGCGTGGGTGGAGGCGCAGGCGGCACGCCGAGACGGTAGTACTTGATGTCTCCATTGTCCTCAGGGTCGCTCACCTTGAAATCAAATTTGTGCGCCTGGATTTCACCGGAAGCCGTCACCGGCGTGATTGTGTACAAGGGATCATACTCGCCGCCGAAGATACTCTGATAATCGGCGAGCGAGCCTATCTTGATCGGCTCGAGGAACACGGGTTTTCCGCTCACATCAGCCTTCTGCGTGTACCCGATAAAGCCGGGAACAGCGGTGGGGACGCCTACAATGGAAGGTGGAAAAGCAGTCTTCTCCGTGACGTAGACGCCTGGAGTTCTTCTGATTTCTGCCATAAAAGACCTCGCTTTTTGGTTGACCCCGGACACTTACACGTAGACATATGTGTCCGAGTAGTTGTTGTTTGGGAGACGCTGCCTCCGGCTGGGAGCCTCAATTCTGTACTCCATCTTCGAAGACCTGATGCGCTCCAGGCTCTTGTTGAAATCGGCCTTGCCGCAATCGAGGCGGCAGAGCCGTCGGATTAGATCACAACACTTCTCGCCCGGCTCCACGTCCGGACACAGGCTGGCCAGCAGATCGCGACACGCCGCCTCGTCGCTCAGCGGGATGACTTGATCTGCCGAAGCCACCGGCATTCGTTCGATCAGCACGCCTTTGTGCGTCATTCCACCATGCCGGCCCCACAATCGAAAATCGAGGTCGGACTGCTGCTGCAGCGGAAGAGGCTCATCGGACATGAACCGGTACGCCTTCGCGCCATTCGCCAGGCGCACTCGGCACGGACCGGAAAAGGACACCGGCAGTAGAGACCTGTTCTCTATCGACAGATCCTCGAACGTCTCGATTTGCGGCTGCGGCACGATGTAGTAGTTCCAGCGAGTCGAGCGGTTTTCAAACTCGAGAAAATAGTGCGCCGGCGCGACCCTGGTCTTAGCTTCGTCCCACAGATCCACGATCGGATAAATCCCGCGCTTCTTTTGCTTTCTCGAGGCCGGCCGTTCGGTGACCGCCGGGTCGGTGAACAACAAGTCGATGAAACACAGCGGCACCGGGCGCGCGGTTGTGTACAGAACCTCTATCGGATCATTCACCGGCTCGCCGTTGTATCCGATCTCTTGAATCGTGTACTTGTCTTCGGGCAGCCGTGAAAAATCGAGATACAGTTTCGAGGCGCAAACACACCGGGGATCATCCTGGCCGCATTCCCGAGCCTCGGCGCAGGTGATTTGCGCGGCCTCTATCGTCCCCAACAGGCCAGCCGGCACGCACCGCGGCTTGCAAAGCACCTCCTCTCCAGAGATGGCTCTGACCTGCACCTCGCGGACTTCCCTGGTCACGGGAACCGGAACCTGCGCTAGAACAACCGGCAACAACTCCCTGGCTGAAACCCGGCGTCCTGGGTTCAAAATGGTGCGGCCTTCTCGCTCGTGCGCCTGCTGGTTGCTAAAGTAAAAATTGTCTTTCACCGGATCCACTGAGATGGGAATATCGGTGAAGTTGACGAAGCAGGCGTTGTTGAGCGCCAATACAACGGACAGCCGCGTCCAAACTTGTCCATCGTCGATTCCTTCAAGCCGCCGCAAACGTCCCTGCCGCCTCAGGTACTCGAAAAGGCCTTCTCTTCGATTGACGTCGTACAACACGGAGAAGCCCGTGGACTCGTTCTTGAAAAGCAATCCGAGACTGGTCATCAACTCAGTGGCGGCCGGCGTGGGCAGAAACAGAAAGTCCGGGCATTCAAATCCCTCTTTGTTGTAATACCTGTGCCGGATTGAAACCTGCATCAGCCGCTCGTAGTAATACTGCCGGCCAGGCCGGCCCTTCCGCTCTTCCGCCAGACCGGAGAAGGGCGCCCTCAGCGTCTCTTCAAATGCTCTCCTT
>JAHFUG010000321.1:0-1514 GCA_023265195.1 Blastocatellia bacterium | reverse complement strand
AAATTCGCGAAGAACAGCACGAAGACGTCTATATACAGAGGCGGCGCCACCAGAGTAAACCGGCTGCCGCCGGCCTGAACCGCCGGGCTATAGGTGCTGATCGTGGTTTCGTGCCTTATGTTGGTCAACAGCATGACTATCTTGTTCTTCGCCTCTTCGTGAGGATTCCCTTCGTGATCGGCTATATCGGACAAGACCACCCAGTCGTCGTTCTTCGGATCGGCGTTCTTGAATGACTCATTGAGCTTCTGCCTGACGAGTTCGAGCGTCGTTTGAAGTATCGCCATTTCGATCACGCGGTGCGTTCACACAGCTTCGCCTTTTCGCCTCCGGGCCGGCGATTCCAATCGATTCGCCATGATTTCCGAATTGCCGTGCGCGAAGGCCGAACAGTCGTCAGGCTACGGCGTGGTCCGGTCGCGGCGTCTTGATCTCTCTAGAGTATTCGTTTGTGATCGTGCGCAAGGAACTCCGACAATCGTCGAAAGCCAAGAGCCAGCGCAACCCTGTCCAGTACCTCGATGGACGCTTTGGCCCTATAATTCTCTATATGATTCAAGTGCTCGAATGAGATTGCCGCTCTGAAAGCCAGCTCTTCCTGCGTCACTCGGCTTTCGAGTTTTGTCCGTTGCGATCTGACCAAATCGCCGATGGTCATTCGAATCAATGTAGACCTTTCATCACGAATCAATATTGAATCATCTACGGGCTCAACCCTCCGCGAAATGGCGTCGAGTTTGATTTCGTTCATAGGGGCAACCTTTTCTCGTTCGTTCTTTCGGTGAGTATCAAAGTATTCGCCTCCCGCCCTGCTTGTCTTGGAGCCTGACGGCGCAGTCAAAAAACAGCTCTTCTTCGATGGACTCCCCGCTCTGCCAGAAGTAGCGAGGGCCGATTATGCGCGAACGCGGCTCGCGCCCAGGAAATCAAGCGGCTTGACTTCGCCCGGTCGCTCAGCGCGAGAAATTCGACATCCTAAATACGACGGATGAATATCCCTCGCGGCGAATCGCTTCAGTCAATCCTGGAATCTGATTTCTAAACAACAGCGGCACGCTCGAATTGCAGTTTATATCCAAGGATCGACGATTGGTATGGACCGTAGTTCATATTCAGACTTAATATGGCGGTTAACGCAAATTATGAATTAATACTTTCTCAACATCGCTCTAACAGAAACATTCCTTATCGTGTGCGGCTCCGGATGCTCCTTACGAAGCGTCAAAACTTCTCTCATTCATTGTGCGTCAGCCCTCTTTCGAGCTGAGTAGACCCTCGCCGAATTTCGCGGAGTGAGGAAATTGAAACCACGAAGGTCACGAAGACCACGAAGCAACGGACTCGAATTTCGCCACCGATCGCGGATGACGCGGAAGGACGGATCCTCTCAATTCGTGAATTGTCTCGAATGTGAAGCAACGGGCGCTTTTTGCTTTGCCGCCTTCGTGGCCTTCGTGGTTTCGCGGAGTGACAAAATCGAAACCACGAAGCTCACGAAGACCACGAAGCAACGG
>JAHFUG010000659.1 GCA_023265195.1 Blastocatellia bacterium | reverse complement strand
TCGACAACACGATCAAGTCGGTCGAAGACGTGAACCGCTACGCGCAGTTGCCCGCGCTTGGAATCATACCGGCCATCACCTCGAGCAGGCCGAAGCTGCTTGCCGCTAAGGGGCAGGGCGCAATTGGCTCGCGAGGCCCCGCCTCGGCCGGCGCCTTGCAGCGCACGGCTTCGACTCTGGCGACGCTTGACACTCGCTCGTCGGCGGCCGAGGCCTATCGCGTGTTGCGAACCTCGGTGCTGCTGAGCACGGCTGGCAATCCTCCCAAGACGATTCTGATCACGAGCGGCCAGCCCGGCGAGGGCAAGACCTTCACGGCGATCAACACCGCGATCTCGCTGGCCCAACTCGGCGCATCGGTGCTGATCATCGACTGCGATCTCAGAAAACCGTCCGCGCACAAAGCGCTCGGCATTGACCATTCGAGAGGCCTTTCCAACTATCTGTCGCGCGAGGTCGCGCTTGAAGGATTGATACAAAAGCTGCCGATTCCGAATCTCTCAGTCCTGCCGTGCGGGCCCATCCCGCCGAATCCCGCCGAGTTGATCAGCTCCGAGAAGATGAAAAACATGCTCCGAGTGTTGTGCGAGCGATACGACCACATAGTCATCGACTCGCCGCCGCTTATGCATGTTACCGACCCGGTTATTCTCTCGACGCTGGTCGACGGCGTGATCCTGGTCGTGCACGGAGGCAAGAGCACGCGAGAGGTTTTGAAACGTGGCCGGCAAGAACTGGCTACCGTCGGCGCCAAGGTGTTCGGCGTGGTGCTGAACAATCTCGATATGCGCCGCGAAGGGTATGACAGTTATTACTACTATCGCTATTACGGCGACTACGGCGAGAAGTCAGTGTAAACGATGATTGATGATTGATGATTGATGATTGATGAACTACGAAGTATGACTGGGAACTGGTCATCGTTCATCATTAATAGTCCACCGTTCCCCGTTCATCAATCATCGTTCATCAATCATCAATAATCATTTCCTATGGAAGACTCCTACAAACTTCCTTTAGCGCAGGTCGAAGCATTGCCGCCCGGCCATGTCTCCATCAAGATTCGCCCGGGAACCAAGTGGGCGGCGATCAATCTCCGCGACCTGTGGGCTTATCGTGAGCTGGTCTATTTTCTTACCTGGCGGGACGTGAAGGTTCGCTACAAGCAGACGCTGTTGGGCGCGGCGTGGGCGGTTATTCAGCCTGTTGCCGCGACAATAGTTTTCTGGCTCTTCTTTGGCAGGCTTGCGGGCGTCGGGTCGGACGGGATTCCGTATCCCGTCTTCGCATACGCTGGACTAATGGTGTGGACGTTCTTCTCTAACGCATTGAACAACAGCGGCAATAGCCTGGTTGGAAACGCGAACCTGATAACCAAGGTCTACTTCCCTCGAATGATCATCCCGGGCGCGGCCGTAGCGGCGGGACTCGTAGACTTTGCTATAGCCTTCGTGATCCTGATCGGGTTGATGATGTATTACGGCATTCACGCGACGGCGAATCTGCTGATCCTGCCGTTGCCGGTAATGCTAACGGCGTTGCTCGCGCTTGGGGCGGGGTTGTGGACGTCGGCTTTGAACGTGAAGTATCGAGACATCCGGTACGCACTGCCGTTCGGCATTCAGCTTTGGATGTTCGCGACGCCGATCGTCTACCCGGCGAGCCTTGTACCGGACAAATGGCGATGGCTGCTGGTGCTGAACCCGATGACGGGAATAGTCGAGGGTTATCGCGCGGCGCTGTTCGGCTCGCGCTTGGACTGGCAGGCGCTAGGGGTGTCAGCGCTAATAACGTTACTTGTGTTGGTCTACTCGGCGTTTGCGTTCAAGCGAATGGAAAGATCGTTTGCGGATATTGTGTAGGGGGAAGCGGGGAAGCGGGGAAGCGGTCAGCAGTCAGCGATTTGCTGGACCTGATGGCTCGATGCTAATCCAATCAGCGGTTGGGCTGATTGCTGACCGCTGATTTCTGACCGCTGACCGCTGACCGCTGACCGCTGACCGCTGACCGCTGATTGCTGATCGCTGACCGCTGATTGCTGACCGCTGATTGCTGACCGCTCTTTAATCATGAAAAACTTTCGAGATCTAAAGGTGTGGGAGAAGAGCCACTGGCTAACCTTGGAAGTTTACAAGGCAACGATGCCCTTTCCGAAGGAAGAGGTTTACGGATTGACGAGTCAACTCCGCCGCTCCTGCGCTTCCATCCCAGCAAACATTGCCGAGGGATGTGGACGAGGAACCGATGCCGAAATGGCTCGCTTCTTCCAGATCGCGATGGGCTCCGCGAGCGAAACCGAATATCACTTGCTTCTGGCGCGTGACTTAAGACTCTTGGACTCCGCGGCTCACGGCGCGCTTAACGCCTGCATCACGGAGGTGAAGAGAATGCTCGCATCACTCATAAAGAAGCTGAAAGCTGACCGCTGAATGCTGATCGCTGACCGCTGACCGCTGACCGCTGACCGCTGATCGCTGATCGCTATGAGCCCAATTATCAAAGTGCGCAATCTCTCGAAGCAATATCGCATCGGAGCGCGCCAAGCCGCATACTCCACGCTGCGCGAATCGATAGCCGGTATTGCCCGTGCGCCATTCAGCCGGTTTCGCAAGAACGGTCATTCGGCGGATAACACGATCTGGGCGCTCAAGGATATCGGCTTCGAAATCAACCACGGCGAAGTAGTGGGAATAATCGGCCGCAACGGCGCGGGAAAATCGACGTTGCTAAAGGTCCTGTCGCGAATAACCGAGCCGACCACGGGAGAGATCGATCTTCACGGCCGCGTTGGGAGCCTGCTCGAAGTCGGAACGGGTTTTCATCCGGAGCTCACCGGACGCGAGAATATTTTTCTCAACGGCGCGATCCTCGGAATGAAGCGCGCCGAGATAGCCCGCAAGTTCGACGAGATCGTAGCCTTCGCCGAAGTCGAGAAATTCGTAGACACGC
>JAHFUG010000320.1 GCA_023265195.1 Blastocatellia bacterium | reverse complement strand
GTGATCTTCCGCAAGTTTCAGAGCCGTTGTAAAGTAAGCGTTGGACAAAAGTTGTACTTGAGAACAGGTAAGTCAACTATCTGGCGATTTACTATTGATCGGCCGGTGTAGCTTAATTCGTTTGAGCCGATTGCGCGAAAGCGAATGTGCTTAGGAGCGTCATTGTCGCCACTGTCAAGATTATCCGCATAAATTACTCTCCAAAAGGGCTATCGCCGTAGGACCAGGTTCGCCGCATCTCAGCGGGCGCCTGACTCCTTGCCGGAACAAAACTCCGGATCAAATTCAATTAATCCTTATAAAGCCGCCGATAATTGGCCGCGTATCTGAGCACGCCTTGAACGTAAGCGCGGGTTTCAGTGAACGGGATACTCTCGATCCAGTCTTCGATGTCGGATGAGCCTCGTTCGGCGATCCATTGTTTCGCGCGTCCCGGTCCCGCGTTATATGCAGCCGCCGCGTATTCGACCCGGCCGAATTGGCCCATCATATCAGCCAGATATCCCATTCCCAGCTTAATGTTCAGGACGGGATTGTAGAGGTCCGCCGTTGTTATCTTATCCCCGCCCTGCCGCTTTGCGATCAGTTGGGCCGTCCCCGGCATGAGTTGCATCAATCCCCGGGCGCCTACGCGCGAAATCGCGTTGGGATTGAACACGCTTTCCTGACGAATGAGCCCGGCGGCTACGTAAGGGTCGACGCCGTATCGCCTGGCTTCTTGTTTGATCGCGTCCCAATTCCGAAGCGGAAAGAAAACTTCCCATGCCTCGCGTGGCAAGTCGGACTCGCGGTAGGAATAAAGATCGGGATAGCCTCGGCGCAGTATCAGCGTCGCCTGAAAAGTATCGCCGCGGCGAGCGTATGTCTGGGCGAGCCTTAGATTCAATTTTGGTGAAGACGGGAACGCCTTCAATTCGTCGTTCAACTCTCTCACCGCGAGATCGGTAAGCCCGATAATCTCGAGGTCGTCGGCTCTGTCGACTCTTCGGCTATCGGCCGCGTTCCAATTCTCTTGAACCTTGTCGACGTATAGAAGATTTTCTTTTATCCGCCCAAGTTCCGATCCTGGCTTTGCCTCCTCGGGTTTGAGAGCCGGGTTCGCCGCTCGCAATGCAGCCGCTCGCCGGCCTGCTATGTATCCGTGATAGCCGTAGCGATAACGTTCGGCCACGAGGTCGTACAACGCAAGGGCGCGTGACTTGGCGCCGGTCAACTCTTCAGACTTCGCCGCCCACAGTCCCGCCTCTCCCAGGAACTTCGACGACGGGTAACGGTACTTCGCGAGGTGCTGCTCCAGCATTCGCGACGCGTCGGAAAACTGCCGCGTCTTATAGGCATGCCAGCCGAGACTATAGGTTGCTTCCGGCGCGTACTCACCGTTTGGAAAATTGGCCAGCAACTGGCGGAACCTCACAAGAGCCTCCGCCGCCCGGCCTTTCTTGTTCAAGTAATTGGCCAAAGAGTACAGAGCGCTCTCGGCCCACTTGCTCTTAGGGTGGCGTGCGATCAATTGGTCTGTGATGACAGTCGACGGACCTGACTGCTCCGCGCGGAGAAACGCTTCAGCCTGTTGATAGAGCGCCTCGGCATGCGCGCCGGCGTTCTTTTCGCTGACGCGGGAAAGGGGCGGCGCAGCTAATACAGGCTGTTTGTTGTTAAGAAGACTGATTCCCAGGCGCAAACTTATCGCATCATTCGTCGCCGCCGGCTTAAACAGAGCGATCACTCGATCATAAGCGCGGGCGGATTCGGCGAACTGCTTCGCGTCGAAAAAAGCGTCGGCGCGCGATGTTTCTTCTTCGAACGACCCGGGTTGTTCGGCTGGATCGGCGTTGAGCGCGGTTAGCCGCTCGATAACCCGGTCGCTGGATCGCGTGGCCGGACGCTTGAAATAAACCGCTCGATACAATTTGACGGCCGAGCCGGTATCTCCCAGTTTCTCGGTTGCCGAGGCAATCAGATACATGGCTTCGCCGTCCATCGCATCGCTCATCGGCTTTAGAACATCTATCGCCTTCTTCGGGTCTCCGAGTTGGATCAGGATCTCCGCCCCCTTGATGGTGGCGTCGTGAGAAAGCAGCGAATCAGGATATTGTTCGCCCACTCGAGAGTAATCGCGCGCCGCGTCTCGCGCGGACCCCAGGCCGGCTTCGCTTTCGGCGCGATAGAAGAGCGCGTGGTCTCCGAGCGCCGAACTCTCGCCGATCACACGCTGGTCGAGCGCGTCGGCCGCCTCGGTATAAGCGCCTCCGCCAAAAAAGAGATAGCCCCGAAGAAAACGCGCGAGAGCCCCCGCCCTTTGCCGTTTGTATTTCGATTCCAGCCGGAGCAGTTCGGCCGCGGCAGGTTTTCCGGCTGAGTTCAGGACCAGCGCCCGCAGTTCTTGCAAACCGGAATCCGAAGTTGTCGAGGCCGTTTCTTTGGCGCTCGCCGCCGAACGGGGTTGGAACGAGTGGCTAAAACAGATCGAGAAAATGAGGAGGGCCATCGGGCCGCGGCTTTGAAATCGACTGATCAATCGTAAGAATGAAAAAGACATGATCTCTCCCGGGCTCTCTAACCGCGGCGAGTTTATATCCGATGGAAGAAAGCCGCCTTTCAAACAGGGCAAGGGCGAAGTGCGAATCCGCGTTCACCAACGCGAGCTAACCGTGAATTGTCTAAGATTGACATGGAATTTGATTCTGCTCTTCCCGAGACTGGCCAAACTCCGGACTCTCCGTTAAGAGCCAATTCAAGGGCGCTGTTTGGAATTAAGGAAGTTGGCGCCCAGCTTCGAAGGATCTCCCTCGGCTAGCGTGTTGACCAGCTCTTCATAAAAGTAGTCAGACCGCCCAGTGGCGCCCCCTGTAATTCGCTTGTCGTACATCTGACGGCTGCGGTCTATATCTTCCTTGAGCCGTTCGTACAGATCGCCGCTCCGGCGGCCGTCTATCACCTTCTGCTCGTTGTAAAGTTTGATCTCGCTTACAAGGAGTCGCGCGAACCGCCTGGCGTCGGTGTGTTGGCGCTCGTCGTCATCTCCCTTGACGGCTCGCCATGCAGTGTCGGGCGCTTTGGGCTCGGCAAGCTCGCCTGAACTCCTCGGCTGCTGCTGAGTCAAGACGCCGCTCGAACCTGCCGCTGGTCCGGCCGCCAGGCGGCGCTCGCCTAGACTTCCCGTGCCGAGACTCCCCGTTCCCGTGCTCACCGGTTGCGCTTGAGGATGTACGACGCTTGCCGTTTGCTGGGCTTGAGCTTTCGCGGGCGCTTCGCTGCTTCGCGCGCGCAGCGACGTCAGCTCGACCACTAGACCCGTCGTGTTGACCAATAATTCGATCGCTTCGATGTTAACCGAATCTTCGGCGCGGTCGGCGGAATCGGCGTAGAGCACGGCTGCCGACTTTCCCCTGACTTTGAGCGGAGCCGCCAGAACCCGCTCGGGGCGGCCTCCACCCAGGCGGCTGAGTATCAGATTGTTTTCCGCATGCTGTTCGGGCGCGCTGGAGCAAGTTTCCAGCGAGTTAATGGCGGCTTGGAGAATGGTGTTGGATTGAAGCGATATCGACAGCCCGCGAGTAGTCGCATTACCGATTGTGTCGTCAAATCCGCGCGCCGCCCAGCCCAGTGCATTCGATCCCTTGACGACGAACAGAACGACTCTTGGAGCGAAGTTCGCCACGCGTTCCACGAGCGCATTCAGCACTTCGGCCTGAGTTTGCTGTTGGCCGATCTCATCGACGGAATCTCGCAGCAGAGCCAAATCGGACCCGAGCTTCGCGCCTTCGGCGCTTGCCTGTCCTATTTGCGCTTCTATTTCGGCTGAGATTCGCGAAAGGGAGAGATCGGATTCCGGAATAGCGGTTGCGGCGTCGGTGCTCTCCAGCAACGTGGTGAACGCTGCATTCAATTCTCTCTGGAGGCGGCTTATCTCTTGTTCGAGGGAACCAAGGCGGGACCGCACCAGTTCTTCTATCAACTGGCGAAGCCGATCCTCAAACTCCTTTTGCACTTGAGGTCCTCCTATCCGGTTCAATTTATCTTCAATTATCAGGGCTTTCTCGCGGAGGCTAGGGCTTGCAATCGCGGACACTGATTATCCCCCACGCCCCATTTATTGTCAATAATATGTAAAATTCGGTAGTGTCTTAATCCTGTGTTGGTCGCAGGAAAAAGAGAAGCAACCCGAGAATACCCCCAATGAAATTGGTTGGGCGATGATTCATATGTCGCCTATCAGCACGCGAGTGCCGCTGATCACCTCCCAAAGGATATCGACCGGCCAGGAATGTGTTCATGGCCGAACGCCGACCGGTTGGTATTGAACGCCCCCCAACTGCGTTGGGGGCATTCTGGAGAACCACGACGGCTCAGCGTATGTAGGTAGGATTTGAGCAAGTCCCCCAACTGCGTTTGGGGTATCACCGTCGCTGTAGTTGGGGTCTTCCTCGCCAGCCAGTTGTAGGGTCCATCAGCAACCACACGACTTTGAGACACTACCTATTTCCGGAGGATGCACCGGATCGTTCCAACAAAGAGATCGCGGGTGAAAGGCCAGGGCAGGCTCAGCATCACCCTGCAGAAGGCTCGCACAGCCCGTTTTGCGGTTCCGCCGGGCCCCCACGCGAAGGGAAGCAGAGCGATTTCATCGATCTTGAAAGGCGACTCGAAAACGAGGCGGCGAAAATCGCGTTCGGTTGTTCCGTTCAATCGCGGAAGCACCTCTCGGCCGAGATACGACCGCGAAGGCGCCGGCAACGGGCTGTCTCTTAGATTGGGCCGTTCCTGAAGAATCCGGTTCGCGGCGTCGACCAGAACCCGCGGACGAAAGACGTGGTGAAGAAAAGGAAGCGTAGTCACGAAATCCAAATGGTGAGCCCGCGGTCCATAATACGGCGGGAAGAGAGCGTACAACCGGCCTCCCCGTCGTAGAACCCGGTGGCATTCGCGGAGAACGGCTTGAAGATCGCCGACATGTTCGAAAACATCGTAGCTGACAATCGCGTCGAAGCTCTCGCTTTGGAATGGAAGCGCCTCGCCGACGCCGGCGGCGAAAAGCATTCCTTTGTTCGAACAAAGTCGGCGCGCGGAATTAAACGCGACGCGGATCCTCGCGGGCGTGATCTCAACTCCAACGATCGAACGAGGGTCTCCTTCCAGTGCATAGTAAGCGGTTCTCCCTCCATGTCCGCAACCGAGATCCAGCACGTCTTTGCCGTTGAAATCGCGCACGCTCAATAACCCTTCGAAAGGGCGAAAGAATCCGAGGCCGTCCTCGAACTCGCGTAACGTTGCGATGCTCGGCTCGGAGCCGGATTCCACAAAGGCGGGCGTATTACACTGACGCCAGCCGAATCTAGCGGTGTTGCTAGCCGATCTCATGATAAAGGTTGCGAGTTTGAGATGCAGCGACATAATAACGTTTTGTTTTGGCTTTCCTGTCGGAATCTTAGAACCTAAGCGGAAGGAGCCGGATTGTCCAGTTTCATGCATTCCATGCAGCCGCACATAAGCTCTAAAGGCATTTGCCAACACAGTGCCCTCGGCTGCGCCTTCCCGAAGCATTCAGCGTCGATTCTGTAGTGATTACAGCACCTCTTGGTGCGAGTGGAAGGATGTCCAAATCTCGTTCGCATTCTTTTTGAGAGAAGCCGGACAACGTGGTATGAGCCCCAGGCATCACGCCCAACGACCTCTCGGCGAGGGGGTGGCTCGCTGAAGACGTAATCAAGAAACATGCTGAGGAGGAACATCGCGATGCGAAGAAAGGTCGTAAGCTTTCTCATGTTAGCAGCGCTCCTGGTGCTTGCGCTGCCGGCAGGCTCTTTCGCCGACGATCGAGGCTACAAGGGAATAGTCCGGCGTGGAAAGAACGGAGTCAAGATTGGGGACAGCGAGGTATCGTTGCTCGATGGGCCGGGAATCCTCAACTATCGATACAAACACCGTTGGATGGAAGGGCCTGGCGGAGCGGCCACCGTGATTGGCATCGGGGCAGGAGGCGGCGCCGCAGTCGGCGGAATCACGAAAGGTAAAAAGGGCGCGGTGATTGGCGCCATTGCAGGTGGAGGCGCGGCTACCTTGCTTTGGTTGTACAAGAACCGAACCGAACGACGCGCGATCTTCTAAACATTCCCAGTTTCACCGCTAGAAACCAACCCACAATAAAGTCCATCCCTTGCCGCGGGGCGGGAGGGGTGGACTATTCCGTTGCGCCGCTTCGCCGCCGAGACTTTTGTTTCTGAAACTGCCCGGCCCGTTTCAATGCAGCGGCTGATCTGTAGAATGAGCGAGAGATTCTCGCACAGCCTCGAAGCGTCCCACCTGCTATCATAGTGAATCTTTCAACGCGGTCTCGAAGAGAAGGTTGTGTCACCCAGCGAAAAAGAGAGAGTTATTAAGGCTCGACTGCGCGAGTCGCTCGGGTTGGAGCGAAATGTCGTTGTCATGTCGGCCGCCGTCTTCCTTCTTGGAGCCGGCGAACAGCTTTGGTCGAGCTTCCTCCCAAAGTATCTCGAAGCTCTGGGCGCGGGGGCCGTCGTCATAGGATTGTTCGGGGCCGCACGCGATTTTCTCGACGCAATTTATCAATACCCGGGCGGCTTCATTTCCGATCGAATCGGCGCGCGCCGCGCGCTGATTCTCTTCAGCTCAGTAGCGGCGTTGGGGTACGCGGTTTATGCCGTAAGCCCGCATTGGCCGGTGGTC
Organism: Blastocatellia bacterium; assembly: GCA_023265195.1. GTDB lineage: Bacteria > Acidobacteriota > Blastocatellia > UBA7656 > UBA7656 > QHVH01. Next base: position 2,260 of record JAHFUG010000320.1, on the reverse strand, counting down.
TTCGTCGGGCTTGCGTTCGTGATGGCGTGGTCGAGCATGGCGTCTCCCGGGATGTTCGCTATGATCGCCGATAGGCTGCCGCGTGACCGGCGGGCGATGGGCTTCACCGTTCAGTCCATACTGAAGCGGGTTCCAATGATCATATCGCCAGTGCTCGGCGGCCTTCTGATCGCGAGTTTGGGAATCGTGCGCGGAATCCGCGCGTCGCTTCTAATCACGATTGTGTTAGCGTTCGTTGCGGTGCTGACTCAATCGCGTTTTTACTTTGGTCAGCGAAAAGAGCCGCCTTCCGAGGCGCTCAACATGATCCGGCAATTCGCCGCGATGCGCCCGCCCCTAAAGCGGCTGCTGTTGTCGGATATATTCGTCAGGGCGTGCGAAGGCATGACCGAGATGTTCATCGTTCTTTATGTGATTAACGTCATCGGAGTTTCGCCGGCCAGATTTGGAGTGCTGGTTGGAATTGAAAAAGCCACCGCGATAGCCGTCTATTTGCCGGCCGCGTGGCTTGCGGATCGCTTCGGGCGAAAACCATTCGTGATAGCGACGTTTGTTTGTTTCGCGTCGCTGCCTCTCGTCGTCATCGCCTCGCACAGCTTCGCGTTTCTTGTCCTGGCGTTCATCATCGGCGGATTGCGGGAGACCGGGGAGCCGGCGCGCAAGGCTATGATCGTCGATCTCGCGGATCCAAGCCGCCGGGGGCGCACGGTTGGACTGTACTACCTTGCGCGAAGCCTGAGCATTACGCCGGCCGCTCTGATTGGCGGTCTGTTGTGGAAGATCGATCCGGCGGTTCCATTCGTCGTCGCGTTCTTTATTGGACTAACCGGCGCGGCGATATTCGCGGTCACAGTCGACCGCCGGTATGCGGCGTGAGCAAGGCTGAGAGAAAATGGGGATCGAATTGCCGCCTCAGCCGCCGATCAGCCGTCAACTCTCATCCGCCATCAATCCTATGTTCACGACCCCGGCGCCCTTCGCCAGATCGACAAAGAGGAGAACCGAATCATACCTAAGGCTCCTCGGCGCTCTAATGAACAGCGTCTTCCGGTCGGTGCGCCGATCTTGCATGAGATCGAATAGCAGCGCCGGCAGCTCCTCGACATTGATCTGACTGGTGTTGAGGGTCAGCCTGGCGTCGCGGGCGACACACAGCATCAACGTTTCCGGCGCCGGTGGAGGGCTGTCTGGCTTTTCAGGCTGAGGCGCTTTCACTGGAAGCTTGGCGGCGCGGTGGGGAGCGATCACCATGAAGATGATGAGCAATACGAGCAATACGTCGATAAGCGGAGTCACGTTGATCGAAGGACACTCTTTTCGAGCGCGTGGCTGGCGATGTCGCAATTCAATAGGCCTCCGATTGGTAATAAGCGCTCCGCCTCTGTTTGACACCACAAAGAGCCGCAGTGTTCCACCTTCTCCGGATGGCTGTTCCGCCTGTCTCCTGAAATGAGATTACTGATCGGCTGGAGGGGTGGCGCCGCTCCTCAAATATGCGTCTTCCCCCTTGATCCAGTCTTCGCGAGGCGGCGTGAATATGTCATAAGCCACAAGGTCCTCGATGGCTTCCGCCGAATGAACCATGTTTGAAGGTATGTGAAGCATCTCATTCGGTCCAACGAAGATTGTTCTTCCGTCCAACTCGAATCGCCACTTTCCGCTTATGACAAACGTCAATTGCTCATTGTCGTGTGAATGCGTGGGGACATAGCATCCCTTTTTGCATTCCATCCAAGCGATCATGACTTTTCCGTTCCATGCGAGCTTTCGGACGAACTTATCATTGACTTGTTCGGCGGGGATCTCGTCCCACTTGAAGTGTTTCATTCGCTCCTCTTTCAATAAAGGAATTGACGCAGTCTGTCAGATTAGACCATGCGGCGGCTCATCGCCAGTCTGTTCTGTTGGTAGTGGGGTCATAGTGTGTGACACCACTACCGTCTGTTCTGGGTGCTTTAACGGTTTTGGGGACGCGTGCGCGGAAAGATGCTTGGACAAGTAAGAAGCAAGGAAGGCATGACGAGGCATGGATATCGGGACGGATCTTTGGGCTCGTCTCATTCTCACCCGGCGTTAGCAGGGTCCGCGGTTTGGCCACTTCTTCCGCCCCTCCGTAGGAGGGTCATGTTTATAGTACGTGTGGTGGGACGCTCCGCCCTCCGTAGGAGGGCCATGTGTTCTCTGAAATGGAGTCAGCCTTTTTGTTCGCTTGAAGCACAGATGGACATGGCCCTCCTAGCGGAGGGCGGATGTTGCGGCC
>JAHFUG010000051.1:5917-25786 GCA_023265195.1 Blastocatellia bacterium | reverse complement strand
GTCCAAAAGATTACGTTTTAGCATGATCGCCAACATCCATCAGTTCACTGAATCGCCTGTGCATTGTGCTGCTTGATTGAGTCTGTTTGGATCGAACGTCTCTCCTTTCTTCCACATAGTTTAAACATGGCCCTCCTAACGGAGGGCCATGTCCGACAAGCTGTTGCTTGTCGGACATCGGGCGGTTCGCGACAGAAACTAACTAAGCCTGACCGACCTCACTCAATTTTAGTTTTTCGAAGTGCTCGACTATTCTCTTCGCCTGACGCTCTCCCACGAACGGCTTCAATTCGGCGACCGTGGCTTCCGACACTTTCTTCAAGCTGCCGAAGTTCCGCAGTAGTCTCGCCCGAAACTTATCGCCTACGCCTGGAATCGAGGTGAGCTCGGATTTGAAATCGCGCATCGCGCGCCGCTTCCGGTGATAGGTCACGGCGAATCGATGGGTCTCATCGCGGATCATCTGAATCAGGTGCAGCATCGGCGAATGATGATCGATTCTTATCGGCTCCTCGCGCCCTTTCACGAATAGCAACTCTTCCCGCTTTGCGATCGCTGCCGCGGGCAATGCCTCGAGACCGATCTCGTGCAGTGCTCGAGCCGCGGCCCGGAGCTGGCCCTTGCCGCCGTCTATCAACACCAGATTCGGAAGAGGCTTGTTCTCGCGCAGCAAGCGGGAGTAACGCCGGCCCACTACCTCATGCATTGAAGCGAAGTCATCGGCTTCGCCTTCCACCGATCTGACCTTGAACTTGCGATAGTCGGCCTTCTTCATCACGCCGTGCTCGCAAACGACCATCGAAGCGACGTTCTCGGCTCCCTGAATGTTCGAGATGTCGAACGACTCGATGCGGTCCGGCGATTCTCCCAGCTCCAGGATATCCCGGAGTTCCTCGAGCACTCGCTGCATATCGGGGCGCTGAATGCGAAAGCGTTGATCGAAGTTGAGCCGCGCGTTCTTCTCGACCAGGTCTATCAAATCCCGCTTGACGCCGCGTAGCGGAGACAGAATATGAACCCGCCGTTTCCGTTGCGCGGCGAGGAATTCTTCCAGTAGTTCGCGGTCCTCGAAATCGACTGGCACATAAACCTCTCCCGGCGCGTAGTCGCCCACGGTGTAATACTGCTTGAGCGCCTGCCCGATGAACGCCGCGGGATCGAATGGGTCAGCCATGTCCTCCCAGTAAAACTCCCGCTTGCCAACCACCTTGCCGTCCCGCATGGTGAAAAGCGACATCGCCAACAGCCGCTCTTCGCGGTAGTAGCCGAATATATCGATGTCGTCTCGCGAAATGACCATCATCTTCTGCTGCTGGCCGAGCTTTTCGATCGTCCTCAACTGATCGCGGTATCGGGCCGCGACTTCGTAGCGAAGCTCGTCGGAAGCCAGCCGCATGCGGTCTTTCAACTCGTCTTCCAAATCATCGGTCTTGCCCTGCAAGAGCAAATCGACGTCGTGGACTGCCTCGTTGTATTGCTCGAGCGAGCACAGCGCTTTCACGCAGGGGCCAAGGCAGCGCTTTATGTGGTACTCGAGGCACGGACGGTCCGCCTTGCCGTCTATTTCCATCGTGCAGGTGCGAAGCTGGAAATTCTTGTTGATCAAATCGAGCGTCTGCCACGCGAGCGATATCGGCAGGAACGGCCCGTAGTATTTCGCCCCGTCCTTCAGTATCTTTCTCGCGATCGTCGCCCGCGGCGCTCTTCCGCTTGTGATCTTGATATGAGGATACTGCTTGTCGTCCTTCAGAAGAACGTTGAACACCGGTTTGAATCGCTTGATCAGGTTGCATTCGAGCGCAAGCGCCTCGATCTCGTTGTCGGTCACGATCAATTCAACGTCGGCAATGCGGGCGATCAGATCTCCCGTCTTGAAGTCGTTGACCCGGTCCGCGTGAAAATACTGCCGGACCCGGTTGCGGAGGTTCTTCGCCTTTCCGACGTAGATGACCTTACTTCGCGAATCGCGATACAGGTAACATCCCGGCGACGAAGGAAGGTTCTCGAGTTTCTCCGCAAGAGTCATGGTTAGTAGCCGCGACCAAACGCGCGATCCATCCGCTGCGATATTCTATGGGAGCCGGGCCGAATATGAGAAGGCCGGCGTTATCAATGTCGAGTCATCGCATGTTCGACACTACGGCGACGCCGGCTTGGCGAATCTTCAGGCGCTGGCAAACCAAATCGAGATCGCGGTCGGACGGCTGTGGTTGAAGGAAGGCGCGGCAAAGTCCGGAACGCGGCTCGATATCGTTGGAGCCAGCCTTGCTTTCCTGGAGTTGGAAAGGCGGATCAAATTGGCCGCGAGCTATGATAGCGGACCCGTCGTCATCACTGGTGAACGCGGCAGCGGCAAGGAGCTTACGGCCTGGGCGCTTCATTGTTGGAGCCCGCCCCGCCAGCGTTCGTTCGTGCCGGTGCTGGCTTCCACGTTCGCCGAGGGCCTGTTCGCCGACGAGATGTTCGGTCATGACCGATACGCATTTACCGGAGCCATGACGGAGCGGCTTGGAAAGTTCAAAGCCGCCGACGGGGCACGATTTTCCTCGACGAAGTCGCCGACATGCCGATGGCCGTCCAGAACGGTCTGCTGCGAATTGTCGAGACCGGCGAGATGTCGAGGATCGGACGCGATTTACCGATGCGAGTGACCAACCGCGATTTGCCCGACGCTGTCAGGCACGGACGGTTTCGGCAATATCTTTACGATCGCTTACGCGTGTTCGAAATCCGGGTTCCCCCGCTTCGCGAACGAATCGAGGACATTGCGCCCCTGGCAAGCCACTTCGTTCGAAACCACTGCGCCGAAACGCAGCGCCATCTTAGGATCACGGACCAAAACGTCTGCGCGTCCTGCGACGCGGCGGACCGCGCCGGTTGCGTTGCGCCGCGGGTCTATTCCGCGCTCGAGCGCTGCGAATGGCCGGGAAACGTCCGTGAACTGAAGAGCTTTGTCCTCCGCCTGTTAATGCGGATTCCAAACGAAGTCCTTGAACCCAAGCATCTGCAAGATATTGACGAGGCTCGGATAGGAACGCCAGCCGAGGCTGCCGCCGACCTGACCCTTGGAGGCGCGATTCGCCGCCATATCGAACGGGTTCTTCGACTAACTCACAACAATCAGAGCGAAGCGGCTCGTTGCCTTGGCGTGCCGCTGCCGACGCTTCGAAGCAAAGTGAAAAAGCTCGGCATGAAGGATGGCTAGATCGCCGCTTTCGCAAGGAGGATTGCGATATATCGCAAATTCCGCTCTTGCGAGGACCAATCGTAGGAATCGCGCCGAAGGCTATCTTGCACAATATTGCGAATTGGGATTCGCAAGCGCTGACCGGCGCGCGTGGCTTGCCCCTTGCTCTAGTTGCAGGCGCAAGCTGATCAGCCTTGCAACTCATCGGCTGCGATGAGGATTCTTAACCCAATCTCGTAATGCGTGTGGAGGTATCATCATGCTCCAAACTTTGAATTTGAGCGCCGACACGAGTATAGCGGCGGTCAGCGGCTGCGATGGCGCGGTCTGCGCCTTTGCTTGTTCCGCCGGCTGTATCGTCGGCTGTCTCATTGGTGGAGGCACGACGGTGGCGTTCGGCGCGCTGGGCGGCACCTTTGGCGGATCCGGAACCGCGATTGCTTCGGCGCCCGCGGCCTAACAAGCTAAGCTTCCGCCAAGCCCAGTCACGTATCCAGGGGCGCTCCCTGGCCGTGACCGCCGAAGTGGAGGCTCTGAGGCAGTGTGGATGGCGCGCGGAGCAACGGCCCCACGAGGTGATAATAACTCTACGCGCCATCTCCTCTGCCAGTAACTGAGTGCGGTACAAGCAACGGTATTGCCGGCAACCCCGGCGCACGGTCCATACGCGGCAAGACCAGGTGCAATCATGGATACGATCGAACGGCGAGCGACTTTATCATTTCGATCCGATAGCGGCCGCGATTATCTGTATGATGACGTCACCGGAAGCATCTTTCCGTGGAATCACGCCCGCGAGGCGGTGCTCAAGTCCATCAGCGGACACGAGTTCGAGAGCCGGCGCGCCGAACTCGAGCGGTCATTCGGCACGGAAGAAATAGAGGCAGCCGTGCAATTCATCAACCACGCTCGACAGTCCCTCGGCGCGTTCTTCCGGACTTCGTCCGCGCATGCGAGGCTCGGCCCGCCGGCGCCGGAGCAGCTTCGCGAACACATCAGCAACGCGGCGTTTCAGCTTCTCTTGATCGTGACCGAAGATTGCAACCTTCGTTGCAAGTATTGCGCGTTGTCCGAAGTCTATCCCTTGAACCGGACCCGGACGACTCGTACGATGAATATCGAGACCGCCTGCCGCGCCGTCGATTGGTTCGTGGGCCTGGTTGAACCCCAAATCCGGCGCAATCCCCGGAAGCGATTCGGGCTGAGCCTCTATGGCGGAGAGCCGTTGATGAATGCGCCGACCGTAAGGGGCGTGCTCGAGTATGCGCGGGATCGCTACCCCGGCCTCTTCGCGCCGGTGATGACGACTAACGGCACTCTGCTGACGCCCAAGAACGTCGCCATGCTCGTCGAACACAACGTTCAACTCGGGATCAGTATTGACGGGCCCGAAGCCGAGCATGACCGGCTCAGGATCGACTCGCGCGGCAAGGGGAGTTTTGCGCGGATCGCGCAAAACCTCGCGGCGATCAAACGCGACTATCCGGAGTTCTGGTCGGCAAACCTGAGTTCCGTCTCGGTATACGACTGGGGAACGGACCTCGACGCGGTGTGCGACTTTTTCGCGGAGAACGCCGACAACATCCCAAGATCCGTGTTCGTCAATGAAGTCTCACCGCGAAATACGGACTACTACGACTCCCTGACCGAGGAACGCCGCCGGCGCGCGCAGGAGCGTTTTGCGCGTCTTCGGCGGCAGTACAAACAAACGAAGATCGACGGAGAAAAAGCTGGGGAATACCTCACCTGCGCGGCCGGCTTTCCCCTGGTGCGCACACTGTTGAGGCAGCGCGCCGGCGATGCGCGCACGCCCTTCCTGCCGTTCACCGGCACGTGCGTGCCGGGTGACAAGATTGCGGTGCACGTTGACGGAAAGCTCGACATGTGCGAGCGGGTCAATGGCACGTACCCGATCGGCCATCTCGACCGCGGAGGACTCGATTATGAGCGAATCCGCGAGATCATTGCCGAATACCAGCAACTGATCATGCAGTCGTGCCACGGATGCCCCGTCACGAAGTTCTGCAATGTCTGTTTCTCACTGGTCGAAAAAGACGGAAGCTTTGAACGGTCGTCCCCGCTCTGCGCCGGAACCGTTCGGGCGACGCGGCAGAATTTGGCGGATTACGTCTCGATCATGGAGGCCAATCCGTCCGCTGACTTTTCTCTCGAAACGGACGTTTCGATGCTCGAAAAACGGCTGCTATTCTTTTATTGAGAGGAGGAGGCCATCAGTGAAATACTTTCGCCTCGCGGCCGATTGCTACTTGATAGAGGGAGAGAAAGACGCGGCGGTCTACGACGTAGGCCGCGCGCGCATTTTCCTGCTTGATGAAGCTTCCTATCGCGTCCTTCGCCGGTGCGAGGATGGGGCCGCTCTCGATGAAAGTGATTGGACGAATGAGTACGTGATGCGGTTTCTTAACGGTTTGCGCGATGAGGGGCTGGGATTCTTCGAGGACGCTCCGGCGTTTGTCGACAAGTTCCTTCCCAACGCTCCCGTTGAATGGCGCGGGTTCTGTTTGCAGCCGCCGCGCTATCGCCGCGCCGATTGGAGCATCACCAACCGCTGCGAGATGGCCTGTTCATTCTGCCCGCGCGATGGCGCGGTCTCCTGGCAAACGTGTCAGAGTTGCGTACGCCGCAACCTCGCTCGAGAAGATCAAACGCTGTTCGAGCATCCGCGGAGTATCGTCCAGCAGATCGCGGATTTGGGAGTGGCGGTGCTGCACATCAGGGGTGGTAACCCGCTTCTCGAATGGGAGCGGCTTCAAGCCGTTGTAGAGGCTGCAAGCCATTACCCGCACGTGAGCGTGATCGTCACGACGCCCGGGACCGGACAATCGATCGATCAGATCCTAACGCTCTACAAGCTCCCGAACATTCGTCTGAACGTCGTAATGCTAGGGATTTCTCCGGCAAGCGTACGCAGCGCGTGCGGGACGGACCAAACATTCGATCGGCAGGTGCAACTCGTCGATGCGTTGCGGAACGGCGGATTCCCTCTCTATCTCACCTTCCTGCTCAGCCGGTCAACCCAGCATGACAGGGACAAGATGATCCGCTTCGCACGGGAGCGCTGGCAGGCGACTGCGTCTTTCGCGGAAATCTACCGGGAGGAAGAAGTTCCGGAGCGCTTCCGCTTCACCCACCTCCGTGCGAACGGCAAGCCGCTGGCGCCGTGGCGCTCGGTCGAGGAGTTCTACTTTAGGATTCGTTCCAATACCTGCCTGTACGGCGGCTTTGAAATCTCAGCGGATGGCGGCATTAGACCCTGCGCCGGGCTCGATCAAGCGTGCGGAAAAATCGCCGCGGGTGATTTGCGGTCCGCGCTATCCGGTGAGCATCTCTATTCACTTTGGAATCTGGGCAAGGGCGACGTCGAACCATGCGGCCGCTGCGCGCTTCGCTATTCGTGCGCCGATTGCACGGCGGCGGAGATGGCCGGCGTCTCAAACCCGAGGTTGAAGCAAGCCTACTGCCCATTCGAGCCGGGCGGCGATGCTCGCGCTTCCGAATCTCACTGGGATCACGATGGATTCGTCCAAGTGGTCAAGCTCGAAGGAAAGAAGGTCTCATGTCAACTACGGTAGTCGAATTCAACGACGTCTGGAAAAAATTCGGGCATGTCGACGCCCTGCGCGGGATCACTTTCGGCGTCGAGGCGGGCGAGGTCTTCGGATTTATCGGCCCGAACGGCTCAGGTAAAACCACCACTATTCGCACGTTGCTGGGATTCTATCGCCCACATCAGGGAACCGTTCGCGTGTTAGGGCGGGATCCCCTGAAGCAATTCGGCGAGATCGGCCGCTCCGTCGGCGTGATGCTCGAACAACCCGGGCTCTACGACCACCTCACGGCCACCGAGTACCTCGAATTTTACGCCGGCTTGTTCGGAGTCTCTCCTTCGCGATTTGGCGGCCGCGCCGGCGAATTGTTGCGTCTGGTTGGTCTCGAAGACCGCGCCGGCGATCTTTTGGGGACGTTCTCCAAAGGCATGCGGCAACGCATCAGCCTGGCGCGGTGCCTGGTCAATCAGGCGCGGCTGCTGGTGCTCGACGAGCCGTTTGACGGCATCGACGTCGAAACCCGGCGTCACATTCTCGATCTGCTCCCGTCTCTCGCCCGGAACGACGGCGCCTCGATCTTCGTAACGTCGCACAACCTGCCCGAGGTCGAACAGATCAGCGACCGGATAGCCGTCGTGAGCAAGGGGCGCATTGTGGGGCTGGATCGCCCAGAGGTGTTGCGGCGCCAGCTCGATCGGAAGAACGTGCTGGTGATCAAGCTCGGTGGCGCCCTCAACAACGGCGACCTCAAAAAGGTCCTTCCGCGGTACACCTATGATTCCGATCGGCTGGAACTGCGGATCGAACTCGATCGAACCGAACTCACTCGCGATCAGGTCTTGAAGCATCTGGTTGACCGCGGCGTCTCGGTCGCGGCGATGACCGAAGAGGTCTCGACCCTTGAAGACGTGTACTTCGCGCTTACCTCAGCGGGAAAGGAAAAATCATGATTATCCCGGCCATTGCGATCGTCCGCAAAGAGCTTCGCGAGGCGTTGCGAACGACGAAGATATACCTCGCACTGATCTTCATTTTTTCCACCTACCTTCAATGGTTCATCGTCAGGAACTACGCCAGCATGGCGAAGAATCCATCCGACTCTCATTTACCGGCGTCACTCACCCCGGAACAGATATTGCTCCTGGCTCCCACGTTTTCGCTGATCTTCGTGGCTCCTATCGTCATTCCCTTTTTTTCCAACACGATCCTCAGCCGCAGCCTCATACGGGAACGTTTCGCCGGTTCTTTGATTACGCTGCTATCGACGGGGGTGAATCCCGGTCTAGTCTGGGGCGCGAAGGTCATGGCCGCGTTTCTATTCAGCTATCCGGTCGCGTTGGCCTGCCTCAGCCTGGACCTGTTGATGATCAAGTTCTACTTCAAGCTCCCGATCGCATGGTCACCTTCGCTTATCGTCACGGTGCTGATCATTGCGCCCTTTGCGTCGCTTGCCATTGTAGCCATAATGTCATTTCTTTTTTGGACCGTGCGTCCGGCGCATTTCATCGCGTCGTTTCTGCCGGTCATGGTAAGTCTCGGGCTCTTTGCCTATGCTTCGGCTCATCCCGTGACGGAGGTGTTAGTGCGCGGAGTGGTTCTGGCGCTGGTGGCGTCCGCCGTACTGCTCGGCGCGTGCGGGTTTGCGATTAGTAAGCTGAGCCGCCGGTTCATCGCCGGGCTGTGAGCTAACCGAGACGGTACTGGGCAAAAGGGTTTCGCCAATCTTGCTTGCGTGGGTCGAAGAGACGAACGCGGCGTGCGGTTTTGGCGTCACGGGAGTGAGTCTGTGCTCCTTTGAACTCGTTGCACGAGCGGCAGCGAACCCACGGATTTTCCTGGCTGGTGAGGCCACCGGCGGCTTCGGGCGAGTATGTGGTCGATCAAAACCAGGAGGGAGCCGGAAATCGTTGGTGGGGTCAGACAATAGCCGCATCGCCCTACGCTGACGCCCCCTTTAGCTTCATCGGAACCGACTGTTCTTTTCTGAGCAACACTCAACTGCACAATCCCGGGACTTCCAGCGCGTCACTATTTCGTCCGCGAATGCAACGATTCATAACACGAGTTGTCGTCGCTTTCAGTGCTAACGGGAAGTCCGAGCATACTCCAGCCGGCTTCTACGACTCGTCCGAAGTTGTCGACCTGCCCGCCGAAGCCGCCCCGGACGTTGACTACACTCGAGTATCCCATCTGGCTCATCACCTGGCACGCGTTCGCCGACCGGCCGCCGCTCTTGCATCCGACCACCAGCTTCGCGTTCTTTGGAATAACAGCCTCGACCACCGCCGCGAAATCCTGATTGGGGCTCATGCCTCTGTTTGGATCGAAGTGCAGGAGAGGAATGTTAACAGCGCCTTCCGGGTGCCCGGCCTCGAATTCGGGAACTGATCGAACGTCGAGGTAGATGTATTCAGCGTCGGATTTCATCAAATCATAAGCTTCTTGTGGGCTGATCTCTTTCACGGGTCCTCCTCCTCCTTGATTTGAGCCGATATATCACATCGAACGCCGGATTATAGTACAACGCCGTGCCGCCCGCCATTTTCGGCATGCCGGTGAAATCCTCGTGTGAAAAGCTACGAATCTTGCTCTTATCGCAACAAAAATACAACAATATTAATGGCTCTGTTTCCTTGACAGTGACGGACAGGCCAAATAGAATCGCGCCTTGCAGGTCATTTCCGACAAAACCAAAAACATAATGAATAGGGACCGTAGGTAGAGAATTCCAAGGAGAGTGCCGTGATTCGATTTGATTCCTTAAGGCGTAGCCTTGTTGCGATAGTCTCCCTCCTCACGTTGTCGGCTGCATCTCTTGGACAAGAATTGCCAGCCGCCCAAGCAACTCCGATCAAAGATCCTGGACACGATGTTTCAGGCGTGGTCGTTCCGCCGGAACCATCCGTGGTTAAGCGAAATCCCAATGCTGTAGTCATCTCTCTTCCGGCCGATCGAGCCGGCGTTGACGGAGCAGTCAAACCGCGGTTTGAAGAGCGCCCGGCCGTCGCGACATCGGCAACCGTTGGCAGCCGCTTCGGGTATCGGCGCGATCCATTTACTCGCCGCGCGAAGTTTCATTCCGGACTCGACATCAAGGCAAAGTGGGGCGACCCGGTGGGCGCGAGCCGCGCTGGCGCGGTTCAATTCGCGGGCTGGTATCACGGCTACGGCAACATGATAATAATCGAGCACGGCGGCGGGGTGGCGACTCACTACGCGCACTTGTCGAGCTTCGCTATCGAAGTTGGTCAGAGAGTCGAGCGAGGAATGATAATCGGCTACGCCGGAAGCACGGGACGCGCGACGTCGCCTCATCTGCATTACGAAGTGCGTATAGACGGCAACGCGATCAACCCCCTTCAGCAGATAGCTCTCGAACCCGATTCAGCGTACTTCAAGACCGATTCAAAGAAGGAACTGGAAAAGCCCTTGGATACGAAACCGGCAGCGCCCGCCGAACCGCCGGCTCCGAAAGCTGAATCCGGCAAGCCGGAGTCGGAGACCCGGCCGCGCAGGGTTTCAGATTCACCTAGCGAGAGCCAATAAACAGCGCTCCGGAATGCGAGCGGAAAAAATCAAATAAGCGGAAAGAAATGAGATGCCTCCGAGCGTCTCGGGAATAAGTTCAGAGTTCAACCTTCAGGTTGCGGCGCGGTGTGGCGCAAAGTCAAAACGGCGCCTCGATCGGCTGATTTCCGCCAAGCGGCGCGAGTCGTTAACTGGCCGCGCCCTTTTCTTATTGTCTCCCGGCCTCGTTCAATCAATAATACCAAGTGCGGTTTTTTGGGCCTCCCCATAGAGAAAGCACGCCCAGATAAGAAGAAGTACGGAGGTTAATGATGGGAAGATCGAGTCTTCGACCGGCGACGGCCCTTGTCTTGCTGATTGCTCTGGCCTTAACCCTTTGCATCTCGCCCTCTCACACATCGAGAGGCCACGCGCTCGCTGACGCATTTCCGGTTCAAGCCGGGCTCGAAGTCGCGGCCGACGCTCAGGGCTTTGTTATTCGGGATCAAGACGGCGCGGCGGTTTGCTCGGATGCAACGCCTGAAGAAATCATCGATATTGAACGGCGAGACCAGTCCGAGCGTCTTCATGTGATCTCACCAATTCGATTGAGCGACACAGGAGGGCTGAAGATAACCTTGCGTGGCACCGCCCAGCTTGAAGCCAATCCCGCGGCTAAGGCGGCCTTTCTTCGCGCCGCCACGACGTGGGAAGGGCTCATTCAAAATCCCATCACGGTCATCATAGACGTCGATTTCGGCACGACGCGTTTCGGAAACCCGTATCCTTCGGGGGTTCTGGGATCCACTGCAACACAGTCACTGCTCTTCACGGACGAATATAGCGACTTGCGGGCGCGGTTGATGGGGACGGCGTCCGGTCAGGCGGAAATGGCTTTGTATGCCGCTCTTCCTCCGGGCGCTACAGTACCCACGGAAATCGGCGCCGCGTCGGCCATTGTCACCAGTTCCGCTAACGGAAGAGCGCTGGGGCTGCTCGGTCCTGTTCCGGATCCCACGGCGGAGCCGGTGGCGCAATTCGGCAGCCCGCCTTCAATTGGTTTCAACTCCAATTTTGCCTTTGATTTCAATCCGGATGACGGCGTGGACCCGGGCATGACTGATTTCGATACGGTTGCGACCCACGAAATAGGCCACGCGCTAGGGTTCATCTCCAGGGTTGGGGCGCTGGAGTTGAGCCCTACAACTACGCTTGCGTTGTCGGTCTGGGACCTTTTCCGATTCCGCCCCACCGTGACGATGGGCGCATACGCAACAGCACAAAGGGTCTTGTCATCAGGCGGCACGGCGGTCTTTTTCATTGGGGGCGCCCAGCTTCAGACTTCTACGGGAAGGCCCGACGGAACCGCTGGAGATGGACGCCAGGCCAGTCACTGGAAAGCGGATGAGTTGGCCGGCGCTTTCATCGGAATCATGGATCCCACCGTCGCCAGGGGCCAGCACTACCCCATTACCGATAATGACCGCGCGGCGATTGACACATTCGGATATACACTCAGTTCGAGCGGAGGAGGAGGTGGCGGCGGTGGCGTATCGCCTTCGATAAACTCGCTGGCGGGCAACTTGAACGGAGACGTGTTGACGCTCACTGGAACGGCCCAGGACCCTGATGGCGACTTCGCTCAGGCGCAGATCACTCTGACGGACGGAGCCGGTGGAATAGTCAACTCGATGCCGCAGTTCGCCGTGAATTTCGGTTCTCAGACCACCGTCGCCTATAACTTTCAGGTCCCTGGTTTGATTCAGTTTCCGGCGGCCGTTCGGGCTACGCTTATGTTCACCGACAGCAAGGGAAATCGCAGCGCGGGTGTAGTCGCGGATTTCAGTCGAGCAGACAGCGGCGGCCCAACGCTGAACAACGTGACATTTGACGCTTCAGGGGCCGTGATGGTGATCAAGGGTGGCGCATTCGACGGGCAGCTCACGCTGGAGATAAACGGTCTGACGGCGGCGCCGCCTCTCAAGATCAAGATCAAGGGTGGGGGAGGCAAGCTGAAGATCGGCGGCGATATGAATGATCTCCATCTTCATGGCGGCGCCAATCGAGTGCGAGTGCTGGACAACGGTCTCAGATCCAACATATTCGTGCTGTCATTGTGAGAACCGAGCGTTGGTTCGGCAAGACGAGGGTGACCGAGATAAGTCCGCCGGGAAGGCGTAATGTTCAATCGAGATTGCCTGTTGGGGCAGGTCCGAAGTTACCCTTGTACTTGGCGGAAGTTTCATAGCCACAAAGAGGCTTAGAAGTCACAGAGATGAGAAGACAGACACCATATCCCACGGTTCTCTCTTGTGATCTTGTGCATCTTTGTGGCTGATGAACTATTTCTGCCGGGCGCCACTAGATGTTCGCCTTGTTCTTTGTTGCGCGATCGGCCCTAGGTTCGATCCTGGCTAACTCCTCGAGAAGCTTGCGCTGTTCGCGCGAAAGGCTTGTCGGAGTAACCACATTGACCGAAACGAACAGATCTCCGCGGCCGCGCCCGCCCAACGCCGGCATGCCTTTTCCTCTGACCCGGAATACGCTCGCGGATTGGGTTCCTTCAGGAATGCGCAATGACTCAGGCCCGTTCAAAGTTGGAATCCCGACCTCGGCGCCCAACGCCGCCTGCGCGAACGAAACTGGGATCGAGCAATATAAGTTTGCGTCTCGCCGCTCAAGAATATTGTGTTCTTTTATCTGAATGACGACGTAGAGGTCGCCACTCGATGCGCCGGGTTCTCCCGACTCGCCCTCGCCGACAATCCTCAGACGCGATCCGGTGTCGACGCCGGCCGGCACCTTGATCTCGAGCGTCTTTTCTTTTTCGATGCGCCCCTGACCACGGCACTCCTTGCAGACATCCTGAATTACCCGGCCGCTGCCACGGCAGGTCGAGCAGGTTCGGCTGACGGAGAAGAAGCCTTGTTGATAGCGGACCTGACCGTTTCCTCCGCACGTAGAGCAGCGAACCGGGGAAGCCCCTTCCGCGGCTCCCGAACCCTTGCACGAGTCGCATCTCTCGAGTCTCGGCGCCCTGATCTTTGTCTTGAGTCCCGCTGCTGCTTCTTCCAGTGATATCTCGATATCGTATCTGAGGTCCGATCCGCGGCGCGGAGCCGACCGGCGAGAGCGGCCGCCACCGAGCCCGTCTCCGAATCCAAACAAATCGCTCAGTATGTCTTCAAACCCTGGAAACCCCTGACCGAATCCGCCGCCAAACGGCGACCCCGCGGCCGCGCCCACGCCGGCGTGGCCGTAACGGTCGTATCTTGGGCGAAGTTCGGATGAGGAAAGTACCTGGTAGGCCTCGGCGATCTCCTTGAATTTGTCTTCCGCTTCCTTATCGCCGGGGTTCTTGTCCGGATGGTATTTTATCGCGAGCCGCCTGTAGGCTTGCTTTAGTTCTTGTTCGCCTGCGTCCCGCCCGACGCCGAGTACTTCGTAGTAATCACGCTTGCTGCTCAAGTCTCTGCTCACCTCTTGTGGGGAGATTCTCACTCAGCCTTGCGGTGTCTCGTTTCCCGCGCGGGAATCCAGATATAAGAATCCTCGCAAAGCCGAACGAGGGGCTCCGGCAAATTTTGAGCAACGATTATAACAAACCTTACGAAGCTTCAGACAACCGTATGGTGTCCATGTCGTCGTCCTTCGCGTCGCTTGGCGAAACGGAGGTCGGCCTGAACATTGCGTCGGTTATCATTCGGGCCGCGCGCTCGAGGTCCTCCAGTGCGTTCCTCACTTCGCCGCCGTCCTCGGACGCCGACGCCGAGCGAGCCCTCTCCAGCGCGTTGCGCACGAAGTTCTGATTCTCGGAGGAGAGCATCCAGCCGAACTCGGCGAAAGATCTGACCGCGTTTTGCAACAACCCTTCCAGCCGGTTCCGAGTGATAATCATCTCCTTGACCTTGCGGTCATGTTCGGAGTTTCTGCCCGCCTCTTCGATCAGGTCGTAAATCTCGGACGCGGACAGACCCGACGACGGAGTTATGCGCATCGCCTGCTCGAGCCCGGTCATCTTGTCTTTGGCGCCGACTGAAACAATCCCGTCGGCGTCGACCTCGAACGTGACCTCGATCTGAGGAACGCCGCGAGGCGAGGGCGGAATACCGACCAGCTCGAATTTGGCGAGGCTGCGGTTGCCGGAGGCGATTTCGCGCTCGCCTTGCAGAACGTGAACCTCGACTACTTGCTGCATATCGGCGACGGTTGTGAAAACAAGACTCTTCTTGATCGGAATCGTAGAGTTGCGATCGAGCAGTTTGGTGAAGAGTCCTCCGCGGGTCTCGATACCGAGCGAAAGAGGTATGACGTCCAGGAGGATAAGGTCCTTCACTTCACCCGTCAGCACGCCGGCCTGAATAGCCGCGCCGATCGCGACTACTTCATCGGGATTGATCTCTATCGAAGGCTCGCGCTGAAAGATATCACGGACGCGATTGATTATGATCGGGGAACGGGTCTGGCCGCCGACCAGCAGCACCTTCGTGATGTCGGACGGGCCGAGCTTCGCGTCGCGAAGCGCCTTATGACAAGGCTCGACCGTACGCTCCACCAGATCCCTTACGAGGTCTTCGAACTGCTCGCGCGCGAGCGTTTTGTTGAAGTGTTTTGGCCCGGTGGAGTCGGCGGCGATGAACGGCAGGTTCAGTTGAGATTCGCTCGCGGTCGACAGTTCGCACTTGGCGCGCTCGGCCGCTTCCTTCAGCCGCTGCAGAGCCAGGCGATCGCCTCTTAGATCGATGCCGACCTCTTTTTGGAACGTTTCAATCATCCAGTCCACGATGCGTTGATCGAAGTCCTCGCCGCCCAGGAACGAGTCGCCGCACGTCGAGAGCACTTCGAAGACGCCGTCGCACATTTCCATGATCGAGATGTCGAAAGTGCCTCCGCCGAGGTCATAGACGGCGATCTTCTCGCTGTCCTTTTTGCCCAGACCGTAGGCCAGCGCCGCCGCCGTCGGCTCGTTTATTATGCGCTGCACGTTGAGCCCGGCGATCTTTCCGGCGTCCTTGGTCGCCTGACGTTGAATATCGTCGAAGTAGGCCGGCACCGTTATGATTGCTTCGGTGACTTCGTCGCCAAGGAATTCTTCGGCGGCCAGCTTCAGCCTCTGCAGCAGTATTGAAGACAGCTCCGGCGGAGAATAGTCGCGTCCGCGCACGTGAACCCTGCAGTCTCCATTGGGCGCATCGGTTATGTCGTAGGAGCAAACTTCTTTCGCGCGTTGCACCTCGGGTGAGTTGAACTTTCTGCCCATCAGCCGTTTCACCGCATAGATGGTGTTCGCTGAATTCGTGATCGCTTGCCGTTTGGCAATCTGGCCAATGAGCCGTTCGCCCTTTTCGGTGAAAGCGACGACGGAAGGCGTGGTTCGGCCGCCCTCCTTATTAGGTATTATCTGCGTCACGCCGCCCTCGAGCACCGCTACGCACGAATTAGTCGTCCCCAGGTCGATACCTATTACTTTGCCCATTAGAAGACTCCTCCTGTCGGGTTGAGAACCGGCAAGGCATCCACAAGCGGGTGCTGTAGAAGTGGACCCTTTTTTCCAGCCAGGGCTTGTGGAAGTATAGGGGCTTGAAGAAGCGGTGGTCTGAGCGAAACCCGGAGAGCTGTGGTTTGCAGACCGGGCAATTATATGCCGCGCCAATCTCAATAACAAGAGTTTGCGCGATCTATTCGGGGCGTTTTTTCCATACGAACCGGCGGCCTGGCCTTAGGCTTCCTCTAACGCCGCTTATTTGTGCTTGGCGGAAGTTTCATAGCCACAAAAGGCGCGGACGGCATAGCAGCTAGAAGACAGACGGCACGGCCTGTTGGCCCACGTTTATTGCTTGCGGCCCCGGTTCTCTCCCTTGTGATCTTTGCGCATCTTTGTGGCTGATGACTTATTTCCGCCGAGCACCACTATGAGTCAAGGGCCGCCGCGACTTTCACCTTGGCTGGCCGCAGCAAGCGATCGCCCAGCCGATACCCTCTCTCGAACTCTTCAATGATCGTATTCTCTTCGTGCTTGTCCGTTGGCTCCACCGTTATGGCTTCGTGAACGTGGGGATCGAACATATGCCCAATGGCCTCGACCGGCTGGAGCCCGAGCTTTTTCAACGCCTCGCTGAACTGCCTGTGTATCAACTCGACGCCTTGATGCAAGGACTCTCGGTCCCCCTCGCTAATGGCGAGGCTGGCGAGCGCCCGGTCGAAGTTATCGAGCACCGGCAGCAACTCGAGCAGCACTTCCGCCCTCATCCGCTGATAGTAATCGGTCTTCTCCTTATCGACTCGCTTTCGGTAGTTCTCGAACTCGGCCTGCCGTCTGAGCACCTGATCGTACAGCGCGGCCTTCTCGCGTGTCAGCGTCTCAACCCGATCCTGAACCTCCGCTAGCTCGAGCGTGAACTTCGCGAAGTCTCCCAGTTCGGATTCCTGGTCTTCTTCAGTCTGTGGGTCGCCGGCCTGCGGCAACTCGTCCGCCTCCGCGGCCTCGAGAGGATCGCTTTCTTCCGCCATGTTCTCACAATCGCCTGCTTCTTCGGAAGTAGCGCTCTCGTCATCCGCGAACTTAATCGGTATCTCCTTAGGCTTGTCTTTCTTCCTCCCCATGTCGCGTCCGCTTGTCTCCGATCCGTTCGTTTTGACTCTCAGCCTAACTTATTGCTTAATTCATTGAACCTCAAAGCGTCCACGCGTGGGAAAACCTCTTCGTCAAAAAGCTCCGTGGTCAAGCACGCGCCCGAACACTCTCGCGATATAGTCCACCAGACCGATCAATCGTTCGTATTCGATGCGCGTGGGACCGACCACTCCAATCCTGCCCACCGCTTTGCCGGCCGAGTAAAAGCATGAGGTCGCGATCACGGCGCAACCGTGCAAGTCCGTGGCGCTATTCTCGCTCCCTATCCGGACCGCCACCGTGGCGTCCATTGAGGTTCCCACGCACTCATTAAGGAGCTTGACGATGCGGTCCTTCTCCTCGAGCATTTTCAAGACCGCTTTCATTCGCTCGGAATTCGAGAAGTCGGGCTTTGCTATTATGTTTGAAGCGCCTTCGACGAAAACGTCCGGCCTGTCGCCCTCTTGAATGCTCTGGCTGCACAACAAAATCGCGTTCTTGAGCAGCTTGTCATAGTAAGCCCGTTCTTCCGTGAGCCGGCGAACCATCTCGTCGCGTATCGCGGCCAGCGTCCATCCATTGAAGCTCTCGATCAAGAACCTCGCCGTGGAATTCAACTCGTCCTGGGAAAACTCGGCCTCGACCCGGATCACTTGATCTTGCACCCGGCCCGCCCTTGAAACCGTGATGACGAGGATTCGCTGGTCCGACAGCTTAACGAACTCAATGGTGTGCAGGACCTCCTGCGAAATCGAAGGCGGAACTACTATACCGACGTTGCCTGATAACTGGGAAAGCAGTTTGCTCGTGCGCTCCATTAGGCGCTGGGGACTCGACAGCGATTCTTCGTCCAGCAACCGTTGCTTTATGGTCACCGTGGTCATCCTGGACAACCGCGCCGGCCCGATCAAGTTGTCCACGTAATACCGGTAACCCTGATCGGTGGGAACGCGTCCCGCTGAAGTGTGTGGATGAGTGAGGTAGCCGCTTTCTTCGAGTTCAGCGCAGAGGTTTCTGATCGTCGCCGAAGACAGTCTCTCTTTCGACTGTTTCGCAAGGCCAAGCGAGCCCACGGGATCTCCGGTGGCGATGTGACTTCTCACTATCGCGCCCAGAATCTCCTTTTTTCGGTCATCAAAGGTGATCCCGCTTTTCCTTAACATACTGCTCTTCACTGCAAGGGGCGCACGTCCGTAAGAATAAATCACGCGTAACTTAACATCAAAGACTTGGCGTGTCAATAATATTGCCCGCCGCGACGAAGCCGAGTTGATTTCCGCTGAAGCTGCGGACACAATACCCCGGTCTAGTCATATCATCAGGCCAAGGAGACCCCTTATGGCGCGACTTTCCGTACTGCTAGCCGCCGTGATCTCGCTTCCTCTGATAAGGCCGTCCGCGGCTCCGCCGAATCCGGCGATGATCGCGCCGGACCTTATCTTACGAAACGCCCGGATCGTGACCATGAACGAGAAACAGCCGCTGGCCGAGGCCGTCGCCATCAAAGGCGAGCGCATACTCTGGGTGGGGCGAGACAGCGATGTAAAACGGCTCTTCCCCAATGCGGACAGGACGCTCGATCTTAACGGAGCCACGTTGTTGCCTGGATTCATCGATGCGCACGCGCACCTGATGACGCTGGGAGAGAATTCCCTCCGCTTGAACATCAAGGACGCCGCCACCGAACAGGAAGCCGCGGAGATGGTGAAGCGGCGAGTCGCTACCGCCGCGCCCGGCGAGTGGATCCTCGGCTGGGGATGGGATGAAGGCAAATGGGCCGCTCATTATCCAACACATGATTCGTTAAGCGCCGTCGCGCCCGGCAACCCGGTCTTTCTGGTGGGTCTCCACAGCTTCGCCGCGTGGGCGAATAAGAAGGCTCTCGACCTTGCCGGAGTCAACAGGGAAACGCCCGATCCCGAGAACGGCAAGATTATTCGCGATCCAACGACGGGCGAGCCAACCGGCGTCTTGACTAATAGAGCCCAGGATTTGGTGACAAAACACATTCCGCCTCTTGGTCTTACTCAGGTAAAGCGGGCTATCGAGCTTGCCGCTGCTGAATGCGTGAGAAACGGGCTCACGTCGGTTCACGAAGCAAGGGTGACGCCGATCATGATCGACGCGTTTCGCGATCTGATCAAAGAGCGGCGGCTGCCGCTGCGGGTTTATGCGATTCTGGACGGCTCCAACAAGCAGCTAATTGACGAGTGGCTCGAGCGAGGTACTGAGGTCGATTCATCGCGTAATCAACTGACCGTCCGGTCGGTCAAACTCTTCGCGGACGGCGCGCTCGGCTCTCGCGGCGCGGCGCTTTTCGAACCGTACTCCGACGAACCTCGCACGAAAGGCGTGATAACAACGGCTCAAGCCGGCATTTTCGCATTGACGCGCCGTTGCTTGCGGCGAGGCTTCCAGGTTGCGACCCACGCGATCGGAGACGCGGCCAACCACGCGGTGCTGGACGCCTACGAACAGGCGATGAGATATGAGCCGGGAGTTAGGGACCCTCGTTTGCGAATTGAGCATGCGCAGGTGCTGGCGCCGTCGGATATTCCGCGCTTCGCGAGACTAAAGGTGATCGCCTCGATGCAGCCGACCCATTGCACGTCCGACATGGTTTGGGCTGAAAAGCGAATCGGGCCCGAGAGAATCAAAGGCGCCTATGCCTGGCGGTCGGTGCTGGCTACGGGCGCGCACGTTCCGATCAGTTCGGATTTTCCCGGCGAAACTCTCAATCCCTTCTATGGCGTTTATGCCGCCATCACTCGTCAAAATCCGGAAGGCGAACCCACGGGCGGCTGGTTCCCAAACCAAAGGATGACAGTCAACGAGGCTCTCAGAGGCTACACGATCGAGGCTGCCTATGCGGGATTCGAGGAACGAGACAAGGGAAGCATCGAGCCCGGCAAGCTGGCCGACTTGATAGTCGTATCGAATCGAGTTCCGCCGAATTCACCTCGCGAGTGGCTCACTGTCCGGGTTCTCAAGAC
>JAHFUG010000051.1:0-5817 GCA_023265195.1 Blastocatellia bacterium | reverse complement strand
GTCAGCATTCAGCGGTCAGCATTCAGTGATCCGCAATCCATGATCCGTACCCGCGTTGCCCGATTTCAAAGCCACGTGTTAGTATCCGGGTCTCCTCGCGGACGCGGTTCGGAGGCTCCCTTTTCAATGATTCAAGGCTTTAGTACTCGGGCGCCGCTCATACTCCTGCTTATCATCCTCCTCCTGGAATCCGCTTCGGGAGCGTCTTTTGGCCAATATTCCGGGCTCCTGCCCCAGGCAAAAAAAGACAAAGACAATTCGAAAAAACAGGGCCCCGCGGCTTCAACCGGCTCGGACTCCGCTCAGGATCCGGACAAGGTTGAGCGGAAGCGGCAACGCCGCGCGGAGCAAGCCGAGATCGCCGACAACGATCGTAGGAAGGCTGAAAACGGCGGCGTTACCCAAAAGACCGGAGCCCCGGTCATCGAATCGTTGGTCGAGATCGTCTCCGGAAAACAGAGAAAGGACGGCGACGTGCTCACCGCCGAGGAATACGTCGACGTTACGATGGGCGACGTCAGGCTTCAGGCCGATCACGTAGTCTACAATTCAGTCACCGCCGATATGGTCGCCCAAGGAAACGTTGTTTTCGATCAAGGGCCTGACCAGCGGGTGACGGCGCGCCGGGCCGAGATCAACTGGTCATCGCGAAAAGGGACGTTTTGGGAAACGACCGGTTTCACCAACAGAACTGAAACAGGCGAGTACGTTTATTTCACGGCTGAGCGAGTGGAGAAGACGGGTCCCGGCACATATTTGCTTTACAAGGCGACGGTCACCGCCTGCGAAGACGTGGTCCCGAAGTGGGTGTTCAGATCGGCGCGCGCGGAATTGAAAGTCGACGACCGATTGAAGATGTACAAATCGGCCTTCAGGGTTAAGGGCGTCCCGATCTTGTACTTTCCTTTTACCTGGATACCAATAACAAAGAGGGAGCGAAAGTCGGGATTTCTTCTGCCGAGCACGGGCACATCAAATCAGAAGGGCCGTACGCTCAAGCTTGCTTACTATCAAACGCTAGGCGAATCGGCCGACATAACCTTTCGCGGCGACGTCTACACTCAGCGCGGGATCGGGATGGGCGCGGAGTTCCGTGCTCAGACCGATGAAGAGTCATACATGAGGCTCGGTGTCTTTTCCGTGAAAGACCGTCTGTTCGGAACTCCCGGCGAGAAGCAAGGGGGCACCGCCTTTGTCGGGGAAGGCGTCCAGCATCTGCCCCACGGCTGGCTGGCGGTCGGCAATGTATCGCTCGTGACGAGCCTCGCTTTTCGACAGGTTTTTTCGGACGACATCAGCCAGGTAATCAACCCGCGGCGAGAATCGACGTTTTACGCCACCAACAATCCAGGCGCGGCGAGCCTGAGCTTCCTTGCGACCAACGAAACTACGACGCTATTCCAACCTGGACTTGGGCCGTCTGAGGGTACGAATTTCGACATAAAGATACGGCAGGCGCCTGCTCTGAATCTGATGGGCTACCCGCGAGCTCTCTTCGGGCGGCCCATATACTTTTCTTTTGATTCGTCGGTTGGAGCGCTCAAACGAGAGGAGTCCGTCGACGGCGCGGCGGTGTTCGTCACGCCCTCCGGCGTGCAGCGCCTTGATTTTCAACCCAAGCTCACGATCCCCCTTGCGACCGTCGCCGGAGTCGCAATCACGCCGAGCGTCAGCGTACGAGAGACTTTCTACACGAGCCGAATCAACCCCAGTGTTCAGCTCTTTGATCCGTCGCGCTTCACGCTAAACCCGGATGATCCTCGTCTGAACCCGGCCGGCTCTCAATACAATCCGGCGTTCAAGTTGTTCGATCGAACCGTTCTCGACGCCGTCCTCCCGCAAAATATTTCGCGCCTTTACACCGAGCTCGCGGTTGACGTCAGGCCGCCCTCGCTTGAAAGAGACTATTTGAATCCGGATGGCGGGCGGCGATTCAAGCACGTGATCGAACCCTACTTCACGTATCGCCTGATAAGCGGCATTGGGTCCGAGTTCGGCGAGATAATCAAGTTCGACGAGAATGACGCCGTCGCGAACACCAACGAGTTCGAATACGCGATGGTCAATCGTTTCTTCGCCTCGAAGTCGGCGGCCGAGATTGGACGCAAGCACCGAAGAAAAGGCCTTCGTCAGTCCACCGGAATGGAGCCCGAGCGTCCCGACAGGCGCGGAGGCAAGAAGAAGCAAGCCGCCAAAGCCGATCGCGCGAATCCCGAAGACCAACCCGCCGAAGCCGGCGCCGATGAAAAAGCCGCTCACAAGCCGGGCGACAAGGCGAAACTCGAGAAGGGGCAACCAGACGAACTGACCAATCAGGACAAGGCGAAAACCACCGGCCGCGACGCTGCGCAATACGATAGAAACGGCAGACCTAAGCTCGATAGGAAGAGCGAGGTCCAGACCGGCGAGCAGAGCCTGGCCGATGACGGCGCCGGCAAGCCGGCCGACGATGATTTAGTAGTTCAAGCTTACGAGTTTCTAACGGTGAAGGTGGCTCAAAAGTATTTCTTCGACCGTGATTTCGGCGGGGCGCTGGTTGAGGGAAGACGCAATCAGTTCTATCCGATCGATACGCTTTCAGGCTTCACCTACGGCGGTCATATCCGAAGCTTCTCTCCCGTCAACGTCGCGGTCCGCTACCGGCCTCTCTCGACCATGTTCGCGGATTTGAGAATGGACATCGGAACCGACGCCGGACCAATAAGAAACGTCATCGTGTCAGGAGGAGTCAGGAACGAAAAAATCACGGTGTCCGCCAGTTGGTATCTGTCGAAGCGGATTGAGTTGGAGCCGAACAGGTTCGAGGCCGGCACGTTCGCGGGCGATCAGGTCTTCGCGAATTTCAGCATAGGAAATGAGTACCGTGGAATGTATGGCGGCGCGCGGTTGGGTTATGACTTTACAGACCGGTTTCTCAGCCCGACTGAGATTTCGAAAGGGAGGCCGACCAATACGCGAAGCTACGTGGGTTACGCCTGGGACTGCTGCGGGCTGCAGTTCAACTACAACACGTTCAAAGCGGGTCTTCGAAGCGAAAGCCATTTTTCTTTCACCTTCACTTTGGCTGGGCTCGGCAGCTATGGAACCGATCAGTTCTCGCAGTTGAGCGGGGGCGGGGGCAGAAAGAAAGGCAAGAGACGCAATCAAGACGAGGATTTTTGAACGCTGTAGAGCCGAATCATGGAACGAGAGTATTTATCGAATAGGGGTTTTGCCAGGGGTTGGCTTTACAACGATAGAACTCCTGACCGAAGTTCGCGGAATGCGGGGATCGCTTAGACGCCAATACTCCCCCCTTCTTCGCCTCTCTTGTTGGCGATATTCCCTGGTTTGGTTATCGGCCTGCCCGCCGCACAAGGGATTCGCGGCATTTTCGGACGGTAGCTAATCCACCGTAGGGCAGGCCGGATTTAACAAGGCTGATCATATAGCAGGCGGACTTTGGAGACGGAGAGAAACGTGGAGGACTTAGAAATTCCGCGCTATCTCACAAAATCCCATGAAATCCCAGAATCGACCTATACCGCTTTAAGACAGTACCCCAAACCCCGCCCGCTCACTGCATGAAATTTGGATGACGCGTTCGCCTTACCACCTGCGGTAGCCGGCGAATTGGCGGTAACCTTGCTCGTACCCCCTGCGGAAGCCCTCACGGTACGCTCCGCTACGAGAGTCTCGGTAATGGCTTGAGTTGTTCGGATTGAAGGATCTGCGATCCCGCGCGTCCTCTTGTCCTCTATTCAGTCCGTCTCTGAAGCCTCGTTGCTCATCGTAGCTGTATGATCCGTTGCCGTATCGGCCATTAACACCACCATATGGGCCGGAATACGGATACGTTCTGGGGTAAACGTAAGGGCGCGGAATTACGAACACGCGCCTGTCTCGATCTCGATCTCGATCTCTATCACGATCTCGGTCACGACCCCGGCCGCGATCTCGGTCGTGATCTCGGTCGCCGTGCACGTCCCGATCAACTCGTTGAGCGCTGTTCCGTCTATCTGAATCGTGAACTCGGTCTCGACCTCGACGATCGTCCCGATCCTGCGCCTGCGCAGTTGTGCTTAGAAGCATTCCGAATCCAAACACGAGAACCAACGCGAACGCCGTTACCCAAGCTCTCATTCTGTTGCATTGTAGTTTCATATTACCCACCTTTCATCCTGCGGCGCATTGTGTTTCTGAAGCGCCTACGCCGGACACTGTAACAACACATATGCCAGAGGGAATCTCGGCAGACAGCGGTGCTTCGTATCAGGGTGGAACAAACAATCTTCACGAAGCTTAGGCTGTGAGAATTCAACACCATGAGATCACCCGCGCACGGTGGCCGTCTGGGCGCACCCTTGGCCGGCGCCTGCGATTTGCCGGAAGACCGATGAATCATTTGCCGCACGGCGATACGGAAATGGGTGAGTGAGGCTCCTGGCCGGGCGCCGCCTCTATCCGCGATTTTGATTAACGCTGGCGCGAGAACGCTTAACCTCTCCGCCGAAAGGCGCCGAGAACCACCGGTAGTTTTTGTCGTTGGCGTCGGCTCGGGTTAGGCCGAGCCAGCCGAGTGGGTTATTGGGAATGATCCGATATTAATGTAGAATCGAGCGATGACAGACGAAGCTTACGCAGCAAGGCGGCTGCTGAACCATCAGAGCGTAGGGGTGCTCGCCACTCACTCGATAGACGTCGAGGGGTATCCATTCGGCTCCATCGCTCCCTTCGCACTCAACTATGACGGCGAACCGATCATACTCATAAGCGACATCGCTCAGCACACTCGGAATATCAAGCAGAACAACAAAGTATCATTGACCGTCTTCGATTCCAGCGCCGATGACCCACAGTCGGGCGCCCGGTTGACCTGGCTGGGAGACGCCGAGCCAGTCGATCCAGCGGATGCGGAGACCCGGCATCGTTACCTGCGGTACTTTCCTTCGGCGATCTCTTACTTCGACACCCATGACTTTTGGTTCTATCGAATCTCTATGCGAAGAGCGCGTTTCATCGGCGGGTTCGGAGAAATTTATTGGATCGAGAAGGACCGGATGCTTCTCGATAATCCCTTTCGCAAGACCGAGAGGGGCGTAATCGAGCATATGAACAGGGATCACGCACAAGCGTTGCTGCACTATTCCAGAGTGTTGAAGCGGGCTACTGCCGGCGAAGTAACGATGACCGGGATCGACAGCGAAGGATTCGATATGCTCGCTAATAAGCGAAAACTGAGAATAGATTTCGAGTCGCCAATCAAAACAGTTGAAGAAGCGCGAAACGCTCTGGTCAGCTTGGCTCGCGCGCAGTGACAGTCAACCACAGCGGCTTCTTCACGGCGCCCGCCCACAGCGGCCAGGGGACGTCAGAGACCTCGCATTCCGGGTTCTGTTCACAGTTAACGGCCGTCTCCTCAAGCGCTCGCGGCGTTCAGCAGGTCGATCGAAGAGGGAGCCAGTTCAAGCTTCGTTCCTTCGATCAGTGCGGTCAACTGTTCGGTGTTCGTGGCGCTGGCGATCGGCGCCGTGACGCCAGGCCGCGCGATCAACCATGCCAATGCGACGCTTGCCGGAGTCGAATCATATTCTCCAGCAGCTTGATCCAGGGCGTGAAGGATCCGAAACCCGCGCTCGTTCAGATACTTTTTTACGCCCTGGCCGCGCACGCTCTTGGACAGATCTTGTTCACGGCGGTATTTGCCGGTAAGAAAGCCTCTGGCTAGCGAAAAATATGGAATGACGCCCAATCGGTTCACAAGGCAAAACCGCTCGAGCTTCGCTTCGTAGTCGCTGCGATCATATAGGTTGTACAGGGGCTGCAGACTCTGGTATT
>JAHFUG010000658.1 GCA_023265195.1 Blastocatellia bacterium | reverse complement strand
CCTGCTGGCTGAGCCCGTCCGGGCTGTGATCCTTGAGAATCATCATGATGTTGAATTGGACGTCGGTAAGGCCGAATCTCGCGAAGAACCGGTCCGACAACTTCTGCATCAGCGACGACGTGCGCACGACCGAAAGCAGCGCTTCGTGGTTCAGGCTGACCAGCGGCTGCTTGAGCTTGAGTTCCCGTTGAAGTTTCACAGGCGACAGTTTATATATGAACCGTCGCGATGTCAACGGAAAAGAGAAGTAAAAAAGCTTACGCTCGGAGACGGAAAGCAGGTTGTAAGCGGCTCGGGAAAGAGCGAGAATGCAAGAAAGACGAGGAGGGGAGGCGCTTCCACTATTTGAGAAGGTTCTTCCTCTAAGCGGACGTTCTCCTGCACGGCGGGAGGCCAGCGGCGGCGCTGAGATCGGCGCAGATCAGCATGCTGCGCCGGAAGCGGTGGAGCCAACCTTCGTACTGGGCGGGATTCGTGATTCAAGGTGAGTGGAGGTAGCCGCCGTACTCTTGCGTGGGCCGATAAGACGAAAAAGTGTCCCCGGATTAATCACAATGGAGGGTGCTCCTTCGAGAAAAGCGAAGAGCGGTCTCACGCAAGACGTGTTTGACCGCTTGCTGGCGTGGCTTGATCAGGACCGCGATCAGGCCGGCGCGAGGTACGAGAAGATACGGTCGAGACTCATCACCATATTCTTCGGACGTGGCTGCGCCGTCCCGGAAGAACTGGCGGATGAAACGATCGACCGCGTCGCGCGAAAGGTTCAAGAGATATCGGCCACATATGTCGGCGACCCGGCGCTCTATTTTTACGGAGTGGCCAACATCGTCTACTTGGAGTACGTAAAAAGAACTCCTGTGCGAGTTCAGCCGCCGCCGCCGAGATCGTTCGATGAGACTGAGATCGAGCTGAAGCATCAATGCCTCGAACAATGCCTTGAACAGTTGTCACCGGAGAATCGGGAGTTGATAGTGGCTTATTATGGTCAGGAGAAGAAATTGAAGATAGAAAGCCGGAAGGAAATGGCGGAGCGATTGGGGACCGGACTAAACGCATTGTGGATACGCGCGCATCGCATCAGACAAAAGCTGACGGACTGTGTTAATGAGTGTCTCGATCGCGAGAGGGGAAGGGTGACGATCTAGTGGCGACCGGCTCAAGCTGCGATAAGGGAAAGCCGCTGATTCGCGCTGACTGCGTAACGCTAATCGGCGCGGATCAGCGTTACGCAATCAGCGGTTTATCCGGTATGGCGACTTGCGCCAAGCACCACTAGTTTGTTACTTCAACATCGAGGCGGCGGGAGAGACATCAGAACTAAGATAAAGATGAACTGGTCTGGAAAAAATGAGCTGGAAATCCGGCGCTATCTGCTGGATGAAATGGGCGAGCAGGAGCGTGATGTAATCGAGCGCCGGCTACTGACCGACGATGACTACTATGAGGAGATCAAGGCGGCGGAGGAAAACCTTATAGACGAATACGCGGCGGGCGAACTGAGTATCGTGCAGCGAAAGCAGTTCGAAGAGCGCTTCATGACGGCCCGCGAGCAGCGGGAGAAAGTTACTTTCGCCATTGCCTTGAACAGGTCGATTTCGCAAAGGCGGAGATCGAGGTCTCAGGATTCGGCGCCGCGCGAGTCCAAGGTCGCCGAATGGAGTGGAAGGTATTCCGCGCGCGGCTGGCGTGGATGGGTTGCTCCCGCGCTGATCTGCGCAACGCTTCTCCTCGCGGCAGCGGCGACTTGGCTCATCGTGGAAACGTCGCGTCTGAGGCGGCAAATTGAAGCAATCCAATCCGCACGGAACAAGGCTGGGCAGGTTGAAGAAGAACTGCAACGCCGTCTTAGCGAAGAGCAGGCTCGCGGAGAGGCGCTGTCCCGCCAGATCGCCAATGATGAGATGGCTCTCGCGAGGATGGATGAAGAGTTGACCCGGCTGAGGAGGAGGCAAACCGCTTCGGCTGCCGACACGGGGTCTGATGTATTTTCCATTGTGCTTGCCCCCGGCTTGAGCAGGGGGAGCGACAAGGCCGCAAGCATAACGCTCCCCGATGACGCCCGCCGTTTGCGTGTGGATTTGCGGTTACCTGATTCGGATTACCGCTCTTTCAAAGTCGAGGTCAAGACAGCGGAGGGCGAGGAGATTCTAGTCCAAGGCAGTTTGAGGGCGCGCCAGCGAGGCGCCAAGAAAGTGGTAGAGTTCACGCTACCGGCCGAACTAT
The DNA here is from genome assembly GCA_023265195.1 of Blastocatellia bacterium. GTDB lineage: Bacteria > Acidobacteriota > Blastocatellia > UBA7656 > UBA7656 > QHVH01. Next base: position 736 of record JAHFUG010000658.1, on the reverse strand, counting down.
TGACCGCAACGGATTACACCGTAGCACTGAGCGGCAAGCACTCCAAAACTAACTATGAAGCGATCAGGACCTATTTCTTTAAGATCGTGAGGCCCTAGTCCGATCTTCTCAACGAGCCTTGAGCCATTGCCTTGCAGTGCGTGTTTTTTTAGGGTCCTCGTAGTTCAAAAATTCAAAACCACGTTTCTCTTCTTTCGCAAAAATCCCACACGCCAGAGACTGTGTGAAACTCCGAGAATCCCACCAACGCAGTTGGTGGATTGTTCAGACACAGCCTACAAGGGGCGCACGCCGGACTCCCGTTTTCCTTTCCCTCTCTCCCTCGCGTCGCGAGAAGAGAAAATAAGACAACGAGGGCGCCGCGGGCAGCTTTGCTTTGTAGGCTGTATATGAACAATCCACCAACTGTGAGGCTGTGTGAAAACTCCAGACGGCCCGCGCCAGCCGCGTGCGCCGCGTTGGGGCGGGCGGCGCCAGCGCAATCTTCTGGTCACGGCGGCATCTCGGGTGAGGGTTTGTGGCTCGGATCACCGGATCGAGCCAATGGTGCAGCAGGTCAATCGAGGGTACGAGAAGATGAATCAGGGTCGAAGAAAAAAAGATCTTCGTAAAGAAGAAAGATGAAACCAATCGACAGGCGGGGCCATATTTACATGTAGTTATGTAGGTAGCGGCGGCCAAAACGCGATCGTTGGAGGAGAGGATGGGCTACATCAGCGGTGAGAGCCGAGAGCAG
>JAHFUG010000319.1 GCA_023265195.1 Blastocatellia bacterium | reverse complement strand
TCTCGAGTACGGGCGAATTCAAATCCCAAGTCGACCTCAGACGGGATAACGCCGACTATTCATCAGTTGGTTTTGGTAGATTCTGTTCGCGTTTCCCCCGAGTACGACCGCGTGATCCGGCGTTCCGCACTTCCAACTCCGCACTCGGGATATCAAGGGCGGAGCCCTTGGCTAGTTTGGTTTGTTCGAGCGTGACGCTGCTTGCGGCGAGGATGCGCGCTGGTCTACTTTTTCGCGAAATGTTTGTCGTACAGTTTCCGGGCGTCGCGCTGAGCATCTCTTAGTTCCGGAGACGGCTGAGGGCCTTGCTTTGCCGCCAGCACCCGATCGAGCATCGCGCGGGCTTCATCCTTTCGGCTATCGTCGATATAGCTTTCGGCCAAATACACCTTCAGCAACGGATTTGACGGAGCAATCTTGAGACCCTGCTCATACTCTTGAATGGCTCGTTTCTTATTGCCGCCCATTAATCCCGGCAACTCGAAGTCGATCTTTCCAAGAACGACATAAGCGCCGCCGTTCTCGTGAGCCGCATTGATTCGAATAACGGAATCCATCTCTTTTCTTATGCTCTTTACCAAAGAGAGAGCCTTGAACATGCCCTTCACTTCGCCATAAGTTCCGTAACTCACGCCGAGCCAATAATGGCCTTCCACGCCGTCCGGCTTTATTTCAACGGCTCGCTTTCCCGATTCAATAGCCAGTTCGAGCAACCTGAGTTTCTCGGCGTTCGGTTTCGTATCGTCGCCAAGAGACTGGTAAGCGCGCGCGCATCGCCACCTCGCTTCATAGTTAGCGGGGTCCGCTTTTTCCAGACCGTCCAGCAACGCCGCCGCCTCTTTCAGCACCGAGAGGTCTTCACTCGAGCGATACTGCGCATAAAGCGCGTCCGCGCGCCGCAGTTTATTTTGATCGGGTTGTGATTGGCCCAGGATGGAGAATTGCAGGAGCAGTATTATTGCAAGACTAATGATTGGCATCGGGAAAAAACTAAACGAAAAGCTCTCGTGAGCGCAAGCGATCTCGAGGCGATGATTGACGTTTGAACTTGCGCGGCGAGATAGATATGCTCTTTCACTGAAATTGTAAACCGAACCTCGTCTGTTATCGCGTCTCATCCAAGAATAGAGATGGTTCCTGGCTACACTAGAATCGGGTCATCGAATGCCCAGGGGGGTGAGTGGTCTGGTCATCGCTAACCGTTATTTCCGCTGGTGGGTGGCGACCTGCGCTCAAATCAGCCGAGCGAATGTACTGGATTCGCTTCCGATTCAGTTCCAATAGGTCGACTGTGGCTCGACCTGCCGTATCGTCTGCCGAGCGTGTTTACCCCCGGAATAGCGTATGATAATCTACAGCACCCGACACGATGCGGCCCTGAACGCGGCGAGGCGTGGCTCGTCGATTTTGAAGGTGACACGAACAATGACCAAACTTCTGGAGAAGGCATTCGAAGAAGCATCCCGACTTCCGGAGGAAGATCAGGATGCGTTTGCCGAGACGCTGCTGAGTGATCTTGCCTCAGAGGAGCGATGGACAGAGTTGTTCGTTAAGTCGCAGGACAAGCTAGCGCTCCTTGCGAAGGAAGCCCTGACCCAATTCAATGAAGGCACGACCAGGCCGATAGAAGAGAATAGTGACTTCTCACACGACTGAGAGATTTAGGAAAGCATTTGAGCAGCTTCCGGCCCGTATCCAGCGTGAGGCAAGGAAAGCATATCGCCTTTGGAAACAAGACCCATATCACGCGAGCCTTCAGTTCAAGAAGGTGCATACCACAGAACCAATATATTCAGTTCGCGTTGCCATTGGGTGGCGAGCCCTCGGGACAGAGACCGGCGATACGATGGTGTGGTTTTGGATAGGTGCACATGCGGAGTACGACAGGATATTGTCTCAACTGTGAAGCCTCGACATATGCGTAATGAAATTCCGAGCTGGCGAAAGCGCCTCTTCATTACCGAGGGAGTACACCGTGCGGTGTGCTCCCGGAAAGAGGTGATGAATGAAGAGGTATCACCAAGAGCGGACGCGCATCCTCAGCGAGCACCGATTTCATCTTCGCTTTGTCCACCACTGGCCGAGGAAGCCCATCGATTGTGAATGCGAGCTGCAAGCCGGGCGATTCCGCAAGAAGAAGGCGCTCGATTGTGGAAAGGCTGGATGCCGGCTCTGTCACTACGAGAAGATCTTTCGGATTGCTTCTCATCAGGACCGCGTCAGGCTCTTGCGGGCGAAGGACTCGGCGGGGGACTACTTCGAGGTTCTGAACGAACCATAACGCTGAGTTCCCGGACTGCGCAGCCAAACTAACCGGATGCGCCCTAAGCTCGCACTGAGCATGTTTGCCTCTGTGCGAAATCATACCCGCGTGTCTTCGCGACCGAGCCAGTAGCCAGGACGCCGCTTCTGGTGAGTGACAGCGATGATGACAATCTCATCCGCCTCTTCAGAGTAGATCAGCGAGAACGGGAAGCGCGCGGCACTGCTTGGCGGAAACCGCCGCCGACCGATTGCCCGAGCCGCGGATGTTCTCGCAACGTGTCAACGACGTGCTGAACTCCGTCGAGAAAGTCCAAGCCGAGGCCTTCTGATTTGGCTTCGTAGAACACGGCCGCTTCGATCATTTCCGTTTCGGCGGGAGGCAGAAATCGATACCCAATCATCTCAGATGTCCCGCCGTCCGAGGCGATCCCGCGCCCTCTGCATTACCTCATCACCCGGCCGCGCCTCGAGCTCACCCCTGAGAAACGCCTCATGACGGCGCTCCGCTTCCTCGAGCCATAGCTGCTCAGCGTTATGATCAACTGCGGTGTCGAGGTCTTCGATGACGATGCGGGCAAGCTCAGCCTTCTTTTCCGGGCTGAGCGCCCGAGCCTGCTTCTCCATCTCTTCAGAGTGCGTGCTCATATCGCGCATTATGCCCGGTTGAGTGATTCGGCTGCCAACGTATGAGCAAAAGCCACGCGTCAGCTTCATCAGCTTCTCGCTGCGCCGCGTCGATGCATCAGATTTTCACTGGTCGCGGTAATTGGTACATGACATCTTCATAGGAGCCGGTCCGCAGGCGGCCCGGCCTTGTACGCATCCCCATCGCGTCGGGCCGCTTCAGCCCAGATGCGACCCAAAATTTCCGAATTCGCAATCCGCAATCCACAATCCCCAATCTGCAATACCGCAATCCCCGATCCGAAATTCGCAATCTCGGTTGCCCTCTCATCGATTGTCGATCTTCAATCCCCGGCCCTCGGTCTTCAATTCGCAATTCGCAATCCACCGAGGCCGCGATGCCCCAATTCCCGTTGTTCGTCGTGCGCTGTCCGACGACTTCGCGTGGAGGCTATGAATATGAAGCTGGTGAGAATTGCAATTTGCACGTCCGACCCCATCCACACATCCCGGATAGCCTTCACATTCCTGAGGCACACCCGTCGCACTTGCGAAACTTGACTTTTGTTATGGCACAATTGCCAAATAGGTTCACGGCAGTGGCAACATATGCGCCCAATTGAAGCGTTGGAATGGTGACGGTTTATGAATATCGATTGGAACTCTCTGCAACCGTTAGACAACTCGCTGAATACCGCTTTTGAAGAACTCTGCTGTCAACTCGCCTCGGGCGAAGGCGTACCGACAGGTTCCACTTTCAAGCGGAAGGGTGCACCAGATGCAGGAGTGGAATGTTTTTGGAAACTACCGGACGGGAAAGAGTGGGGGTGGCAAGCAAAATTCTTTCGTGTTTTAGGCGAAGCTCAGTGGAGGCAGTTGGACAAATCAGTTGAGACGGCGCTGGAGAAACACCCTGACCTTGGGAGCTACACGATTTGTCTGCCGTTAAACCTTCGTGATCCCAGGATCCCCGATAGAACTGACCTTCTGGAAAGGTGGGAATCGCGTGTCAAGAAATGGCGTGGCTGGGCTTCCGCGAGAGGCCTGTCTGTGGAATTCCCTTACTGGGGGGAGCATCAGATATTGGAGCGACTGAGTAGGGACGAACATCGCGGGCGGTATTTCTTCTGGTTTCACAAGGAGTTCTTTAGCAAGGAATGGCTAGCTGATCTTGTTGATGTAGCAATCGCCAACGCGGGCCCTCGCTACACGCCGGAGCTTCATGTCGGGCTTCCTGTGGCGGAAGTCTTCGAAGGATTGGGAAGAACGAGGGTCTTTTTCGACCAGATCAAGGTTTTGCATAACCAACTCAGGAAAACTTACGGCTCGCTTCGACTTGATACACCGCATCCGGCCGCGAGTCAGCAACTAACCACCTTGGACGAACAGCTACAGAAGCTATTCGCCCTTTTGGCAAGACTACCCGAATCGCGAGTAACCTTCATTGATTTTTCCGCAGTTGCTTGTTCGTGCGAACAAATCAACACGAGTATTTGGGAGGCCGAGCGCCTCCTCGAAGAGGCAAAGAGAGTGAGGGCTTCCGACCACGCAGGAAAAGTCGAATCACAAAGGCAAGGCTCCCAACATGAGACCGACTTTTCTAAACACTACCTGCGGGAACTGTTTCGTCAAATCAGAGAGCTTGAGGCCATTGCCGATAGTAAGAGCGCTCAACTTGCTAATACACCGGCTCTACTGCTAACCGGAGCGGTCGGCACAGGGAAATCGCATCTCTTCTGTGACGTAGCCAAACATAGGATTGCAGATGGTTTGCCGACGGTGCTTTTGCTGGGCGAGAGTTTTTCGACTGGTGACCCTTGGATGCAGATTATCAGGATGCTTGAGCTGACATGCTCGAAGGATGAATTCCTCGGAGCACTCGAAGCTGCGGCACAGGCAGGGGGTGCCAGAGCGCTGATCATGATAGACGCGCTCAACGAAGGTGAGGGCAAACAGCTTTGGCATCGTAGCATTGCAGGGATGCTTAAGCTCCTCGAAAGGAATCCTTGGATTGGTTTGGCCGTCAGCGTGCGATCATCATATGAAAGCTCGGTCATTCCTAGTGAGCTCGTACCAGGCAGATTGATTCGAGTGGAGCATACTGGATTCTCAGGCCATGAACTTGAGGCGACTACAACCTTTTTCGATTTTTACAAAATCAAGGCGCCAAGCGTCCCGTTGTTGAGTCCGGAATTCCAGAATCCGCTTTTCCTGAAGCTCTTTTGCAAGGGACTTGAGAATCAAGATCTGAATGAAATTCCAAGAGGGTTGCAGGGTATCACGGCCATATTCGATTTCTTTATTGAATCTGCCAACAGCAAGCTCTCGAAGATCCTTGATTACGATCCTGCATCTGATCCGGTAAGAAAAGCCATCAATGCACTGGCGCAACTGATGGCTGCTCACGGTGACACTCAAATCCCGCGCGTTGACGCAAATGCCGCTGTTTATTCTGTCTTGCCAACCAGTAGTTGGGAAAAGTCTTTGTTCCGGCATTTGATTTCGGAGGGAATAATTGCCGAAGATCGACGACTGACATCGTGGGAGGACAAAGAGTGGACTGATATTGTTCGCTTCTCTTACGAACGGTTGAGTGATCACCTCGTCACGCAATTCTTGATTGACCGTCACCTCGACAATCGAGATCCCTTTGGCTCTTTTGCTTCAGAGCAGCCCTTGGGAGCATTGGTTAGGGACGAGCATTCTTGTTTGTTGAATCGTGGCATCATTGAAGCACTATGTATTCAATTGCCCGAACGAATAGGTCGCGAACTGTTCGACCTGGCACCGCAATGTGCCAACTGGCAACCTCCCCTCGAAGCGTTCATTGACAGTCTGATTTGGAGGTCACTGAAGTCTTTTGGTGAAACCTTCTTAGAACACCTGAGACAGACAGTCAATCGGTCGGATCAACTGTTCCGCCAGTTTCTTGAGGGGCTACTGATCGTAGCGACTAATCCCGACCATCCTCTCAATGCGGACTTTCTCGATCGAATGCTGAAGAAAGGTTCGATGGCGAAAAGAGATGAGTGGTGGTCAACATTTTTGCACCGTCAGTACTCTGGCTACGACGCCAGCGCGGTGCGACGGCTGGTTGATTGGGGATGGTCCCTGAGTGACAAATCACATATCAGCGATGAATCGGTGCGTTTGTGCGGAGTCGCTCTCTCATGGTTTTTGACCAGTTCAAACCGGTTCTTGCGCGATAGTTCGACCAAAGCTCTTGTTTGCCTATTCACTTCTCGCGTTCCCGTGCTGAGACAGTTGCTACATCAGTTCCAGAGTGTGAATGACTCATACGTGCTGGAAAGATTGTATGCGCTTGCGTACGGATGCGCGCTTCGAAGTACCGAGCGCAACGAGATCGGTCCGCTAGCTGCCGATGTTTACGAACAAGTTTTCAGAAATGGCTCGCCGCCCGTTCACATACTTCTACGCGATTACGCTAGAGGGGTGATTGAGTTGGCTCTTCAGTTGGACATTGACCTACCCATCGAGCTCAACAGAATCAGACCACCTTATCGCAGTACTTGGCCGGTCGACATACCTGCCAAGGACGAGGTTGACGTGTGGGCTAAGAAACTTTCTGGTAGCGATGAGGTACGGACTCGGATTTATTCTTCAGTATTGGAATGGGGGGATTTTGCCAGCTACGTCATCGGCACTAACGGCGGATATTTTGATTGGACCTCTAGAACAATTAGTGAGGCGTCGAAGCCAACAAACAAGGAGAGCTATCATAGGTTCAAGGATTCGCTAACCGACAGACAACAGAAAACGTGGCAACGTTATGAGCGCATTCGTCAACATGTCGATTATTTTATGCGTTCAGACGAGGCAACTAGGCGCGAGGATTTCGGTGACGAGATCACCAAGGAGTTGTGTGAGCAGGTGCTGACACTAGAAGAACAGAGGCTCAGAAAGAAGCTTGGAAAGAAGAAAGCTGAAGTATTCGATAATCACATAATACCGTATCTCAACAACCCTGACCGCTCCGATGAGCATCGCTTTGACCTGTCAATTGCGCAACGCTTTGTGTTGAAGCGCGTAGTTGAGTTGGGTTGGCAACAAGAGATGTTTGGTGAGTTCGACGATAACGTAAACCGCTACATAGATACCTACCGGTCAGAGCACAAGGCAGAACGGATTGGCAAAAAATACCAATGGATCGCGTGGCATGAGTTCCTCGCAAGAGTCGCAGACAACTTCGAGTACCGCCCCGATCACTGGTCAGGGAGATCAGAAGTCTACGGAGGACCGTGGAGTGATTTCGTACGCGACATCGACCCATCCTGTCTTCTACCTAAGACCGGCTACGAATCTTGGCCTGAACAACACAAAACAACCTGGTGGATACCCGAGGCACAGACCGATTGGGGAAGACCTTGGGTCGATCACGATCCGGATGAGGAGTGGATAAAGCGCACAGATAACCTGCCGAGGTGCGAGTCATTGATCGAGGTTGTTAACTCTGACGGCTCACGTTGGCTTTCGCTAGATCTTTTCGAGAAATGGCGTCAGCCTGTTCCCGTTGGTGAAGACGAGGACCGAAGTTGGCGAAAGCAATTCTACCTTTTTCTTTTCAGCTACCTTGTTAGGAAATGCGATTCCGATGTGGTGATTGAGTGGATGCAACAGCAAGACTTCTTTGGTAGATGGATGCCGGAGCCTCGCGAGCTGTACTACCGACATGTCTTCCTAGGTGAGTTCTTCAGGTCAACTGCGTATAAGTCTTTCAGTATTCCGTACTATGGACACGAGGGTTGGACGCGCGGCAGGAATGAGTGTATTCCAAAGCCAGTGTGTGTCACTACGGAGGAATACTTCTGCGAAGGCAACAATCTCGATTGCTCAATCGAGGAAGGCTATCGAATCAAAATGCCAGGCACTCTGATCGCCGAGGAAATGAAGTTGCGGTGGCAGGGTGTTGAGGGCGAGTTCTACGACGATAATCGAAGGCTTATAGCCGTCGATCCATCAGTCCGCAATCGGGGTCCAAGCGCCTTTCTGATTCGCAAGGAGAACTTCGTGCAGTTCTTGGAGGAGAAAGGCTATGATGTGCTGTGGACTGTTCTCGGCGAAAAAATGAATTGGAACGCATTGGGTTCGGTAACGCGGGCCAAACAACTTGGCAGGCTAATGCTAAGCGGTGCGTACAGACTTACTGAAGCTGGAGTATCTGGGCGGCTTAACACCAGATTCGACGAAAGCTGGGCGTCGAACTGACCCCCCTGAAACACCTGCCCGCGACTCTGCGATGGACGCTGGGGTCGGCGAATGAATGGCTGTGGTCTACTCAGCATCAAATCGCGATCGCGGGAGAGACTTCAGGATGAGAGAGCAGAATTGCGGCTTCCGGATCGCGAATTTGGATTTACGCTCCAGCTTATGAAGCCCGCCGCCCAAGAAATTGGTTTCGGGTTTTTGGTCTCGGGTTTCTGGTTGAGATTCAGGCAAGCCGCCAGAATCGGTTTCGGAAGAGGATTCGTGCCCTCCCGATATCGATCAGCATACTTACCAAGAACGCTGCCTTTCAACAGCGTCCTCAAGTCATAGGCGGGCCGCAAATCGTCCTCGATCTCAGTTGAAGTCTCTTTCTTCATAGTCGCTTCTTCGGCACGGGTCAGTTCGCGCGCGCTATGATACGGATGCATTCACGCCGCTCCGTATCGATACCATCAGGGGCCGGCCGCCGATTGAATGGCCGACCACGACATAGCGTTCCTCATCGAGCTAATGGTCCGGATCGGCGACAGGATCGACGATGATCCGAATCGGTCGGCAAAGACTATCACCGCCCTCGTGGAACGATACGCCGTGCCGGTCGAAATTCGCTTCTGCTTTCTCCGGTCTCGTTCAAACTCCACGACGCAGGTAAGAGTTGCAGCAGGTGGTTGAGCGATGTATCTTGAACCAAGAACCCAAAGGAGGTCGTTAGATGAGCGCTAATTTCGCTGACATTGTGGAAGACGTCAAGGCTTTGTCGGTTCCAGAAAAGCAGGAACTTCGCCAGCTAATCGAGAAGTATTTGATTGAAGCAAGACGAGAGGAGATTCACGATGCCTACGCGAGTAGCGTGACTGAACTGGAAGGC
>JAHFUG010000318.1:3135-8994 GCA_023265195.1 Blastocatellia bacterium | reverse complement strand
ACGTGTTTGAAGAGTACGCGAAGCAAGTGGTGGGAGTTCAGGATACAGGATTCAGGATTCAGGATTCAGGAGTGAGGATTCAGGATACAGGATTCAGGAGTGAGGATTCAGGATTCAGGAGTGAGGATTCAGGATTCAGGAATAAGGATACAGGATTCAGGATTCAGGATTCAGAAGTGAGGATACAGGATTCAGGAGTGAGGATTCAGGATTCAGGATACGGTGGGCTCGACAATCAATCATCAATCATCAATCATCAATCATCAATCCCATTCCCTTTCCCATATCCTCGAGCGTCAATCGGTAATCCGGAATCTCAAGTCAAAGTCCGTCTCGTTCGACAGAGCAAGATTAAGATCGTGTCTCTTGAGGATTACGTCGTCGGCGCCATCACAGCCGAATCGTCACCCGAGACTGAAGCCGAGGCGCTACGAGCCCAGGCCGTGGTCAGCCGAACTTACGCGCTGAAGAATCGCGGACGCCACGCCGCGGAGGGCTACGACTTTTGCAGCCTGACCCACTGTCAGCTTTACGTAGAGCCGGAGCATTCGATCATCGGCCCCGCGAGGAAGGCTGAATTTGAACGGGCCGTTCGAGACACTGGGGGCGAAGCGCTCTTCGACGCCAACGGTCACCTGGCTGACGCATACTTCGGCGCGTCGTGCGGCGGCTTTACCGCGAACATCAAGACGTTGTGGGGAGTCGATGCGCCCATATATCTGCGAGGCGTGCGAGATGACTATTGCGCCGGCGAGTTGAACAGCAATTGGACCGACGTGATTCCAGCGTCGAAGCTGCCACGCGCTCTGGCGTCCGATGCCCGTAGCGACGTTGGATCCAGATTGGCTTCGATCGTGATCATAAAACGAGATCGCACCGGCCGCGCGGAGCAAATCGCATTGGAGGGGAAGCGTCGGCGAGTTATCAGTGGCTGGGAGTTCAAAATCATCGTTGGCCGTGCGCTTGGCTGGAATGTATTGAAGAGCTCGAGGTTCCACGTGGTTAGAAGAGGCGCCGCCTTCATCTTTCAAGGCGGCGGGTTCGGCCATGGTCTCGGGTTATGTCAGGCCGGCGCTCACGTGATGGCTCATCGGGGCGCGCCCTACCGCCAGATACTCGAGCACTACTTTCCCGGGGCCGTTCTTGGCGGCGGAACAGAGATCAATAATGAGAGGGTTCTCGAAGCGCGTGCGTCAGCTTCACGGGACCCATTGAGAGACCCTGTATGGGCGGACCTCCGTGGCCGCCCCTCGATTAGAATGCTTGCGCCTATTTTGTCCCGCGCTTCCGCCAATGCGGTCATACGCGAGAGAGGAGCGGCCACGGACGGCCGCCCGCACATTGAGGTTGAAGCCGCCCAGTTGCATCAACGCCGCACGCTATCAAGCGAACACTTTCGCTTGATCTATCCGGCGTCCGTCAATCGGGCCGAGGCCGAATCCGCCCTGCGAACGCTAGAGGCTGCGCGCGCGGAAGTGTTCCATAGGTTATCCAACGCGTCGGTCGACCTAGGCGCGCTTGTGAGAGTGGAAGTGCTGATTCATGAAACAACCGGTGACTTCACGGGCGCGAGCGGCCAGCCCTCGTGGGCGGCCGGCGCAACAAAGGGCAATCGGATTCAGCTTCAACCGCTCGATGTGCTGCGGCGGCGCGGAGTGCTCACGCAGTCGCTAAGGCATGAGTTCGCTCACGCGATCGTCGAATCGCTATCAAAGGGCCTGGCCCCGCGGTGGCTCGCGGAGGGACTCGCGATTCATTTCGCCGGTGAAGGCCGAATGCTCATTCGCTTCAGACCCAAGTCGCGCATGGACACGGTCATAATCGAAGACCGCCTCAATCACCCGGCGAGCCAGGGCGAGATGCGCGCCCTCTATGCGGCTGCGTATGACGCAGTAATGGACGTCATCCGCCGTGAAGGCGAGGCCGCGGTATGGAGGATGATTGCGGGCGCTAGACCTGAGGCGGCTTTACGGGAGTCGTAGCGTTGGAATCCGCCGGAGCCTGTCGGCGATGGCGTCCCCGCGGCAACTCGTCCAGCGAGATGAAGCCGTCGTGATTCTTGTCCAATCGCTCGAATCCGGCGGGATTTCCCGGCCACTCGTCGCGAGATATCTGGCCGTTGCCGTTCTTATCCAGTCTTTGAATCAGCCTTTCAGCGCCACGACGCAACCGCTCGGCTCGGTGACGGACTGCCCCTCGGGCTTCATCGCGGCTGATGAACCCATCGTGATTCTGATCGATCCGGTCAAATGCCTGATGCCGCTTTCGCCACTCGTATCTGGATATCTGACCGTCGCCATTCTTGTCGGCGCGTTGAAATAGTTTGTCGAGTTTGTGACGGCCCCCATGTTTTGAGCTTCGGATTTGAGAAGACGCCGTCGCCGTGGTTAGCGCGAGAATGAGCGCCGCCAGTATGTAAGATCGTCTCATGATAAAACCCTCTCGGTTTGAAGGCGTAGCCTGCCGGTTTGATGCACTGGCTTAGAGTGGCGTCTTCAGCAAAAGGCCGGGAAAAGCAGCAGGCTATGCCTTGTCTGGGGTGGGGAGGTTTACTCGCAACCGGTCAAGAATGCCTCCGCCTCGCGCCAGGGACTCGAGGACTCGGTAATAAGGAAATGGGGCCCCGACTCTTGAACAGACTATGCGATTCCGAGGAGCGAACTGGTTCCCTTGCCCCGGCTTCGCCGCCTCCTGACCAGCCTTTGCAGGCTCCCGCTGCTGAGCCGTTGCGCTCATGCAAAGCATCAGCGTCGCGATAATCCCAAGCGTTGTCTTCCTGTCTTGCATGGCCATTCTCGCGTACTGGACCTGTCACTGTAACTAACGTATGTGATGGGCTCGATCGTCACAACTCAATCAAGCCTGCCCAATTCTCCCACACAGCCGCCGCGCTTTTGTGAAGATCCGGCAGACTCTTGCGCGATTCTTCAAGGATGCTCCGGCCATCGAGTCCTTCCTCTTCTAACTCGTTCTCTCCGGCGCCGACCATTCCCTCGATTATTTCCCGAGTGACTTCCATATGAAACAAGAGACCGTATGCTTTGCTCCCGTAGCGATATGCCTGGCATCTGGCCATTTCGGATGACGCCAATGGATCGGCGCCCCGTGGTAAATCGAACACATCGCCGTGCCAGTGAAACACGTTTATTCTCTCGCCGATGCCGCTGCATATCGAGCCGGTCCAAGCCGCCGGAGACAGCGAAACCTCAAACCAGCCGATCTCTTTCCGGCCAGCTTTGTATACCTCGGCCCCAAGGGCGGCGGCCAGCAACTGACTTCCCAGGCATACGCCGAGTATTGGACGATCTTGCCTCAAAGCTGATTCAATCAGGTGAATCTCATCGGTCAGGAATGGGAACTCGGCCTGCTCGTACACGCCCATCGTACCCCCAAGAACGATCAGTCCGACTGCATCCGCCAAGCCGGCGGGCACGGGTTCTCCGTCGAACGGTCGAACGTAACGCGCGCCGACCCTCCTCAACCTTAGAGCGGCTTCGATTGTGCCGAGCGTTTCAAACGGCTCGTGTTGTAGAACAATGACCTCTGACATCAGATGTTCACTTCACCTCGACGACATAATCTCGACGACATAATAAAGAGCAACCTGATGGAGGGCAAGCAGCCTAAACCAAACGCCGGTATTGCCGCGCATCGCCGAAAGCCGTAGCATAGTTAACCGAGGATGGCATGGAAGAACCGGCGCAAGAGAAAGACGGAAAGTCGGCGGCGAGTGGCCCGGGGGAAAGTACCACGATTCCCCAAGACTGGTTGGAAGAATTCGAAGCCGCGGCCCGCCGATCACTCGAGACGCGAATGCGCTATGCTTTAATCCACACCTATAAACCCGTCCTCGACGACGCTGGTTATCGCTCCTTCGAGACTATGGAAGAATACCGCCGCTGGTGCGAAGAGAACCTTCCAGAATGGTTGGGCTATGGGCGCGTTTGAGTATAGCCAGGCTCGAGAGATACGCGACGCAATGCGCCGGCATGGCGTGCGATATCTGTTCATCGGAAAGTCCGGAGCGATACTGCTCGGGTTTCCCGACACGACGCAAGACACGGATCTGTTTGTTGACCGGTCTTCGGAAAACGGGCGCGCGGTGGTGGCTGCGCTGAACGATCTCGGATTCGTGATAACCGATGAGCAAACCGGCGAGATAGTACGGGGTAAAGATTTCATTCAACTCAAGAGCGGCCCCTTCGACATCGACTTGATATTCTCTCCCGATGGAATCGAGCGGTTTGAAGACGCGTGGCGGCGGCGCGTTGATGTGGAAGGTTTTCCGGTCCGCTATCTTGATGACATCATAGACAGCAAACAGGCCGCCAATCGTCAGCGAGATCGTTAATCACTCCCTCGCTTGCGGCCCCGCGAATACCGGATCACAAATAAACGGGTATAAACCGGACGACCATTGAGACGGCTTCAAGCGAACATGTCGCAATCAACTTCAGAGAAGAACTCGTCGTGTAGCAGCCGGACCACGCGTTCGACTTCGCTCTCGTCTATCACAAATGTCAGGTTTATCTCCGACGCTCCCTGACTGATCATGTTCACGTTGCTGCTCGCGACGGCTCCGAAGACTCGAGCGGCCACGCCAGGTGTGAACTTCAAATCGGCGCCCACTACGCAGACAATGGCTTTGCGCTTTTCAACCGAAATCTCTCCGATACCATCGAGGTCTCGCTTTATGGCGTCGATCCTATCCGCGTTGTCGAGCGTGATCGAGACGGAGACCTCGGACGTAGTCACTACATCGACCGATGTTTCGTGCCTGTCAAAGACCTCGAATATCTTCCGCAGAAACCCGTGAGCCATCAGCATCCGCGTGGAGGTTATGTTAACGACGGTCACCCCGCGCTTGGACGCTATCGACTTGATCAAATTCCGCGAAGGCCGAGGCTGGGCGGCGATGATGGTGCCTTCGCAAGCCGGATTGTGAGTGTTGAAGATGAATACTGGAATCCCTCTCTCCACCGCCGGCAGCACGGTGCTCGGGTGCAGCACCTTGGCGCCGAAATAAGATAGCTCGGCCGCCTCGCCGAAGGAGACGATTCGAATGCGTTTGGCGCCGGGAACGACTCGGGGGTCAGCCGTCATCAGGCCGTCAACGTCGGTCCATATTTCGATAGCTTCGGCTCCCAGAGCCGCCCCTATGATCGCCGCCGAATAATCGGAGCCCCCCCGGCCGATTGTAGTGGTCAACCCATCCACGGTAGCCCCGACGAACCCTTGCGCGACAGGTACTCCGCCTGAGTGAATAATCGGAAGCAAAGCGCTCTTCGCCTTCGACTCGGTCTCCTTCATGAGAGGAATGGCCGACGTGAAGCGGCTGTCGGTGACGATAAAGGTCCGCGAATCCGCCAATTCGGCCTGCACGCCTTTTGCCTGAAGAGCCGCGGCCACGATAATCGAAGACAGGCGCTCGCCGACAGAGGCTATGGCGTCGCGGGCCGGATTGGTGAGGTCGCCGAGAGTTGAAACGGATTCAGCCAGGCTCTCCAACTCGCTAAAGACGGAGTTCAACTTTTCCTTCGCATCGCTGCTGGAACAATCGGTTTGAGCGTCCCGCTGAGCAAGCACCGCGGCTGTCGAAAGGTGACGTGATCGGAGCGCCTCGATAAGCGATAGCGCGTCGCCGTAACCGTGACGCGATGTCTCGGCGATCTCGAGCAATGCGTCGGTGACTCGGGCCATTGCGGACACGACGACGATGGGCCGGCGGCCGACGCGGCCGCGAATTATCTCTACTGCGTTGGTGATAGCGGCTGCGTCCTGAATGGATGTGCCGCCGAATTTCATTACGATCATTTTAACTCGACCATCCTACGGCGAACTCTTGATTTGTCATTGTCA
>JAHFUG010000318.1:0-3035 GCA_023265195.1 Blastocatellia bacterium | reverse complement strand
TCGGTGCGCGATACGTCGGCGCGGACGGCGATGGCCCTGGCCCCTCGCGCCCGCGCGTCAGCGACGACGCGAGCCGCGGCGTCTTCTCGATGAGCGTAGTTAACGATCACCGAGGCTCCGGCTTCGGCAAACGCTATTGCAGCCGCGGCTCCGATCCCGCGCGACCCGCCCGTAATCAATGCAACCTTCTCCTTTAAGTCGATCATGCATCCTCCAATAATTTCCGAGTTGCGGCCCCAAGGAGGCTTTCAGAACACTCCCCTTGCCTATGCCGCGCTGTGCGGAAGAGACTCCGCCTTTTTCCTGCGCTTGCTTTCGCGGTCCTCTGCCCGATGTACAGAGAGCCTTTTCCGTTCCGCACCTTCTGACGGCGCAAGAGAAATAAGTCCCCTTTTCGAGGCAGTTCACCGCAGAGTTGCAGAGACGGCCGCAGAGGGGCCCTACTTCTCTGCGGTTCTCTCAGCGATCGCCGCGCCTTTGCGGGTGAAGTCCTCACTTCACTGGCGGTCTGCATCTCCTGCTGCCGCATAATTCAAAACGGAAAGTTGTTATTTTTTACGCCTCCTAAGCCTATCCTTCCGCTATCCTCCGGCTATCGCCGGGACAATCGAAACCTCCGCGCCATCGGCCACCACCGTTCGCAGGTTTTCGAGAAACCGGACGTCTTCGCCGTTAACGTAGATATTGATGAAACGCCGCAGTTCTCCATTCTCACCGCAGATGCGAGCCCGGAAGCCCGGGTGAAGGCGATCGACGTTTTCGATGATCTCACTAAGCAAGCCGCTCTCGACCGTCACGACATCGGAGTCGGACGTTATTTTGCGCAGCGGCGTCGGAATCAGGATCTTCAGTGACATATTTGCACTCCTTTGACTAGTCTCGCGAAACATTCGCACTGCGAGAAGATCGCGAGGCAATCAATTTGTGGCGGCCTTCGCTACCGTGCGTTCGAAATCGGCGATCCGCGGCTCAATA
Source organism: Blastocatellia bacterium (assembly GCA_023265195.1). Classification (GTDB taxonomy): domain Bacteria; phylum Acidobacteriota; class Blastocatellia; order UBA7656; family UBA7656; genus QHVH01. Next base: position 2,060 of record JAHFUG010000318.1, on the reverse strand, counting down.
GCGCTGGGTAAAGCGAGCTCGACGGCCTCCAGTGTCTTTAGTCCATTCCCGGTTATTGCGATCACGGTCAGGTCATCGGGCTTGATGCGGCCTTGCTTGATCAGCTTTTTCGTAACGGCGACCGTTACGCCGCCGGCCGTTTCCGTGAATATGCCCTCGGTCTCGGCGAGCAGACGAATTCCCGCAATGATTTCTTCGTCGGTAACGTCTTCGGCCCAGCCTCCGCTCGCCGCGATCACCGAGGCCGCATTGTACCCGTCAGCCGGGTTCCCGATCGCCAGCGACTTGGCTATGGTAGCCGGTTTGACGGGCTGAATCTCGCAAGACCCGCGCTTGACGGCGTCCACGATCGGGTTGCAACCGGCGGCCTGCGCCCCGAAGACGCGAGTCCTGACCTCGCTTTTGATAAAGCCCAATCGTTCAAACTCCTTCAGGCCCTTGTGTATCTTGGTTATGAGCGAACCTCCCGCCATCGGGACCACTACGGCGTCGGGCGCGGCCCAACCGAGTTGTTCGGCGATTTCATAGCCGAACGTTTTCGAGCCTTCGCCGTAGAACGGCCGGAGGTTAACGTTGACCAGTCCCCACGGATAGCGGTCGGCTATTTCGCTGCAGAGCCGGTTGACTTGATCGTAGTTGCCCCGTACGGTGATCACTCGCGCGCCATAGATCTGAGTGGCTGTGATCTTGCTCTTTTCCAGGTTTTCAGGGATCAGGACATATGCCGGCAATCCGGCCGCGGCGGCATTGGCCGCGACTGAATTTGCGAGATTCCCCGTCGAAGCACAACCGACCGCCTCTAACTTGAACTCGATCGCTTTATTGATCGCGATGGCGGTCACGCGGTCTTTGAACGAAAGGGTCGGCGAGTTTACGCTGTCATTCTTGATGTAAAGGGTCTCGACGCCGAGCTCGCGCCCAAGCCTGTCGGCGCGAACGAGCGGAGTGCCGCCGCTGGCCTGGCCGATCACGGGCTCTCCATCCAGCGGAAGCAGTTCGTGATAACGCCACATGTTCTTGGCGCGTGAGGCGATTACCTCGCGCGACAGCGTTCTCGCTATCGCCTCGTAGTCATAGTCTATTTCGAGCGGCCCGAAACAATCTTCACAACCCGCGGCCGGAGCCTTTGGATACTCGCGCCCGCACTCCCTACAGCGAAGTCCGTTGACAAAACTCATCTGACATCCTCCTGTGCTCTTTTGTGGACTGACGGGAGCTGAATTCTCGTCACTCCTGGCTCAATGGAAGCTGCACGGCCGGGCGGGTAACAAAAAGAAAAAGCCCCGCGCCAAACTAGCGCGGGGCTTTTGAAATCCTCCGTAGCCGTTTAGCAGTTTTTTACGTGGAGCAAGTAGGTCTAAATCGCCACGCATCAATTTCTTAAAAGAACCGCCAGACGCTTTTCGCGCTGGACGGGCAAAAGTACACTATGCGATCAACAGAGTCAAGAAAAAAGTTCTTTGTTCAATGACAACCGCCACGGAACCAGGCCGATGCTTTTTGTCAATGCAGGCGCTCTCGATTAAAGTGACGCTACTTTTCTATAGTCCCTGGGAATTTCGAAATCAGTTTCAGCAACCGACGTCTCTACGTTTTTACGCTCGATCAGCACCTTGCACGGCGAACTCGTATGAAGAGTCTCCGACTCGATTCTCAAGGGAAGTCCGCCGAAGCCGGTCGCGCGGTAAGTTCGCGTCAGTTCCACGCGACCGTCCGCAAAGGAGGCGCGAACTTCAACCACGTTGCACGAATGACCGTCAATCAAGCTGTCGGGCGCCAACCGGGTCTCAATGGCGTCGGGGGCAGCGGAAGAAAACGACAACGGCCGTCCGGCTGAACCGGCGTTTTCGGTTGAGGCTCCCAGAGCCGGCCCAGAGTCGATGCCCGTCTCAACGTAGAGTCGCCTGCCCACCGACAACAAGAAGACTTTCCCGAGATCAGGACGCCATATCGCCGCGCGCAACTCACCGGCTTCTTGCCACTCTTCCCGGAAGAGAGGCCCTGAGCGCGCCATCCTCGTTTCTATTGCCTCGCGCCTGCCGCCTTCTTCAAAAGTCTGA
>JAHFUG010000317.1 GCA_023265195.1 Blastocatellia bacterium | reverse complement strand
TCTATACTCCGGCGGACGTCCAACAAAAGCTCAAACAGACATTGAAACCCATCGACGCCCACCCCAAAGTTATAGAACTCGATAATATGTCAGGCGTGCCTTGGATCGCCGAACCGATTCCCTGAAAGCCACAAACCGTAAACCCAAACTGGAGGTGTCAGGCTTGAGTTTGTTGCGGTTTACTTGGACTTCGATTCTTGGTTTCCTGGGCATGGTGTCCGCTGCTATCGTGGCTGTGACCTAAATGTCAACAGAGTCAAGCCTGAACACCTTCTTGATGACCCCCGCTGCTGAGTGAGGTATCACTTGAAAGACTCCGAAGAACCTCCCGACATGCCTCTGGGTATGTCCTTCATACACCAGAGGCATGTCGGTCCAAATTTGCAGCCAAGAATAATGTAGCCTCTTACAGTAATGTTCAACGTCATCTGGTGCTGACTCGGTCCGCTTGATCATGCAAGAGATACGCGGTTCAGTAGACCGGCAGGCATTCCATAGCAAATTGGCTGAGAGCCCCGCCGCACGGATCTGGCACAGGGTCCGGTGGAGGAGGAAGCATATTGTTACCATACACCCAGACGGACGCGGTCCCAACGGCGTTCCTACTTCCATCAGCAGTCGCGTTGACTATTACAATGGTGTAGGCGCCGGAGTAGAGCCCCGCGAGGCTTGGTACAGCAGCTTGCAACCATGTGCCGTCCGCGGAAACAGCGCTTGCGGTTGTCTGGTCGAAGTAGGTTCCATACTCGTCATAGAACTCGATGGTCGGCATCCCGTAGGTCGTCTCTAGTCCGTTACCAGTGAATGTAGCGGTCGCTGGAGGAGCATTCACATCAATCGATTCCGGCGCCATTGTAAAGGAAAAGGCAGCGCTGCAATCAAGGGGCACCGTTGCTCCACAGGGAACGTAGCCAAATGCGGTCCTAATCCCGCATCCCGTGTGCCCCCCAATTCTTTGAAAATTCCAGTATGCGCCAGCAACCCAGTCCCTACTTGTCGCCTTCCCTTCACCGTCGGTTATTCTGTTGAAGTTTATGACGCTTCCGCAGACCCAAGAAAAACTAGCAACGCTCCCTATCACTTGAACGTTAGGATCGGGAGTTGTCACCGAGCGTTGTGTACGCGAAGGGGGAGTTGAAAAGGTTGTTTTTACCGTAAACCCCGATGGAACCAGCAAATCGATGATCCAGCACCCTGACGTAGAGAACGCGAGTGCAATGACTAGCGTCAATCTCATAATTCCTTTCATGACTTATTTATCCTCCTTTTTCTGTCGTTCGATTCCAAGGACATCCAGGACCTTATCAGGCAGGCTGAAAAGGTCCTGTAAAGGCGTGGTAGTGGCTACACGTCGTAGGACTCCGTCCATCTCTTGTTGCCGTGCAGTTGCGATGGCGGATGGCGGAGCATCCGATTTGCCGACTGAGTTTGGTGACTTGCTATGCTTTTCAATCCACGCAGCTCTGCGTTCATCTTGAGTCAGTTGAAAGTCAGGGTTGCTCATCTTCTGGTAAACCACCGCCATAGTCGTATACGCAGCTTCAACTGGTGACATCTCTTCGATTGTTGACCCGCGCTTTTTGACTTGCCCCTTGCCATTTTCAACACGTCCCCTGCCAATGAAGTCCGGTAGGAGGCCAATCATGTGTCCGCGTATTTCCTTAACCTCGCTAGGACTGGTCCTGGTATATGCCGGGGTATTGAATTTTACTACGAACCCATTGACGGCTCTGGCCACGTCGGTATCTGAGACGCCCTTGTGGTTTCCCTTATGGAATTTCTCTTCAGCGCTCACGAGCCGGTTCTTGATGGAGTCTTTGACTGAGGCCGGCGCGTCGTCCCATCCGTATTGGCTCATTATCTCATCCGTAAGACCTTTGATCGCTTCGGTATCGGGACCCTTGACTGCCCGCGCCTTGGCGTTGATACGTTCTACACCAGACTGACTTTGTACCTCTGGCGATGGTTTGGACTCGCTAAGGACTCTCGATCTATTTCCTATCCACGCTAGACCAATCACCAGGAAGCAAAAGGCCAAAAGTGATATGACAAATTTCGTGTTCTTGTTCATCTTCATCTCCCTCGCTTTGTAGCTTGCTAAGCGGACATTACCCATCCTCATATCGAGCAAAATGGAGAAAGTCCGAATACCAAATGGTGACCTTGCGGTGCTGTAGAGTCTTCGGGCGGCGGAACTGCGAGCAAATTCATTCCGAGGACCGCTCTTGTAAACAGCATCGAAAATCGCAACCGCCATGTCCCGGCCCTGATTGCGATGCTCATCCACTAAACAAGAAGTCCAGCTATACAGATCCCGGTCGTGTACTTGACCGGTAGCCATCCCTTCTAGTTTCCTTTGGAAGACGCCGTCATTGAGAATACCTTCTCGTTGGTTTAGAAGTCCTCAAGTTCTTATCAACTATTTCTCAAATAATCATCAGCTCGTTGATTCAAGGTGAGAGCTTCGCTGTTGAACGTGCGCGTGGCGCTTCGGTCACCGAGTCCGGCGGATGGCACGTGGGAGAGACGCTTGGGGTTTGCCCTACATGCCAACCGATCAGCCTGGGTTCGAGCCGTAGAACTTCCACCTGGATCTGAGGGCGCGCGTCAGAGCCTGCTGCCCACGCCGCACAAAGAGATGGTTATAAGCCCAAACTGGAGGTGTCAGGCTTGAGTTTGTTGCGGTTTACTTGGACTTCGATTTCTTGGTTCCTGGGCGATTCTTGGTCCTGGGCATGGTGTCCGCTGCTATCGTGGCTGTAACCTAAATGTCAACAGAGTCAAGCCTGACCCCTCCTCATGCTCTCTCATGCTCTCCAAATTTCATTTGCACTCCCAACTCGACCTGTGAGCAACGTTGTAGGCATTTGTTCCTTGAGCCCCGTAGAGATTGCCGAGCTTATGTGAAAACACTTCGAGCAAGTGAAGCACAGCGCCGACTGGCCCCACACTCGATTGGGGGTTGAAGGAGTCGAGATCGGCGTCGAGTTTTGTACCGTCATGGGAAAATGACAGTTGTAGGCTTGGGTGGAATCCCTGCCTGTAGCTATCGGGATAGCCGGGGTGCTCAATCTCCAGGTTCTTTCCATTCGCAAAGCGACCAGAAGTTATTACCTGGGTGAGGAGGTTCGATGCGGTGGGCCCCGCCATGAAGAACACGCGCTCATGCTTAATTCCGCCGGCAGCCCAATCCACCAACCAGCCCGCTAGCGATAACCCCAGTTCACCGATTGCCGCAGTGACGTTGAAATAGGTCAAGCGGTTCTTGTTCGCGAGATGGTTCCACTGATCGGGCGTTACACCCCTCGCGGTCAATTCCTCCTGACGCCCCTTTGACAGACCTTCAAAGTCCGGCACACGACACCGATAAATCCACTGACTGATGTGGCCCAAGAGCAACACGAAGCGCTCCGCGCGTATGGCGGCAGCTAAAAGGAATGCTCCCCACGCTACTATTTTTCCAAGCAAACCAGGAAGAAACATGGGCGCGAACTGGCTAACTAAGACCAGAGCGGCAACCACAAGGGCTACCGCAAGTATGCGCAATACCACCTTGAACAGTGTTTTCAGAAACTTGAAGAAGCCGAGCCCGCTCGCATCCTTGCGGTTTACTGGGTCGTTAGCGACATAAGCGTAAAGATTGAGCGTTTGCGGATGCTCAAGGCTCGTAGATTTCATCCCGATTGGGTCGACTTGGGTGAATCGGCCTTGCTGTGAGTCGTAATGACGGTTCTGGGCGTAGTCCAACCCCGTAGCCGCGCTCCGATCGTAGGAAGTAAATCTTTTTTTGATCACACCGGTCGATTCGGCATCCAGCGGTGTGCCGAAGGGCAGCGTCACCTGTTCGAATGAAGCGCCGGTTGACGGATTGGTTACCAGCCTTGTACCCAGTCTATCCGGGTGATCGTATTGAACCGCTTCGCCGCCGCTTCCATTCGGCGTCATTGTCGAAAGCAAGCGCCCTCCGAGATAGACATAGCTCTTCGACCAGCTAGGAGCAGTTGAACCTCCGCTCTCGATGTACTCCGTGGCGCCGTTGCAAGCGTAGTAAGTACGCAAGGCTCCCTCCTCCGCGATCAATCGCTCGTTTGAATCACCATATGTGTAAGTCGCAACCACCGTGACATTGTCATCGGCCTTGACTTTCACCATGCGATTCGCCGCGTCGTACTGAAAGCGTTGTGAAGCGCCGCTGCCCGGAATAAAGGCGCGCGTTTGATTGCCCGCCGCGTCGTATGCGTAGCCTGATGAGTTGATTCTGTTCGAAGAGTTCGCGAACGAGAGTCCTTGCAAACCATCCGCCGGTACTGTGCCGACCGGAGGCGAGTAGGGACTGGTCCCGTTTACCTTCAAGTTGAACTCGGCGCTCCAATTGAATCCGTCCCGCACGGCGGCGCGCCCGTTAGCCGGCACCTGTGATTCCCAGAAGGCCCAACCACCCGGATCAGGATCGCGCAACAGATAGGTCTTGTAGAGGTCGTAAACATAATCATGATCGCCGCGGTTGCGACTGGCATACTCGGTCGAAGAGAAGAGTTCGTTACCCAGACTTTGCATCGCCGCGAGAAACTGTGGCTGTCCTTGCGCGTAGGCCGTCTGTAACGCACTCAGTTTGGTCTGTAACTCGGTCGAGTTGGGTTGCCGGTTCAGCGCGCCCTGATAGAAGTTGCGCACGTACTGATCGGCCGTGTAAGAGAAAACATTATTTCGGTTGCCGTAGCGATCGTATTCATAACGCTGGACCCAGTTGACGTTCTGCCCGCCCGTCGCTCGCCGCAACCTCCCCAGCGCGTCGTATTCATAGCCACGATCCTTGTTGTGATCCAGGTTGTTTACGATTCTAGCGAGTTGGCCGGTGCGCTTTCCGTTGGCTCCGGCATAATCATAAGACAGATTGAGCAGCGTCGCGCCGTTGCGGGTCGCGGTTTGATTATCGAGCAACCCGGTTTGTGCGTTGTAGCTGTAGCTCTCGGCAACTTGATTCGCGCCCGTGCCAACGCCGAGTGAAGTTGCTTGACTGGCTGCGTTGTAAACGATGTTCGAAGCTTGAGATTGGCCGTCAAACGTAAGGCCGGTTAGGCGGCTGGCGACGTCGTAATCGTGATGCACCAGCTTGCGAGGCGCAGATCCGTTGCCGTACTCGGCCGGATAACGCAGGTCCTTGGCGCGGTCCAGCGTGTCATAAAGATAATCGGTCACAAACGGGTAGGAGGATCGGCCGGTCAAGGTAAGAGTCTTTGAGCTCACTCGCCCTTCCGTGTCGTAGCTATAGCCTTCAGTACTCACTCCTGCGGCGGTGACACTGCTTAGTTGCGTTACGTCTTTCAAGTCTGACGTACTTCCCTTGGTGCGATAGCTATAAGAAATCGCCGCTGCCGTGAGGATTGGATTCGCGGTGTCGCCGAAGCCGCTCGTGTCCCAGGACACCGATTGCAGGCGATTCAGCGGATCGCTGTTGTAGGTGTAAATCGTCTTCACCCCGCGCGCGTCCGTGCGCGAGGTTAGATTCGAACGTCCGTCATATGTGAATACATCGCTCCAGGTTCCCGACCCGACATAAGTTCCGGCGTCGTTCAGCGTGGCGCTCATTTCGGCCAGCTTCTGTGCGGTCAACCGGCCGAGCGAGTCGTATTTGAACGAACGCGTTTGGGAGCCTTGATTGACTTGCGTCAGCTTTCCAAGAGTGTTGTAGCTGTAGGTGGTGACCATGCCATTGCCGGCGACCGAGCCGTTGCTCGAAGGATCCGGCTCGACGACTTCGATGAGGCGTCCGCTTGAATCCGTGCGGCCCCAACGCTCGCGGCCCCAGGCGTCCTGCACGCGAGTGGTTTCTCCGGGACTGCTGGAAGCCACGCTCGGCCGCGTAGCTTCGTTGTAGAAGGTCTGCGTCAAACTGCCGTCAGGCGCGGTGACGGTTTTCGCCCGGCCGAGCGCATCGTGAGTCGTAGTAGTCCATTGCTGTGTCTGGCCACTGCGGTAGGGCCGCGTCTGTTGCGATACCTGGCCCATGTTGTCAAACACGCTGTCGACAAAGTCCCAGGCATTGTTTGCGCCCAGTGCTTGTTGCTGCCGCACTTGTCCGCGGCCGTTCAGCAGTTTGACGCTCTGGTCCGCGACTCCGGCGCCTTCACTGGCGGCGAGATACGTGGTTGTCGTAATGCTCATGGCCGCGTCGTTATAAGAATAGTCGGTATGCGCCCCAGTGGGCGAGATCGTGGTAGCGGGCCGCAGGGTCGCCGAATCGTAGTTGAGAGTAGACTGCCTGCCGTTGGCGTCCGTCGCGGAAAGCGCAAAGCCGGTATAGAAATCATAGGTCCCGCTCGAAGTAACCTGAGCGAAAGGATCTGTGGCCGATCCTCGGGTCTTCGAAAGCGGATAGGCATATTGTGTGTCCACCGTGTAGTTGAAACCGGTCTGGTCGCAGCACGAAGTCGAGGCAGTGACCAGAGTGCCGGCGATGTCATAACGCCGCGCTTCCGTGACCGCACCGGTTAGACTGATTGCGTCGGCATAACTCGTCACCTGCGTGACATTGGCGCGGTAGTCGGTTGAAGGATCATAGGGGCATACCCAAAACTGCGGGCAATAACCGTCACAGCCCAGCAGGTCCGGCGAACACGAGCCACTGCAATCGGGATCGCTCCAGTCATAGTCCCAATAGCAATAGCCCTCGTCAAAGGCGTACGGATCGTAAGCATAGTCATGCTGAACGACGTCGGCTCTTTGTGTCAGCGTCTGCCCGTCATATTGATATTCGGTGCGCGAGACCCGTGTCACATTGTCGCTTGCGTACACCTCGACACTCAGCGGCAGATTGAAGATGTGGCGATTCGCGTAGCTTGCGCTGTTCTGATACTGAGTGCGCGTAGCTCGAAGCAGAGTTGCGCCGCCATAGTCATAGTCGCGGACCTCAGTGACTTGATTGTACACGCCGCCATAGGTGAACTCGGCGGCGGTCATCTGGCCGCGCTCATCCGTTTTTTCAACTCGCGTCGGACGCGGCGATCCGTATGCGCCTGGTTCCCAATAGGAATGGCTGCTCTGAAGTGGTTGGTTGTCGGTAACGTATGTTTCGTCCTGATAAACAAGCCCGTCGTTCCACTGATTCGGCGCGTTAAAGGCGAGCTGTTTACTCTTCACGCCATTTGGCAGCGTAATGATCGTCGAGCGCGGCGTGGCGTTCTCGTTTAGGGAGTAGCTGGTGGTAGCCGAGTCGAAGTTCGCGCCGTCGCGCGTCCAGCTTTCCGTCGTCGAGGCATATGTTGGCGCGTCGCTGAGACTGTAGTCAGGCGCTAGTGGATAGTTGTAGGTGTCAGTGCGCGTTATTTGACCCTGGTAGACGCTGCCCATATCGTTGAGCGAGGAAGCTGAAAACCCCATCGCCCGCTCTTCAACTATTTTGGCCAGCATGCCATAGCTCGAATACGAATCCGAATCATTGAACCAGTAGCCAGTGCTTGTCGCCGGGTAATAAATCGCGTCGACGACCCATGGGGACGAGTCTCGCACCGAAGGCGTGAGGCCACTAAACCCATAAGTCAGGCTGAGTTGGTGATAGTGAAGTCTTACCAGCGTTCTCGCGCCCCCACCCAATCCGGGCCCGGTTATGGCGGTCAATAAATTGCTGCTGGCGTAATAGAAACTGATGACGCGGTTCAGCGTGTCGGTCACGGTCTGAATACGCGGACCGCTGTTGTTGACGTAGGTGATTGTTATGAAATTGCCGTTTGCGTCTTCAATGCTTGTTGGGTACACCGCCCCCGGACCCGCGGCTCCATAGTTGATGACGGTTCCATTGGGTAGGCGAGCTTGGCCGTAGACTATTCCGCCACCCGTGCCGCTCCAGTACCAGTAGTCGATAAATGAGCCATCGGTCGTATGACCCACGAAATACGTGCCCCAATTGTACAGAGTAAGTGAGCCAGCATAAGCGTGGCGGGTTCCGTCCGCATCTACCAACATGCCGCCATTGTAGACGCCCATGCCGAGCATTTTGCCGAAACCAAGCGAGAATCCTGGCGCCGGCCAGCCGCGATCATTGTCAAAGCCAATCTGCGAGCCCGCCTTATTCCAGAGACGTGAGTTGTAGGCGAGGCTCAAGGCAATGTTGATTCCTCGTCCCGGCAGGCCCAGGATTGGCGCACCGAATTGAAAGTTCCCGCTGCCCGCCCCTCCGTCCATGGGAGCGCCTGGCGGATTGCCGACACGGTTTCCTGGGTCGTCGGATGTCCAATAGTTACTGTCGCCCCACCCGCTATCGGCCGGCAGCATTGGCGACAAGCCGGTGTGTTCGAGCCCTCCGACAAAGACTGATTCTGATCCACGGCCGAGCCCTCCTCCGGATTTCAAAGCGTCAGACGCGACCGTCGAGAGTAGCTTATTGCCCGAGCTGTACTTCGCCGGAGCGAACCGCCTTGAGTCGGCGCCTTCAGCCCTGGCCGCAATTGCGGCAGCCCTTCCCGGCTTTTTCAGTTCTTTGGTAGACCCTACTCTTGGAGACGGAACATCTCGCGTCGAGACGTCACGGGTGCTGATTGGAGTAAGCTTAAGATTTCGTTTGACGCCGGGGCGAACCACTACATCGACCTTGGCGGTTTTCCCGGCGCATTCCGCGGCTATGCTAAATGTTCCCGGACTGGTTGCCTCAAACTCGCCGTGTTGCGATAAGCGAATGTGGCGGCCCTGAACAGGACTTTGTGCGCTCCACTTGATCTTGACACCGCCAACAGGCGCATTGTTTCGATCGTACGCAACAGCCGAGAAAGACACTCGGTCACTGAGATCGATAGTAACGTCAGCGGGAAAAATCTGAATCCGGCTAACCTTTGCGTCGCGATCACCTTGCTTCTCCTGTCCCTTCCCGTTGCCTCCGCCCTGGCCCTGGAGTGATTTGGCGAGTCCGCTAGCGTGAAACCAGAACCTCAGGCTGACACTGGATTCCTTCGCCAATGCGACGATAGCCGCAATCGGCGCCGCGGGTGTTGAGGAGGCCATTAGC
>JAHFUG010000316.1 GCA_023265195.1 Blastocatellia bacterium | reverse complement strand
GGAGTTCGGGAGTTCGGAGTTAGGAGTTCGGAGTTAGGGGTTAGGAGTTCTGGGTTAGGAGTTCTGGGTTAGGAGTTAGGAGTTAGGAGTTAGGAGTTAGGAGTTAGGGGTTCGGGGTTCGGAGTTGGGAGTGCCTGAATATCGCGTCTGTTGAAAATCATCGCTTGGGCGGTGTAGTCTCGCTGAACGCATGAATGGAGAAGCTGAAGACATAGAACGAGCGAACGCCCGGTTCTATCAGGCGCTTGAATCCGGGTCTCTGGAGGACATGAACGAGATTTGGCTCCATGACGACTGCGCCCGATGCGTTCATCCGGGGTGGGCGATGATCTCGGGCTGGAAGCGTGTGAAGAAGAGTTGGGAGCGCATTTTTGAGTCCGGTCAAAGGATAAGGGTGGCCCCCACGGAGTTCCAGGTTTGGACATCGGGCGAAGTGGCTTGCGTGACGTGCAAGGAAAACATCACGATATTCGACGATGTGAGTTTCGATTCAACGCAGGCCGTGGCGACCAATTTATTCGTGCGGAGCGGCGGAGTCTGGCTGATGATGGTTCATCATTCGTCGCCGCTGCCCGTGCTGGCGCCCGACGCGGCGACGGATACGATCCAGTAGCGGTTCCGGGCCGGTTTCCGGTTGAAGCGGAAGGGATGACAAAAAAGGCTGCGAATATTCCATAAGATGATATAATCCCTAGCCGTTAGCCGCCCGGCTGGCGCCGGCCCCTGCACATTTGGACCGGTTTGGGTTTTTCAAGGTGGTTTCTAACAGCCGGGCAAGGAATGATCAGTTTCAATTTTGGTGAGGCGGCCGGGAGATTTCCGCCGGTTCTTCATCAAGCGTCTTCGAGCATGGAGCCTTGCTCCAGAGTAAGGTCTCCGGAGATTTCTCGAAGGCGATCGCGGTCATTAGCAATTTGGTTCCGAGCCGCCGGGGTTGTGTGATTGCGCGTTGTCTTTGCTCAGAACATGCCCTACGGTTGCCGGATCCATTCAAACTCACTTGCAGGTTTCAGTAACAAACAAAAAGATGATTGAAAGGGAGGTTTCGATGAGTACTTTTAGACTTAGAAGGGCTATTACGACGGTGATGACCACATTTATGCTAGTGGCGTCACTTGTCGTGCCGCTTAGAGCCCTCGCCCAGACTTCAAATACCGGCGCGATCACCGGCGTCGTAAAAGACCAGTCGGGGGCGGTGGTTTCCGGCGCAACAGTCAAGGCCATCAACAAAGCAACAGGCATCGAGCGTAAAACTACCACCGGCGATTCGGGCTCGTACGAGCTAACGACCCTGGTTCCTGGCGAGTATAGAATCGAGGTCGAGGCGAAGGGATTCGCCAAATACGCTCAGGAGCCCGTGACGGTCAACGTGCTGTCGCGCGTTTCGCTGGATGCTGATTTGAAACCCGCCGGGACGTCGGAGACCGTGACGATTGCGGGCGGAGGCGCTCTAATAGAAGTTTCGAAACAGGACATCGGCGGCGTGATGGATCCGAAGCAGATGGAGAGCCTGCCGGTCAATGGGCGGTCGTTTGCATCGCTCGCGGTGCTGATACCCGGGGCTACGCTGCAAGGATCGTACGATCCCACCAAGGCTCGCACCGGCACAATCTCGTTCGGCGGTTCGACCGGCCGTAATGTAAACATTACGGTTGATGGGGCCGACGACAAGGACAACGCGGTTGGCGGAATTCTCCAGAACTTCACGATGGAAGGAATTCAGGAGTTCGCTCTCTCCAGCCAGCGATTCTCGGCTGCGAACGGCCGTTCGGGCGGCGCGCTGCTTTCGGTAGTGAACAAGAGCGGGACGAACAAGTTTCATGGGTCGGCGTTTGGGTTCTTCCGCGACGATCTCTTCAATTCCAACGCTCCGAAGCTCCTAGCCGATGCGAACTCAAATCTGTTCGACCCGGGGGACGCAGTCAAGCCGCCGTTCAACCGGCAGCAGTTCGGCGGGTCGGTAGGCGGTGCGCTCAAGAAGGACAAGGCTTACTGGTTTGGCGCGGTCGAGCATACGCGCGAGCGTGGCAACTCGATCGTACCGACTCAGGCCTTCAATGAGATCAAGCTTCTCGAGCCGCTCGGCTACAAGGCGGTCCAATTCCTGCCGCAGCCCTATGATGACACGCAGTGGACGTTCAAGGCCGACTTCCACCCGCGCGACAATCACTCGCTGAGTTTCCGTTGGGGTGGACAGAACAACTTGTCCTTGAACGACCAGGCGGGCTTCCTGACCGTGTTCACCGATCTTTCAGGTGGAGACATACAAGCCAATGACTACAAGAACATCCTTGGATCATGGACCTGGACCGCTACTCCTCACCTGGTGAACGTCTTCAATTACGCGTTCTCTCAGTTCAACAATCAGATCGTGGCTACGACGGATCTGAAGTTCCTGACTTTCCCAAGCGGCGTCGCGGTTGGCCGAAACCCGAACGTTCCGCAGCAGACGATCCAAACCAAGCATCAGTTCCGGGACGACATTACGTGGACGAAGGGAAGTCACGGTTTCAAGTTCGGCGCTGACCTAGTTCTGGAGCCGACGCTGGGCGGTCTGTTCGCGTTCCTGTCGGCGCCAGAATACGACTTCGTCGAAGACCCGAGCACCATCGTCACGTTGCCGCTGAAGTTCAACACGCCCGGGATCGTCGGCGATATCGCCGTTGCCGGCGGTGATCCAAAGTTCGATCTGCGAGACGGCGCCAAGCAGTTCTCGTGGTACTTCCAGGACGACTGGAAAGTCTCTTCGAGGCTGACGTTGAATCTCGGCGTTCGTTATGACGTCGACATCGGTTTCATCGACGCCGCGCACCAGAAAGCGACCAATCGCACCATCAAGGCGCTTCAAATCATCGGCCATCCTCTTGGGAGCAGGTTCGCCCACGACGACAAGAACAACTTCTCACCTCGCGTCGGTTTCGCGTACGACATAAAGGGCAACGGACGTTCGGTGATCAGGGGCGGATATGGACTTTATTATGACCAGTCCTTCTTGAACGTGCCTCTGTTCGCGGTCCAAATGGCGAATCCCGAGATCTACGCGTCGATCCTGGACACTTCGTCCACGCTCAGTCTCGCTTCTCCGCCGCCTCCATTCCCGCGGCCGCTACTCAACCCGGTGCCCGGCTTTCCGGTCAATGGCCGGATGGTCGATCCGGACTTCAGTGCGCCTTATACGCAGCAGTCCAACCTGAGCTTTGCCCAGGAGATCGGTAAGAACTCCGTCATCGAGTTCGACTACATTCACATCCTCGGCCTTCACGAGTTCACTCAACTCAATTACAACCCGAGGATCGGTCCGCTGCTTGGGCTTCAGCGCACGAATCCGAGCCCTACAAGACTGCTCACGTCGTCGTTCAACGCCCACGCGGCGGAGATGATCGCCGCGTTCGGTCAGGTCACGCCGTTCAGCAACATTCGCGTGGCGCAGTCTGACAGCCGGTCGCGGTACGACGCTTTCACGATAGCGTACCGGAAGCGCTACTCGAACAAGATCCAGTTGAACCTCCACTATACTCTGGCGAGGTCGCTGGCATGGTTCGGAATCATCGGCGACTTTGGCCTCCAGCCTCAGAACCCGTTCGACAAGTTCGATCCCAAGGCTGATTTCGGCCATCCGGGCGAGGACGAACGGCACCGTTTCGTGGCGTCGGGCATTTTTGACTTGCCCTGGGGATTGCAGTTGTCTCCGATCCTGCAACTCGGCTCCGCCAGGCCCTACAGCATCAGCCCGGCCGGCGGCGTCGACATAAACAGAGACGGCGTTACCAACGACCGGGACACCCGCGACGGCAATGACCAGCACAAGCTTCCGCCGGGTACATTGCGGGGCGATAAATTCGCGCAGATCAATCTTAGGGTTTCGAAGTTCTTCAAGTTCAAAGAGGAGATGAAGCTGGGCGTCTTCTTCGAGGCGTTCAACCTCTTCAACACCGGGAACTTCGGCAACTCGTTTGACGGCACTACCGGCAGCCAGAACTTCAAGAAGCCCGTCAACTTCTTCGGGGCGACCGGTTTCTCGGAACCGATCGGCATTCCGTTCCAAGCCCAGTTCGGCTTCCGCTTCAACTGGTAGTCGAGCCTTTGCTGAACAGCGTTTGTTCAAGGGCGTCCGCGCTATTGCAGCGCGGACGCCCTCTCCCCAAAAGACTCCACACAGGAGCGCTGGTTTCATAATAAAGGTGAGAGCCGCCGTGGAACCGCAATGACCCGCTTTCCCGTCATACCCGCCTTCTTCGTTTCCGTCCTGGTTTTCGTTGGATCCGCCTTTGCGCAAGGTGGGCACGTTTTACAGGGCAGAGTAATCCTGCCAAACGGAACGTCTCCGGCGAACCCGGTCAAAGTCACCTTGACCTTCAACGGAGCCCGCGTGTTCGAGGTGTTCACCGATCTAAGCGGACATTTCTCATTCGCCGGACTGAGACGGGGAACGTACCAATTAACCGCGGAAGGGGATGGTGAGACCTTCGAGAACACAACCGTATATGCGGACGTGGTCGCATTCGGCAGCGCGCCTCAAATCTTCACCCAGAACATCTCGTTGAGGCTAAAAGCCGGCAAGAGACTTCCTCCCGCCGGACTGGTTTCACTGGAAGAGATGGACCCGAATGTCCCGGAATCGGCGAGAAAGGAGTACCAGAAAGGCGTCAAGGACGCGGATGAGGACCGCCCTGGCAACGCAATCAGGCACTTCCGTGAGGCGATAAAACTGTATCCGCCGATGTACGCCGCGCATCTTGCGCTCGCCGATCAGCAAGTGAAATTGCAGCAGTACGACGATGCAGTGAACTCCTACAAGAAATCCATCGAGCTTAAACCCGATAAAGCCGCCCCTTATGTGGGATTGGGCGTGACTCTCGTCAAGCAGAAGCGGTACGGCGAGGCCATCCCCGCCCTTACAAGGAGCCTCGAAATCGAGAAGCAATCTTCAACATCTTTTTTGTTCCTGGGAATCGCGGAGTTTCAGCTTGGCGACTATCAGCCTGCCGAAACGAACCTGCAGCGGTCATACGAGATAGGTAAGCAACCGCTTGCCAACATCTATCTAGCCAGCCTGTACGAACAGACCGGCGAACCCGCAAAAGCCATCGAGCGCCTCGAAGCCTTCTTGAAAGACAACCCGAAAGACGCCAGATCGACTCAAGTGCGCGAAGCCATTGAAAAGCTCAGGAAGAAGGTTTCGCATTGATCCTTATCATCCCGTTGAGTACCTGGTGCGGCGGCAGGCTCACGTCGTGAATGTGGAGGTGAGCCGTCACGCAAGTCTGGGGTGGGGTAAGCTGATCATCAACAGTCTGAGTTTTCAGTGCTAGCGCTTGGGTAGCGGGGTCACAGAGTGTTGTTCTTCGGACAAGCTCCGTCCGCGGCCAAATCGGGAAGAAAAGAGTTTCTCGCAAAGACGCAAAGATTGGCGCAAAGGGCGCAAAGAATTCCGCCCGAGAAAAATGAGATTCTTCGGGTTTGCTTCGCCGCTTGAAAAGAGAGTTGGCGGCTACGGCGAACCATCGATCCGTGAAATCCATCGAGCAGGCATTCTCTGAAGGACTACGCAATCGATTCGCCGAGCCAACGACGCGGCTTGTCGGCGAACACCCGCGTCTCGTCAAAGGAAGCCAAGAGGTGAATCTGTTCCATTGTAAGATTTCCGGTCAATTTCCCGCTCGCGTGATCCTACACTCGGGCGGGCCATGCTGCCGGCAGTGTTCGAGAACCAAGAAATCAGGAGGGTCATTATGAGGCGCGGCGTTCGTTATTCGGGGTGTTCTCCTCTCCGGTCATTGATGATCGGATTAGCTGTTTCGCAAATTACTGCCGCTGGGCTCTATCCGGCGCACGCCCAGCAACTGAACAATCTGGACCGAGATCGAGCTCGGCTCATGCTGGCTGCGGTAAAGAGCGACCTCGAGAAGTACTACTATGACCCCACGTTCCGCGGAATGAGCGTGCCTGCTCGTTTCAAAGAGGCGGAGGAAAAGATAAAGCAAGCCACGTCGATCGGCCAGGCCTTCGGAATAATTGCTCAGGTTCTGCTCGACCTCGATGACTCTCATACTTTCTTTATACCTCCCTCTCGCCCGTTCCGAACCGACTACGGCTGGCAGATGCAGCAGATGCAGATGATCGGAGATGTGTGCCATGTGATCGCCGTCAAACCCGGCAGCGACGCCGACGCAAAGGGCCTCAAGGCCGGCGACGTGGTTTACACGGTCGATGGGTACGGCGTCGAACGGAGCAATATTTGGAGGCTCCATTATCTCTACTATTCGTTGAGACCTAAACCGGGAATGAGGGTTGTGGTTCAGCTCCCCGGCGGAAACCAAAAACAGATGGACGTGATCGCGAAGGTCAAGCAGGGTAAGGCCGTCTATGAACTGCGTGATATCGGAGACCTGATTCGAGAGAGCGAGAATGAAGACAGGCTGCACCGGCACCGATATTACGAGTTCGGCGATGACCTAATGATCTGGAAGATGCCGCAGTTCGATCTTGACGATAAGGGCGTGGACGACATGATTGATAAAGCCAGAAAGCGCAAAGCGCTGATTCTTGATTTGCGCGGAAACGGAGGCGGCGCCGTCCCAACGCTTCAGCGGCTGGTAGGCTCTGTTTTTGATCGGGACATCAAAATCGCGGACGAGAAGGCCCGAAAGGAAACCAAGCCGCAATTGGCAAAGACACGTGGAGACCGCTCGTTTAAAGGGAAGCTCGTTGTGTTGATCGATAGCGACTCAGGATCCGCGGCGGAGGTTTTCGCCAGAGTCGTTCAACTCGAAAAACGTGGAACCGTTCTGGGCGACCGCTCGGCTGGAGCAGTAATGGAAAGCCAGCACGAAAGCCACCAGGCAGGCAGCGACACCGTCGTGTTTTACAGCGTTAGCGTTACGCACGCCGATCTGATAATGACTGACGGCAAAAGCCTCGAGCATGACGGCGTGATCCCCGATGAGTTGCTATTGCCGTCGGCGGCGGATATTGCGGCGAAACGTGATCCGGTGCTCAGCCGCGCCGCCGCGGTCGTGGGGTTCAATCTGCCGCCTGAAAAGGCCGGAACATTGTTTCCGATCGAGTGGCGCAAATAGAGCTTGCGAGCGCCATGAAGATCGCAACCATTACGGCGGGTCTCTGGCCAGCGGGCGTGACTGGACGATATACAACACGCCGTTCGCGAACACCCATTCGATGTCCTGGTCAACGCCGCCGAATGCGCGCTTGATCCGAAGCGCGGCGGCGGCGAGCCTGTGCACGAGGTGATCCGTTAACACGGCTCGCCGGGACTCGACCTTCACTTCTTTTACGCCGCCGGCGTCATCGAACTTGAGCATGGTGTCGTCCTCCGATCGAGTGAGAACCTGTGTCCGCTTCGACTCGACTCGGTAGAGCAACTGCTCCGCAACTCTCTGCCCCTCGACGACTCGAATACCGAGCCCTCTTTTCGCGTTTATGTAAACGGCGGCCGCGCGCCTGCTCGCGCTCCTATTGAACGGGTCCTTCGTTATCGCAACGCCGGCGCTTTCGGCGTTGACGCCCAACTGAATCACCACTCCGGGGTAGACTCCAAAGTGATTCATGCCGAAGCTTTCGCGCGCCTCGTACGCTTCATAGTTCCAAACCGACGCCCATACTGTTTTGATCGCCTCCATCAACTGCTCTTCCGTGCGCACGTTGGGCGCCGTGGTGTAAAGGCCCGCGCCGCTGAAGTCCTTCAGATCTTCGGCGTTAGTGGAGCTTCGAACGAAGAGGCCCTGGCCTTCATATTCCCGATGGACCTTCGACAAAACATCCCGCTTGAAGATTTCATCGTGGCGGCCTTGCTCGATCCACCGGCGAATCTCGGCCAGACGCGCCTTGCGATACTTGGGATCGTGCACGAATCGATCTTCCTCGACCGCGGCGGCAATTCGCTCTTCAAGGCCGTTGGAGCGGACGAACTCCAGATAGTAACGGAAGGGTATCGAGAAGCCGGCTGGGATCACTACTCCGTTCAACCGGGCGTGAGCCAACTCGCCGAGATTGGCTGACTTGGCGCCGAACCTGCGCGCGTCCCTCGCCCGCTGATCTCGCAGGTCAGTCAGCGCCTTGTAATCAAGATCGGCAGCCGGAGTAACGAGGTCGGCTCGTTTGATCCACCTCATGTTGCGGGCGGCAACCTCTCGCGGGTCGGCGGGTTCAAGAGTGTATTCGGTCTCGCGAACATCGAGCCTGACATACTTGCCATCGAGCGCCTTGAACAGTTGATCGGCGCCTTTGATGAAAGCGTTAGGAATCGCCCATGCCTTCGCAAGCAAATTGATGTGGGAAAGAGGGGAGGCCGGGGCAAGAGTAACTATTCCCGAGAGCGGAGGCAGGTGCACGGGCGTCTCGTTGAAGATGACTATCTGATTCCGGTCTATCACCGTGTCCTCGGCGACCCTGTCCAGAATGCGAAGCTGTCCGACGGCGCTTGCGATATTCAGAGGCTGGTACACGCTCGACCGCATAAAGCCGCTCGAGTTCAACACGGGAAGTGAGATCCGATCCGATCGCCGATTCGCCTCCCGCGCAGCCTCCTCCTGACTCGCGGAATTTGGCTTGAATGAGATCGAAGTGAAAAACGAAGATGCGATAGCGTCGTACGCCGCCGCAAGCAGTACTTCGTCGATCAGGTCTCCTTCCCAAAACTCAAAAGTGAACGCCACGGCCGCGATGTCGAAAGCTATGGTCCCGAGGATGAAGCGGCGATTGGGTTTCAAGTAGTTGTTTTCATAGAGCGCACGGCCGCGATCGAGCGACAGATAGGAGGCGTTCAAAAAGTCTTTATGAAACTGATAGAGCTTCGAGTTTACGTAGTAGATGCGATTCTTGGCGCTACGGTCGATGACAAACATGAGATGCGGAAGCGCATAAAACCGGCCCCGGTAGTACACTCGGGCTAGTTTGTAGAAGTCGGAACGCGAGCGAATTCGGTTTAGCCAGCGTGGCGATTCTTGCACCGTCTTAGGCGCGCCGCCGCGCGAAGAACGAAGAGGCTGCGTT
>JAHFUG010000315.1 GCA_023265195.1 Blastocatellia bacterium | reverse complement strand
CCGGCCACTGCTTTTCTCATCCGCTAATGAGCGCGTCTTCGATTCCAACGGAATTATGCGGCGTGACACAGTAACTAATAAGCTGGTTTCAATCCGCTAATGAGCGCGTCTTCGATTCCAGCGCATGGTTATTCGAGCCGGATAAGTGCCGCGAGTGCGAGTTTCAATCCGCTAATGAGCGCGTCTTCGATTCCAGCCGGGTGCTTGATAGTCTCAAAAGGCCGAATCTCCGGTTGTTTCAATCCGCTAATGAGCACGTCTTAGATTCCCGCCGCCGGTTAGATGTTCGGGTGGTTCCGCCTCCAGTCCGGTTTCAATCCGCTAAATGAGCGCGTCTTCGATTCAATGAAACCAGTGGTCAGTGGCCAGTGATCAGTGGTCAGTCTCGGGCAGCACCGCTTTGGCCTAATGGCTCTCGGTGCGCCACAAAGCAACTCCTCCGAACTGGTGTCTCCCTCTTGTTGCTGACCACTGGCCACTGACCACCGGCCACTGCTTTTCTCATCCGCTAATGAGCGCGTCTTGGATTCGGAAGATAGCTATCAGCGGTCAGCGATCAGTATTTCGGCGAGAACATAGGCGCCGGTCATCCTGCTGTCGCACGGTTTCCATCGATCCAGCCCCTGCCCCCCCCGGCCCCAAACCCCTTCGCTGATCGACGCCGAAACGAAAACTGGAGGCGCACGAGTACTATTCTTCTATGTAAACCCTTAAAGGGAAGCCGTATCGGCGATCCGAAGATCGAGAAGCTCAAGCAAAACGCCGAAGTCTCCCATCTCATACGTGATTGACCGCGGTTCCACGGCTCGGCGGAGGGCTTCTCTCAGCGAATGCCGGCATCTTGTTCTTGTCAGCGAAGATCTCCGAGAGAAACGCGATCGCGTAGTTGATCATCGCGTGTTCCCTTATGGAGTGTCGCGGAGCGCAACCTGTGAGTTTTGGTTGAACCACTCCTGATCGGGATACACGTAGTCCTCGCCGTCCGCCGGTGGATACAGCCAGATGTATTGCAGGTCTTCCAGGCTTGGTGAGGGCGACTCAGTGATACGTGCCGTGCTGACCTGCAAGTGAGTTCGGAGCGCATCGCCAACTAAGCTCGCGCAGGGTGCTGGGCCGGTTTTGCGCGCGCTCAAGCCTCGGTATCTTTGATTCGCATCCGTCTCCAATATTTCCGCGACTTCGATTCGAACCGTGCCTAAGCCGAGCGGTTTGCCGCCGCCGATCTTGTGGCGCATCTCTTCGGTGAGAATGAGAGAAAACAGAAGCAACGAGTATTCTTCCTCAGTCAGGTTGGAAAACACGACGTCGAACTCGAACATCGTTCGAGGATTGCCTTCCGAATCCACGCCTCCGACAAGAGGTACGATCGTCTTTGTGTAGCTCGACCCCTGCATTACGGTCTTCGGAGGAAGCGAATGATGGAAGTAGAACTTTCGACCGGCCACCTTGCCGCCGGGAACGTAGAAGGCGCTGTGGGCCGGCTTCGGTCCCATCAACGGCTTGAGGATCATTTGATCGCCGCGCGCGAATCGGCCGGGTTGGGTGCGTGCATCGCTGATGGACACTTTGCCAAGGAAGTGACTGTCGCGGCCGACCATGCCGAACAACCGGCAGGCTGGACACAAGCGAGCCGGAACGTCGCAGGTGACGAAGTCCTTGTTCATCGCACCGTGATACCCGGCTCGCATTTGTCCCCGTTCGATTAGCTCACCACTGAGGCCAATGCAAGACAACGACACCGCTTCCGCAACGCAGCGGATCACGCCTTTTAGCGAACTGCCGGGGATAACGGGCAACTCGGCGCCGTTGTATCGAACTGTCATGAAGTGCTGAACGCCGGCGCCGGCCTGGTTCGCTGGAATGAAGATCGGAGTTATGGCGGTCAGCCCGCAGCGAATTCGGCCGCCGCGTACTCGGCCGGCGCGGCCCAGCATGCTCTCGTGAGTGATGACCCGCTCGCGAGCGACGCGATCAGGCAGCCGGACGAAATCGTAAGGGTTCATATGGTCACCATTGACTCTCCGGCAACGGATCGGTTAGGCCGACGAATCGGTAGAACGTCGTCTCGCCATTGTTGAGATTGACGTATTCCTTTGTCCGGAGCTTGATCCGCCATTTGCCGCCGCCTGCCGGCGTTGCGTAGTCGAACACGTGGGGAATACTTGCCTCGAGCCATCGGCGGTCGTTGTGACTCCACTCACCCCAAAGGAAGTAGCCGCCGTCCCTACGCGTGAAATGGCTCGCGGGTAGCTCAACTACATTGGACGCCAAGGCCGCGGGAGGCTCCGGGACGTCGCCGAGCAGGACGGTATGGAAGCCGTCCGTATCTTGTTCCCACCTGATCTCGCACGCATTGCCGAACGCGCGTCCCCTTTGATAATTTCCCGGCTCGATTCCAACGCGATACCGTTTGAGCTTAACTTCGGCGACCGCCTCGAGAATAATCCACTCGAGCGGCGCGGGAGGCGAGGATAAGAGTGACCTTAGACCGGTTTCCGTGAGCAAGCCCGAGCACGCGTGATCACTCATCGCCGTTAGCCTCCTGGACTAGGTCAAGGAATTTGGTGTGCGCCATCTCTCGAGGAATGTCATAGCCGGCGATGAATGCGTCCCACTTGTCCGCTGTCTCGAGCCACAACTCCGTGTCTCGCCCGTTGTCGAACAAGCACTCGGATCGTAGCTTGCCTTGCGGCCGTTCGAACGAGAAGCCTTCCGGCAGCAAGACCTCATCATCGGCGGCGAAGCCGTATCCGTCTTCTCGCGCGAGGCTCCCAATGCCCCTCAGTCTCGCTCGTCCGCCGTCGTGTCGTAGCGCCGATCCATCCGCGACAACGTAGCTGACGATGACTTTCTGAACCTCTCCGCGAACACGGCCGAGCCCACGAGATTTGCCCGAACCGACGTGGATCAACTCGTCCTTGAAATCTTGAATGACATAGGCAAGCCAGCCGAGTTGCCAGACCTCGAAGTTGCGAATCTTGATCGTGCATTGGAAGGTTGCGTCGGTGAGGACTTCGAGATCGAACTTTGCTCTGTTGCTTGCGCCGCCGGTGTACCGGTCGATGCCAACGCCGTCGCGCCGCTGTTTGTAAGCATGGGAGCCTGGAATCAGATAGGCGTCGCTGACGGCGAACCGGCCAACGTAGTAGGTTGAGCCAAACAGGCGGCAGGCGGGGCAGGAATCCTTGTAGGCGACCTGGTTGGTGATCTGCTCAAGCCGCTTCTCTCGAATCCGAAGCTTCTCGCCACACCAGAGCGTTTGCGCCCGTTGCGACTCTTGTTTCAGCGCCTCTTTGACGTCCTCGTTGAAGAACGGCTCGCAAGCGCTTGGACTCTTCAGGGTGCGAGCGATGCGTTCGGCGTGACTGCGAATCACGCCCTTGAGCGAACTCCCCGGAAGATATGGCTCGCGACGTCCATTTCGATAGGTCTCGACGAACGCCATGTTGGGCCCGCTGACGGTGGCCAATCCCGATTTGATGAGAATCGGATCGACCGTATGGAGCTTCATATCAACCGTGCACTCGTTTATCAGCTTTTTGAGCATATAGCCTCCGTCTACGTGAACAGCCTTTCGATTGCGTCGTCGAGCAAGGCCGCCGCCTGGTCTTCGGACAACTTGAACTCATCGGAATCCAGGCGATGACCCTTGAGATAGCTCTTGAACTTCCGGCTGTCGCCAAAGGAAAGATGGTGAATGGTCAATCCCTCTAGTTTGCAGCGGCCGAGCCCGCGAGTACGGATTCCGCCGATCGGTATCATCCCGGCTTGCAGTTCCCTGAGGCCAACCGCGATCAGACTCATCTCCTTTCGAGTTTCATCCGGATTCTCGATGACCAGTGTGAACTGGAATTCCGTTCCGGACGGCACGACTTCGTAATCGTACTTGATCCGATCCATAGCCCGTTCGCTGTCACGGTCGATGCCGACGCCGTCTCGAACCTCGGTCAGTCCCGCCCACGTTTCGGGTATTACGGACAAATCGCTAAACCGCGTCTTGCCGGCCAACTTCGGAGCGCCAAAAAGCATGCAGGTGTGACAGAGCTTTTTCAGGGTCGCCAGCCGCTTCTCGTCGTCAGCTTCCTCTTCATCGGCCGGCGGATTCATTGTAGGGCATTGGTCATCGATCCCCTTTGACAACTGACAGCTCCGAAGGCCGGGGAGCGAGACGGCCAGGCGTTCGACGGCGCCGCGAAAGGCGCCCTTCATCGAAGAGCCAGGGATGAACGGGCGGTCGTCGATGTATTTCATGACGGCGCTGTCGGTGGTGGTGAGGCTGTCGCGTCCGCCGCCGACGTGGAGACCGCTCTCGGTGACGAGGCGCCCGGTAAACAGGTAACGCTCGGTCAGTTTGTCGGTCCAAAACATGTTCATCTACCTCCCGTGATGGCGCGCCGGTATTCGTTGTGAGCGGCCAGATGCTGAACGTAGTCGCGGGCGAGCGCCAGATGAATGAGGGCGAGTTGTTCCTTCGCCGCCTTGCTTGCCGGAGCCTCGACGCCGAGTTCCTCCTGGATTTCTTTCGCCTGTTTTCGCAGCCCGTCGAGCTCGCTCTTGAGGTCTTTCCAAAAACCCGTGTCGCGCGACGTTGACTTACTCCCCTGATGCATAACGTACCCGAGAACGCTGTTTATGTTCTTCGGTTCACAGTTGATTACGTTTTCCAATCCGTGCGCCTGATTCGTCGATATGGGTCCGTGACTCTCCAGGAAGCGCTCGGACGCTTCGAGCAACTCATAGCTTCGCCTGCCGGTATGCCGGTAGATATCGCGCGCCGCCGATTCAGCCATTGTGTTTCCCCCGGCTCTTACGGCTGGACATGCCAATCGTGTAGGAGTAGTGCGCGCTCAAGTGACGAATGAACTCCCGGCAAAGCAGAATGTGGGTTCGGCGGAGGTCGTCGGTTTCGATCCCGTGAGTATTCACGGATTCCTTGACGAGTTGAATAATAGCGTTCGCGTCGCCAAGCAACGGTTCGCGAATTCTTTCCAGCAGCTTCCTGCCAAAATCCTGACGCCGCCACTTGTCGGACTTGCCCGTCTGTTTCTTTATGAAGTCGAGGACGTCGGCCATCGCCGTGGACGAGTTGGCTATGTTCTCGAGGTTGCGAATTTGAGTCCTATTCTTCTCGCCAAAGTTCTCCCATGCAAGACGCCCGAAATCCGCGGTGTCTCCATAGTATTCATCGCTCTTCTTCGATATATGTTTTCGAATAGCTACCTCAGCGTGCTGGCTGGCCATGTTCCTGGACCTCCCAATGAAATGAATCGCAAATCGAAAGCCTGCCGAAACCCTCGCTTCTACGCTGCCCGATGCCGGATTCCTGTAGCGCTAACAGTGGCTGCGCCAACTCAGCCGCTTTGCCATTCAACAGCTTGAAGAGGAATACGGACCCCATGGTTATCGCGGCGGCGTCCGGCTTGGGGTAACCGCTGGCGGCATTCCACGACTGCACCAGCTTCTTGTCCGCGCTGGCGAAAACGAGATGAAAGCCGCGGGCTTCGATACCGCATTGTGAGTTCGCGGCATGGATGGCGCGGCTTATGTCTTCCCCCTCGATGGTGGTCTCATAACGGAGAAATGAATCGGTTATGATTGCGTCGGATTGCAGCGTGAGAGAGATGTAATCGATGTTGGGCTGAACTCCGGCTTTCTCGGCGAGGCGTTTGTTGAACTCTCTTATCCGGCCGCGAACCGTGGTTTCAGTGTCCGTCTCGGCCGGTCCGATGTGATCTACCTCCATTCGGCCAAGACCGCGGCTGCGGCTGTCACCCAACCGCAATACGGTTCCGCGAGGAAGCAGCGAACTCCGGACATAGTCGGCCTGATGCTCACGGACTAACAAGTCGCCCGCGAAAACCTGTGGCTTGAATTCGCCGCCTGACCCTTCGCGCCAACTCTCGTTGATCACTTGCTGCGCGTAGAGGAATCTAGGCTCGGCGCTCTGTGACGCGCGATTGATCCCGGCGTGAGTTACGTGCCGTTTGCTTACGTCGACTTTGGAATAGAGCGCGGGCGGCGTCCCGCCGCTATCGCCGGCCTTTTCTTCATAGAAGCCGGAGAAGCGATGGGTAGGTAGCCCACAACGAGTAACCGTGCATCGCGCCCTTTCATCGAGCGCCGCGAAATTCCCGGATAACCGCGCTGATGCGGCGGCCATCAATGAATCAAAAACGCCGTGCTTGTCTCGATCCGAAAGAAAGCCGTCGAAGGTCTTGCACGAGCGGGCCGTTGACGGAATAACGGAAGAACGAAGTCCAAGCCGCACGGGATAGAGGTTTCCAAAGGAAGCCTCACCCTTCACCAGGATGGTTTGGAACCGTGCGTCGCCGGCGCCGCCGATCCTTGACAGGTAATGCGCCGCCACCGCGCCGCGCAGGGCGGAGCCCGGCACGTAGTCGAGCGTGTCGACAAAGTTCGACGTTCCTCGCCGTGCGCTGAATGCGACGGGTGAAACCGCTTTTAGACGTAGCTGAATTCGAACCATCGACGTTCACCCAACCTTGTAGTATTCGAGTTCATCGATCATCTCGACTAACTCATGGACCCGGACTTCACGGCCGCTCACGCGGATGCCGTCAACTATGGAGACCTCGCACCTTCCAAATCCGGATGACTTGTCCCCGCCGAGTTCTTTCACCAATCCAGCCCCAGCCGCGAGCAGCACCAGTTCGTATGCGCTATTTGCGTTATCGGAAATCGGCGTCAGGTCCATCAGCCCTGACATACCGGCGTAGAAGACCAGGGACCGTTCCGCGTATTCACTGGTGAACAGATGGCCGTGCTCCGCCGCGCCCAGGCGGCGGTCGAGCTTCACTCGCGTCCGGGGTTGCGCCTGGATTCCGGGGTCGTATAAACCCCGAGAGTCCGCGCTCATCAATGCGTCCTCGACGTACAATCGCTCGCCCAGATAGGCGGAGCCAAAGACGGAGCAGACGATGCAGGCGTCCGATCCCCGGCACATCCTGTCCGGGCGCGGCGGCTCGCAGGGACCCAACCTATTCGCTTCGCTGCCGTATATCCGCGCCAGGTGCTCGCACGCGTTCCGCAGACGGCCTTTGACGGTGGACGCCGGAATGTAGACGTCGCCACACGCATTGCGCTGGGTCGTCCGGTCGACCAACCCTCGAGACAATCCGGTCCCTACATGCCAAGGCGCTTCCAAGCAGATCTTGAGTTGAAATTCGATCGAGTGCATTGCGCGTTCCATCTTCCTTTTCGCGAATCAGCCATCACCTGATGAAGTCATACAATTCGGCTACATCAAGCATGGGGGTTGAGAGCCTATCGCCGTCACGTTTTCGCCAGGGCCATTGGGACAACCCGCCGGAATCCGGTAAGAGATTCCCATCCTCCTCGGCCCGAATCGCGTCCGGCTCCGCAAAGAAATCGATGAGCTTCTTGAACTGGTTCTTGTCTTCATCGTTACTTCGCCTGGCGCGGCCGGCGACAAATGCCCACGTGAACATGGCGTTCTCCTTGGAGCGATCGACGATCGCCTCGTAAAGCAGTTGAAGCTTGCTGTTTGGAAAGCCGCTTCGCCTCAATGCGCGGATGCGATCCAATAAGACCAATAGCTCGTTCGGCGTATACGGCCGCTCGGTCAAACTGAGTCCTTCGCTCTGACGCACCCACTCCGTCTTTCTCATGAGCGCCGGCGATTCGCTTGCCGAGGCGGTTACGACATGGAAGTCGATACAACTCCGTTCTTCATCCCGATTCCGAAGGAGATCGAGGCTTCTTCGCTTTGCTGATTTCAACAAGTCGTCCGCTACCGTCTGAAGGTGGTAGATGGGTAGCGAGGCATGCGCGAGAACTACGCCGGCGGACATCGAGAGCCGTTGCGGCGGTGATATGCCGGCGCGTTCGAATATCCTGGCGCCATGCTCTTCGAACCGGCTGCAGAGAGTGCAGGCGATTTCCACCGCCTTATCCGCGGCGGCTACCAGCATCAGGTCGTCTCCACCGATGAAGATGATTTCAAAAGGCAGGACTCTCTTATCGGCCTTATCGGGTAACGGGCGCATCTCACCGAACGACTCGATCAAGGAATCCGACACTACTTCCACCATAGTGTTGCGGAGTTCCGACGAAAAGGTCCTGAACGCTTCGCGCGTCCCGAGATGACCCATCACGTCTCCCATTCGATTCCCATCGCAATAAATGAATCCGATGTATCCCGGCGGACGAGAGACCGCGCCAATGTCATTGAAATCCTCGGGCGCATTCTCAACGCCGGCGCCAGGCCATCGCTCCTTTGCCTTCTGTGTTTGAAGAAAATCACCCAACCTGGACCGATAGCCGTGAAGACCGTCTCGAATCGCTCTGCCGCGCTTCCGCTTGGCCTCGCACGAGCAACAGACGAAATCCTTCGAAGACTTGTCGAATGTGGACGCGGGGTATTGACCGCATGATTCGCACACCTTCAGAACCGGGGACGAAATGCAATTCCTCGTTGATGCCTTTCCATCTTTGACTGCGCGAAGCTTGTGGTTCAGCAAACGCACCATCTCTCCGAACCGCGTTTCCAAGTCTTCCTTTGCGACCTCGATGAACGCGCTGGTGATCTCAGCCGTGTGAGTCTCCTCGCTGTATCTTCGCTCGATTTTCTGAGTGAGCTCATCTACTTGGGCTTGGTTGTCTACTAACGCCAGGGCCGTACCGCCGCCGGTATAGATGATCCGGCTCTCACCCACGATGGCGCTTACTTCTCGGCGGATCTCGGTGTCGTTGAGCTCGTCGAGAATCGCGCTGGCGCCACGAATCTCGCGCAGACGGCTAGTGCCGAATACGTAATGTTTGATCCTGTCCGTATCCCATGTCGCAAGCAACATTCGGTTGTCCTCTCCGATCGCATTGTCGGGCGCCGCCGGCTTTCGCTACGCCAGTATCTCGTATCTCCCCAGCCCGAAACTCGTTCCCGCACCCACGTGCAAAATCTCACCCGCAACCATGAGTGACAAAAACTCGCGGGAAATTTCACCGTCGTATTCGATTTCTCCAACAAATCCGC
>JAHFUG010000050.1 GCA_023265195.1 Blastocatellia bacterium | reverse complement strand
TGACCCTCCTACGGAGGGCGGAAGAAATGGCCAAACGCCAGCCCTCCAACGGAGGGGGACCTCTCACGACACGCGAGAAGAAAGACGCGTGAACATCCGCTCTCTTTGCGCTTATCCTCGCGCTAAAGAACTCACCCTTCACCTTCGTCGTCAGGCAGAAGATCCGGGAACAGCAGCGGGTCTTCCGACTGCGGCAATCGTGTTGATCTGTCGATGATCGCTACCTCTTCGATCTCCTCACCCGTCGCCGCGCCTAACTCGCGAAACCGCCTGGCCGTAACCAACACCCGCCCTTCGAGCGAGCCGACCGCCTTGTTGTAGCCGTCGACCGCCCGATCCAGCCCTTTTCTAATCTCGCTGAAGTGGCCGGTCAGAGTTCGAATCCGGTCGTACAACTCGCGTCCGAGTTTGCTGATCTCTAGCGCGCTCTTTGCAATCAACTCCTGCCGCCAGCCGTACGCGACCGCCTTCAGCAGAGCGATCAACGTGGTAGGCGTTGCCAGGATGACGTTCAGATTCACGCCGAATTCAATCAAGCTCGGATCGTGCTCGAGCGCCGCGCTGTAGAACGACTCGCCTGGCAGGAACATGAACACAAACTCAGGCGTGCCCGGAAACTGCTCCCAATACCCCTTCGAGCTCAATTGAATCAGATGGGTTCGAACCTGGCTGGCATGCTCTTTCAGCTTCACCAGCCTCACCTGGTCGTCAGACGCCTCCGCGGCGTCGAGGTACGCCTGCAGCGGAGTCTTCGCGTCGACAACGATGATCTTCTCGTTAGGGAGCCTGACGATCATATCGGGCCTGAGCCGGCCGTCTTCGCCAGCCACCGACTCTTGTTGAAAGAAGTCGCAGTACTCGAGCATTCCCGCAAGCTCGACCGCGCGTTTCAGGTGCATCTGGCCCCAGGCTCCGCGCACCGTCGGTCTTCGCAGCGCCTTGACCAGATTGGCGGTCTCACCTCGCAGCTTCGACTGATCGTCCGAAAGAGAACGAAGCTGTTCTCTCAAAGTCGAATAGGAGTCGGTTCTCGCCTTCTCGATCTCCCTGACCGTGCCGTCCACCTTTTCGAGCGACTCCTTCAATGGCTTCACAAGCTGAGCGATCGCCGTTTGGCGCGCGTCGAGATCTCCCTTAGCCGTGTTTTGAAAACCCTCCAGTGTCGTCTTCGCCAGTTCGAGAAACGATTGATTGTTCTGATTCAGCGCCTCCGACGAGAGCGCCTTGAACGCATCCGACAGCTTTTCATTCGCCTGATCCAAAAGGCCCAACTTCTCTTGAGCCGACTTTCGTTCTTCATCCAGCTTCGTAGCCAACTCGCTGATGCGGGATTGCGAGAGAGTGTTCTCGTTAATCAATAACTCGATCTGCCGCTCCCGCTCGGTCAGCGCGGTTTCGAGATCGGAAATGCGCGTGTTCCTTTCCTCGGCGGCGGCGCGCCTGTCCGTCTCCATTCTTAATTCGTCACGCAGCCGGCTGTTCTCGGAGGCGCCCTGCTCAACGGCGGTTTTGAGTTGAAGAAGCTCGCGGTCTCTGCTCGAGATTCGCTCGACGAGGGCGGCGCGCTCGGAGCCGGTGTCGGCTTTTGCGCGGTCGTATTCTCGGGCGGCTTTCGACCGCATGATCAGCCAGGTTAGAGTTGTTCCAATCGCCAGCCCCGCCAGCGTTGCTAAGAGTAATTGGGTTTCGGTCATGTTTGAGTAGGGATTCTACTATTCGGCTCTCTGTACCTCAATCAGCCGCCGCGAATCCGAGTCGTGAGTGCGGAGTGGGGAGTGCAACGTGCGGGGTGCGGAGTGCGGAGTTCGGGGTGCGGAGTTCGGGGTTCGGATTGCTGATAGCTGATAGCTGATCGCTGACTGCTGACCGCTGACCGCTGACTGCTGACTGCTGATCGCTGACTGTTGATAGCTGATCGCTGACTGCTGATAGCTGACTGCTGATAGCTGATCGCTGACTGCTGACCGCTGTGTGAAATCCCGGAATACCCCACACGGGAGTGTGGGGATAGTTCAAGCTCAACCTACTAGATCTACTAGATCATGGCGGCGGAAAAGACTGATCACTCACGCGCTGAGTCTGCGGCCAGTCTAAAGTCCATTTGAATGGTTCGCCAACTGCTCGGCCATTTCTCGCAGTGATCTAGCGCGCGCCTCTTCTGACGGCTCTGACATTAGTGCCCAACCTTGAACAATCAGCCGCGCCACTATTGGTTGAAGGGGGGGAACTGTTGTATCTTCGGTGGAATCGCTCGCTACCTTCGGCGCCGCCTCACTGGATGCCGGCCTCCATGCTTCTGACGGGCCGATCTGTTGAATACCGTTTTGCCACCGCGATGGCGGTCTCGGCGATTGGCTTTCGCTTTGACAGGGACTCGTATCGTTTGGCCCGTGCGGATCGCTCCCCGGCTAGACATCTTGTTCAGCTTGGCGATCTCCTGGACCGACACTCCATAGCGCCGCGACAATCCCTGGAGAGTGTCGCCGCGCCTCGCATGATAAGAGACGACTTGTGTGCGGTAACCCGGCCTGTAGCCTCCGACGACGTCGTCTCTCGGGATCGCTATCTTGCGCACACGCTGATCCTCGGGAAGACTTGCGTAGGCTACTTCGAAGGCCTTCTTGGTTCCCTTGGGGACCTTCAACGTGTAGCCATCCGGTGGCGTAACTCCGCGCCGCAGCTCCGAATTGAGTTCCTGAATCACGTCGTAAGGCATTCCCAACAAATCCGCGACTACCTTTAGATCGGTTTGGGAAGGAACCGAAGCCAGATCGTATGAAAGAGGAGCGTCGGATTTGACGTCGATTCCATAACGCTTTTGGTTCTTGCTGATGATAATGATCGAGAGAATGATCGGAACGTAGTTGCGAGTCTCGGCCGGAAGGAGACCTCTCTTGTGGAGTTCCCAAAAATCGGCGTAGCCGCATCGGGCTATGGCCTCGTCAACGCGATGTTCGCCGGAATTGTACGCCGCCATCGCCAGCAACCAATCGCCCGCAAAGTGTTCGTGAAGCCACTTCAGATACCTGGCGGCGGCCCGCGTCGACTTCTCCGGATGAGATCGGTCGTCGATCCACGCCGTCTGCTCTAATCCGTAACGTTGACCGGTTCCCGGGATAAATTGCCAGATCCCTTTCGCCGCGGCCCGAGACAATGCATTGGGCTTCCATACTGACTCGGCCTGGGCCAGCCATATCAGATCAAGAGGCGCCTTCTCTTCTTTGAATACTTTTTCGGCGAGTTGCCTGTAACGTCCCGAGCGCTGCAAGCCTATTTCCATCGTCGAACGGCCCCGGCCCGATATGAAGAAGTTCATGAACTGGAGCACGGGCGGCGCAACCGTAAAATCGATGTCATAGCTGCCGAATATCTTCACGCCGTCGGGAGTAATCGTCGCCAGTTCCGCGTCGCCGATGCTCGAGAGCTCATCCAGCACCGCTGGCGCGCTGATCTCGGGATGGTCGTCTCCCGGCTGCGCTTCGTGTTTGTGGATTCGTTCGACAAGATCGCGGTAATAGGCGTCAAGTCTGGAGTTGGCGCGAACATCAACGCCCGACTGGAGCACCGCGTCGATGGCCTGATCGAATGACTTTCGTGCGGCGTCAAGCTGGGCCTTCGCGAACTCCTGATCGCCCCGTCTATAGATTTCTTCAGCCTTACCGATTATTGCTTGAATGTCTTCCGATGAAGACTGGCGTTCGGTCTGAGCGAAAACGCTGCTGAATACCGAACCGCCGAATGAGATTGAAAGGATGGACACAAGAACCAAGCGTGAGGTCGATCGCATCATCTCTTATATTCCCTCAATACCGTTCTGCTGGCCGTTGACGATCTCCGGGGCTGGGCCAAGCCAGCTTACTGCCACTCGTGCAATCAAGCGAAAATGCTCAAGCTTAAACCTGCTGGCTTATATCACGCGTATTCCGACAGAGTCAACGATTAACACCGCCGCAACAAATTTGAAACAATTAAGGAATGAGGGAGGAATAGGTACTGGGAAGCCGCTGATTTGCGCCGACTACCTAACGCTGATCCGAGCGGATCGGCGTCACGTAGTCGGCGCAAATCAGCAGCTTCCCCGGCGGGACAACTTTCGCCAAGGAACACTAGAGTGAGACAAGGGCCGTCTTCAACACCTGCCGGATCGACTCCGCGAAGACAAACGTGATCTCCTTGAGCAAGTCTTTTGGCACCTCCTCGAGATCGCGCTTGTTCTGCATGGGCAGGATTATCGTATCGACCCTGGCGCGCCGGGCCGCGAGCACTTTTTCTTTTACGCCACCCACCGGCAGCACGTTGCCGCGAAGAGTTATCTCACCGGTCATCGCAACGGAGCGCCGAACCGGTTTCCCGGACAGGGCCGACACCAAAGCAGTTGCAAGAGTCACGCCGGCCGAGGGTCCGTCTTTCGGAATGGCGCCCTCCGGGACATGGATATGTAGATCGAACTTGCTGAACTTCTCCTCGTCGATATCGAGTTCTTTCGCCCGCGCTTTGGCCCATGAGTACGCAGCTTGGGCTGATTCTTTCATAACATCGCCGAGCTGGCCGGTCAGCAGCAGAGTTCCTTTCCCAGCCATTGGCAGCGCTTCGATAAACAGGATGTCGCCGCCGGCGGGAGTCCACGCCAAACCGGTCGCAACTCCGACCTGATCCTTCTTTAGTATCTCGTCGGGCGGTACGTGCGGGATTCCGAGCGACTCGTGCAGATTCTTGACGGTGATTCGCGAGATGCCGGCATTGCCCTCGGCGACCCGGCGCGCCACCTTTCGGCAAATGGCCGCTATCTCCCGCTCAAACTGCCGCAATCCCGATTCGTGCGTATACTGCAAAATAATGGCGCGCAATGCCGACTTCGATATCGCCACGTGGCGTGGAGTGATTCCGTGGTTCTCCATCTGCTTCGGGATGATGTGCCGGCGCGCTATCTGTATCTTCTCCTCTTCGGTATAACCGGCTAGTCTGATCACTTCCATCCGATCGAGCAACGCCGCATGTACGGTGTCGAGCACGTTGGCCGTCGTCATAAACATGACGTTGGACAAATCGAAGGGAACTCCCAGATAGTTGTCGCGGAATGAAAAGTTCTGCTCCGGATCGAGCACTTCGAGCAGCGCGGACGACGGGTCGCCGCGAAAGTCGGCTCCGACTTTATCAATCTCGTCCAGCATGATTAGCGGGTTGTTGGTTCCGGCTTGTTGTATCGATTGAACTATGCGGCCGGGCATCGCGCCAATGTAGGTTCGCCGATGCCCCCGAATCTCGGCTTCGTCGTGAAGGCCGCCGAGACTCAGCCGTTGGAATTTTCGATTAAGAGCGCGGGCCACCGATCTGCCAAGACTGGTCTTGCCGACGCCGGGAGGTCCCACGAGGCAAAGGATCGGCCCTTTCACTTTGTCCTTGAGTTTGCGGACGGCAAGCGACTCGATTATGCGCTCCTTTACTTTATCCAGTCCGTAGTGATCTTCGTTCAAGATGGCTTCGGCGCGTTTGAGATCGAGGTTCTCCTCGGATGTTTTTGACCACGGAAGGGCCACCATGACGTCCAAGTAGTTTCGAAGAGTGGCCGCCTCGGCGGCGTCGGGATGCATACGCTCGAGCTTCTTTATCTGGCGGTCGACCTCTTCTTCGACCTGCTCCGGCATCTTCGCCTCGACCATCTTCTCGCGATACGCGGCGATCTCTTCGGCTATCTCGTTGCCTTCGCCAAGCTCGGTCTGGATGGCCTTTAGCTGCTGACGAAGAAAAAACTCGCGCTGCGTTCGATCTATCTCGCCTTTCGCCTGTGTGTTGATCTCCTGCTGAACGAGGAGGACGTTGATCTCTTTGGCGAGAAGCTCGTTGACTTTGCGAAGGCGCTCCGCTGAGTCCAGTTTTTCCAGGACGCTTTGAGCGTCCTGAACTTTCAACTCGAGGTTCGACGCCGCGACGTCGGCTAGGCGGCCCGGGTCATCCAGGTTGGCGACTATCGCCATTACCTCGGAGGATATATTCTTCCCGAGCGTGATAGCGCGCTCGAGCGAAGAACGGACGTTGCGAGTAAGCGCCTCCATCTCGAGTTCTTCGACGTCCGGCGCCGTGTCGTTGAGCGGCTGAATGTGGGCCTGCAAATGCGGCAGCCCGTCATCGTACCGAGTCACGCGCGCCCGTGTGAGGCCTTGAACAAGAATCCTCAGCCTGCCGTCCGGCATCTTGAGCATCCGCATGACCGTCGCCGCGGTGCCGACCGTGTACAGATCGTTCCCGGACGGCTCCTCTTTATCGAGGTCGCGTTGAGCAACAAGGAGAATTGTCCGGTTCTCGGCAAGCGCCTGATCCACCGCCCGTATCGAGCGTTCGCGCTGCACGAACAGCGGGACAATCATGAAAGGAAAGATGACTATGTCTCTGAGAGGCAGCACGGGCAACGTATCTGGAATCTTGGTTTGCTCGTCGCCCGCTTCGACGCGGATCACCTCTGATTCGACTACTGTTGACATCAAGAAAGACTCTCCCGGGAGCCGGTCATTTGTTGCGATTGGATTTGACCAGCGATGTGAGTTCACTCAAAGTGGTTTTGAAGTCAGACGCGTCCTGGAAGTCTCGATAGACCGACGCGAACCTGACATATGCGACTTGATCCAGTTCCTTGAGCCGCCTCATTATCATTTGACCTATTTTCTCCGAAGGCCGCTCGCGGTCCCGTGATTCCTGAACGTATTTCTCGACCGCATTAACCAGCGCCTCCACCTTGGCGGTCGGTATAGGCCGGCGTTCACAGGCCTTGAGAACTCCCGCCAGCAGCTTGTCGCGGTCGAAAGTCTCACGGCGGCCGTCCTTCTTGACTACCATATATGGAATCTCATCAATTCGTTCGTAGCTCGTGAAGCGGCGTTCGCACTTCAGGCACTCGCGCCGGCGGCGAATCACATCGCCCTCGCGGCTCTCGCGAGAGTCAACGACTTTGTCTTCGACATGACCGCAGAACGGACATTTCATGGTCAAACCTCTAGCGGCGATTCTCAGCCGCGCGCCGCAATCGCTTCTCGCTTTTCCGGGTCCGGATAGATGGCGGAGCGGTCCTGGACGCTCGCGTCGCTCCTTTCTATCACGCCGATATCCAGGCTCAGCGGTTGTTCACCCATGTGCATCAATCGGGCGAAGGACAACCCGTCTTTTATCACGTAAAAGAGTCCAAGGATAGTGGCGGGCGCGAAAATAACGAGGTGCAGGATAATGGCCACCGAAGCTGCTTTGTTGTGTTCGACTCCCAAAAACGCGAGCGCCGCCGCCGCCGCCTTGTGAAAAGGACCGGTCGACCCTCCTGGAGTCGGAACAACCGACCCCAACATAGACAAGCCCATCACAAAGACCGCGCCCGATATAGGGATCTCGGCCGAGGACACGCCGAACGCTCGAATCACCAGCACGTGCGTGCAAGCGACGAGCGCCCAAAGAACCACGGTGTTCGTCAGCGTGACCGTCAAGCCTCTAGCGTCGTGCAGCACTCCAAGCCCTTCGGATATTGTGGCAAGAAGACTCATGATTCCCTTCGAAACGCGATGGGGTAGCCACCGTAGCTTTCGATCGACGAATGAAAGGGCGCCCTGTCTCCGCGAACGAAACACCGAAAGACCATAAACGCCCACTGCCGCGACGACAAAGAGAAACACCCCGCCCACCCGGATCACTCCAAAGAGGCTCATTGCGTCGGCGTCACTCGACAGGTACTCGAAGAAGGCGAGGTTAACCGCGAAGAAAATGACAACCATAACCATGTCGAATATCCTGTCTATTATTACGGTGGCGTAAGCGGCCGACGGAGGAACCTTTTCCTTCATCGAGAGCACGGCCGGACGGATGATCATCTCAGCGGCCCTGCCCGCGACAAAGAGCGCCGTGAATCCGACCACCGTGGCCCGAAGCAGCGCCTTGAAAGAGGTGCTTGCTAAGGGAGCCAACAGAGCCCGCCATCGCAACGACCGCACAACGTAGGTTACGATCTGACAAAAGATGGCCAGAGCTAATAGTCCCCAGTCGGCTTTGCGCACCTCCAGCCACACCGAACGCCAGTCAAGCCTGTACACGAACCAGTAGATAAAGAGCGCCCCGATCGCGAGACTGAAGATTGTCTTGAGCTTGCTTCTCACCGCTTCTGGCTGGTCCTCTATCTTTGATATAGTATGTGCAAGAACTGAAATACGCGTTGAAGATGTAATTATCCGAACCGACCCTAGCAGCAGCACCAATCTGCTATGGGGAGTATCGGCGAAGGATTCTAGCACAGAATCCGAGCCCGTCACACCGACGGATGGGGCGTTAGGTCGCGGCTTCGGTCATTATGGGAACATTCAAAGTCGCGCTCTCGTTTAGCGAGAAGGCAGAAGAAGGGGCAACCTGAACGAGGATTAGAAGCCATCAAGATCAAGCTTCCGGAGGGCGACAAGTGGGAGCGCTAGCAGCCTTGACATTGACTGATGTTGAACTGGTTCTTCGCTGCAGGCAAGGCGACCAGCAGGCCTGGTCAGAGATTGTCCGCCAGTTCTCGAGACGAATCTACAATCTCGCGTACAGATTTACATCAAGCCATTCTGCGGCGGAGGATCTGACCCAGGAAGTCTTTATTCGGGTATATCGCTCATTAGAGCAGTACGATTCCCACCTGGGCGACCTGGCGAACTGGCTGATGCGATTGGCCCGTAATCTCGTAATAGACGACTATAGAAAACGCCAGCGAACGCCGACCGACTCAAGCGACGATTTGGCCGACCATGAGTATCGCCTGCCGACCGGCGGTGACAATCCGCAGCGTGTACTCGAACGCCAGGAGCGCAAACTTCAGGTGCTGGCCGCCATCAACAAGCTGACGCCAGACCTGCGCGAGTGCGTGATTCTTCGCGACATAGACGAGTTGTCGTACCAGGAGATCGTCGGCCTATTGAAAATTCCGGAAGGGACGGTTAAGAGCAGGATTAATCGCGGCAGAATCGAATTAGCGAAGGTGTTAAGAAGAATGAAGGTTGTTTCCGACTAGAACGGAACGCCACTGCCGAGTTACAGCGCTCCACGAATAAGAGAGCGATTTGAGAACAAGAGTCCGGATTATTTATGACATTCGATTGCAAAAAATTTGAAGTTCTGCTCGGCGACTACCTGGGCCGCCAACTGGAGCGGTCAGAGTCGCGTGAGTTTGCTACTCACGCGTTGAGTTGCCTTAAGTGCCGCGCGCTGATGGACGATGTAAAGCTGAGGTTATCCGCAAGCGAAACGCCCGGAGACTTCGATCTTGACGGCGATTTCGATCAGACGCTCGAGGGAATACCTATTCAGCATTCCGCGCTTTCCTGCGATGGTTTTCGAGACCTCATAACCGAATTCCTCGACGGATACGTGGCGGCTTCAACCTATCACCGCTTCGTAGAGCACGAGTCTATTTGCACGGAGTGTTCGAATCTTCTGCCGGGAGTGATACTGGCGGTGGCTGCGTGTCACTCGGTGCATACCTTCGAAGACTTCGAGACGCCTGCTTCGCTGACCCGCAATCTGTTAGCGCTGCCGTCAAGTCTGGATGAGGTTAGCCTTGCGATGCGAGCCGAATGTGAGGCGCCTCATCGCCGTTGGTCACTTGGCAAGGCGGCGGGCCGGCTCGTTCATCCTGCTTTAGCGCTCGCCTTGGCGGCCGGCTGGGTGAAGCGGGCGCTGGTCGCGGGCGCGATAGCATCTTCGTTCGCTTTCTTGATTCACGGGTTTCTACGTGGAGACGCGCTCGGCGACGTATTCAAAAAGGCGCAGACCGACGCTCAGATTGTGTACGAGCAGGGCGCCGAAATGTACTCTCGCAAAGAAGAAATGGTCACGCGGTTTCAAATGGTGGGCTCGGAATTCAATCACGTTTGGAAAACTATCGAGGGTGATGAGCCCGCCGGCCAGGACAAGGTCGAAGGCAAAACCAATCAGGACAGTCTGGGCGGAGGAGAACAATAACGAAAGGGAGTTAGCGGATCCATCACATCTGATCGGCTAGAGTTGAAACGGTATGCACTGCACCTATCATCCTTCGAACGCGGCTCGTGTTAGATGCGCCAATTGCTCGCGCGCGTTATGCACCTATTGCGACCACAGGGTCAAAGGCTATCCTTACTGTCAGGACTGCATTGTAACGGGAATCGAGAATTTATCCAGACATTACGCCGAGCCGAACCGATCCAGGGCTCGCGCGGGCATAGCGGCGCTTTGCGCGCTGATCCCAGGAATGGGCGCGGTCTATAACCGGCAAAACATGAAAGCCATCGTGCAGTTTCTCGCGACGATGGGGCTGTTTCGGCTTTCGTCTATTCATGAAATGGCTGGTTTCTTTAACCTGTCAGGCTTGGCATTCTATTTTTACACCATCATAGACGCTTACCGCACCGCCGATTTGATCGCGAAGGGAGAGGACCCGGCTGTCCTCGAAGAGAAGTTCCGGCGGTCCTTGATCAAGAGAGCCCCGCTGCTCGGCATCCTGCTCGTGCTCGCCGGCGTGCTCTTATTCGTCCAGATTGTGCGGCCGTTCGCACTGGGCGTTTCGCTCTTGAAGCTGGCGCCGGTGGCTCTGATTTTTCTCGGCGGCTACCTGATTGTTTCCTACCTGAAACGATCCAGTGACGGGAGCGGAAGTGGCGGGGATTATGCCAAGCCCACGTCCGTAGTTTATCTCTCCAGAAACGCCGGGGAGCGGGCTGCTTCGGACAGAGGAAGATACGCATCGGATCACTCGGATCTCTTGAGGTGACACCGTTGGCTTCACCGCGCAAATCCAGATCTCTCGCGCTGAACATCGGCTTGATCCTGATTGGGGCGGGCTTGATCTTCGTCGGCCTCAAGAGCAGCGGTCCGCTTGGCGAGTGGTTCGCACGGCTGTGGCCGATCTTTTTGATTTTGGCGGGCGTGATCCGATTGATTGGATTTGCCGTGAGTAGAAGGCCGGCGTCGCCCTTTGCCGCGATGTTGTTGATTCTTGCGGGAGTGGCTGTAATGGCGGTGAGAGCCAATGCGGGTTCGAGTTTTCTCGAGCTCTATGGAAGATACTGGCCATCGATTCTCCTCCTGTACGGCGCCATCGAACTGACCCGGTTTTACTCGCACAAAAGGTCGGATGGAGCGCCTCCCAAAGTATTCTCGGTCTTGCGCGTCATCCTGATTCTTTCAATAATCGCAACCGGCGTAATTGCAAGCCGCTTGCCGGCCCAACAATCCGGAGTACGAGGCGAACTGCATACGGCTCCCGTGAACCTGACGCGGTGAATTTCGTATTATTCAGAGACTGGCTGACAGCCTTCTAGCCGGTCCGAAGGAGTAAAATCAATGCACATCATCAAGATCGTTCTCGGGGTGTTTGGATCATTCGTGGCGTTCATCGTGGCGCTCAGACTGCTCGGCATATTTGTGTTCCTGGTCGCAATAGCGGTGAAGCTGATTTGGTTTGCGATCATCGCCGGGATTTTGACGCTGATCGTCTGGGGCATTTACAAACTATTCTCGCCAAGCCGCGCGGAACAGCTTTAGTGGCGCCCAGTCGGGGAGGGCGGCTTTCGGCCTCCCTCCCCAATTCAACCGGCCATCTGTTGCAAATTTCTTAAGACTCGCAAACTTGCCTTCCTAACTATTGCCTTTTGCAATTCGCTGTGATAGCCTGCCGCTTCCGTTTGAGCAAAAACAACCTTCAGCCGATAGAGCCCAGGTAGGGATTTCGAAGCTCGGTAGTAGTTCTAAAGGGTGTTGCTGTGGACTTTCGCGACATCCCCATACTCTGATTTCAGAGCCAAGGAGCAAGCTGAATGTCGAAGGAGAAGCGGCTTTATACCTTCCTGTTCGCGCCCACGTCTACCTCCAGAATGAAAAAACTAACCATCCCGCGTTACCTCATAAGAGGGGGGATAGGCGTGTTGCTGCTGATCGTGGTCGGCGGAATCTACGGCGCGGTGCGATTGATGAACGTAGAGTCTCTCAATCTAAAGTATCAGTCCGCCAAGATTGAGAACGACAAGCTCAAACGAGATAACGACGTCTATAAGAACTCATACTCCAAACTAAAGGGGCAAATCTCGTTCATCGAGGACGTGTCAAAGGACCTCGCGCGTCAGGCCAATATGGAGCACGTAAGCGAGATTGACCAGAAAGTTGGGTCAGGTGGTCCCGAAACCGTGACGGCCCTCGATAAAGCTGCCGACCAGTTGGAACAACAAGTCCGTTTGATCGGCGACCGCTTAAGGGCCGACCATCTGCGGTTGACTTCCATTCCAGCGGGGTTCCCCGTGGATGGATATATCACTGACGGGTTTGGTATGAGACGTAATCCGATGGGCGGCGGATCTCATGAATTCCACGACGGTATTGATCTGGCGGTTGACTTCGGCACTCCGGTGGGGGCTACCGCCGATGGACTCGTCGTGTGGGCGGCTCCTTATTCCGGCTACGGCAATCTTGTCGCCGTGTTTCACAGCAACGGAATCACCACTCGCTACGGTCACCTTTCCCGAATAACGGTCGAACCTGGCCAGCGAATCAAACGAGGCGAGCAGATCGGTTACGCTGGCAGCACGGGGCGATCCACGGGGCCGCACGTTCATTATGAGATTCGGCTTAACGATCAGCCGATCGATCCTTCCAAATACGGTAGGCGGCAGAAACCCTGACCAAAAAAGGGGAATCGGGAACGAGTGACAGTAGGATTCCAGACATAGGCACACTACTCGTCAACGTACCGCCGCACGGGTACGGGTTAGCGAAACAGTTCTGACACAAGTCCGATCAGGTCCGATACTGGGTCGTCCGCGGCGTCAGTGCTGCGCAAGATACTAGTCCCAACAAAGCCAGCCAGCTTCTCTTTCCGGTCATCGTTCGCCCGGTGGTCCCCTGCAATCTCGGTTATGCGGTGAAGGTCAGCATCCCTTGCCTTGAGGAATGCTTCCGGAAGCCGCCGACCGCAGTAGCTGCACGCGGGACTGCCCATTGCTAACAGAGCCTTGCTACAAAAAGGACAGTGCCTAAAGTCGGAGGGCGCGGCAGTCACCGAAATCGGAGCGCCGCAGTTTTCACACTGGGTGGCCTCTTCACCGTTAGTCCCATGACAATAGTCGCAGATTGATGGCGTCACGGATAATCCTTGTTGAGGTTTGATTCGGCGGGGGTCAAACGGAACACCTCGATAGTACTCAATCAAGGGGGAACGGGCAATAGTTTTGACACAGACGGGTAGGCCGCCTCCCAAAGTTGATAAGAATGGAATCGGATTGATGATTGATGTGGTGGGATTCGGGAAACGGACGGGTTGGCCTCTCTCCGATGTAGGCTGGGTATGAACAATCCACCAACTGCGTTGGTGGGATTCGGGAAACGGACGGGTTGGCCTCTCTCCGATGTACGCTGGAAATGAACTATCCCCCAACGCAGTTGGGGGTATTCAAGAAACCGCTGCCGCGGCGGCTGTAGCCAGTGAATGAACGCAGCCCCCAACAGAACAGCACTTCCTGGTTGGCTCGCACCTTCGTAGCTTTCATCCGCCCGCGGTTTCTCTCGTGCATCTTTGTGGCTGATGAATTATTTCCGCCGAGCCTGATAATCGGCTCTCGTAAGCTTGACGACCCACTCCACCATCACGCCTGGATAGCCGGGAGCAAACTTCTTCACCTTGGGAAATTCCTTCTGACTTCCAGTCCGCGATTCCCAAATGGTGTTATTCGCCTTGGGGAAGACTCGGAACGAATAATTCTTGTTCCCGCTTTTCTTGAGCGCTCCCTCGATATTCGCAATGCTCGGCTTTACCGGCGCGCTGTGGTCCAATTCGCCATACAACGCCAGAACCGGACACGTGATCTTGCCCCAGACCTCGAGCGGGTTGAAGTTGAGTTCGTTATCCCATGCCTTTCGCAGTTCTTCGAGCGAATAGGCCGGGCTGACATAGGCGAACCACGGCCGTTGTTCCGACTTCTCGATCGCCGCCAGCAATTCATCCATTCCCTGGCCGGTCCGAGCGACCTCAAATTCCCGGTGGACCAAACCGACGGCGTCGCTAATCTCGTTCTCGGGAAAACCGTCCGCCCGCAAGATGCTCTCGACCCTGTATAGCTCCTGCTGAGCCGGCGTCACGCCGGCCGCCGACACAACGATGACGAAGGCGGGGTCCTTCAATCGTGACGCCGCCAACGGCGCGATCCATCCTCCTTCACTCGGTCCCCACAGCCCGATTTGCCTGGGGTTTATGTCTTGCCGTTTCTTGAGCGACTCGAAGCCGGCCGCTATATCGCCGGCCAGATCGTCGAACGAGGCTCGCAGCCAGTTTCCCTTCGATGCGCCGACTCCGCGCTTATCGAACGTCAAGACGGCGACGCCGTTCACCGCGAAGAGATTCGCGAAATGACGATTGACGTTTCGATTCTCAGGACCATATCCATGTCCAAACACGACCGCTGGATGCGGGCCCGGAGTCGCGGGCAGCACCAGAGTCCCGGCAAGCGTGACGTTGCCGTTCGTGAAAGTTACTTCCTCTTCCCTGAACAACTCGACCCGTTTCGCGGTCACGTCCGGCTGGCCTTCTCTCTTCCAGGTCAAGCTCGACACTCTCCCCGAATCATCCCTGATGAAGGCGGCCTTCAATTCGGTGGGAAAGACCGTCAGAAGTCCGGGCCCGGCGAAGAAAGACGTTCGAGATTCAGGCAGCAACCGGCCCCATCCGCCGGTTTGGAACTCGAAGTAGTTAAGGCGTTGGACCTTGTCTCTTGAATCGACTCTGACGAGTGAGATAAACCCATTCGACCCGTACTTATAGACGCCGGCGTACTCGGACAGAAGGGCGCTGTCGAGTCTGGCGATTCGCGCCAGACGAAACGTGCCGCGGGCGCCGCCCTGTTGTACTTCTCCCGTGACCGCATTGCCGAGCGTCTTTCCGTCGAACACGTACTTCTTTGAATCTCTCTCCAACTCGAAGTGAAGTTGCGGCGGCTTGAAGTCGATTGCGCTCAAGATCAGACCCATCTCTTTCAAGAGGGGCATATCAATCGTGCCGGAGGGAGCGCCGGCGGGGCGGCCTTCTCCTGATTTGAAGTTGACGTTTATGACCGCCCATTGCCCGTTGATCTCGAGGTCTCCCATCCACAAGCCTTCGATCGATTGCTGCGCGGATTCGGAGACGCGCGGGATGAACAGGATGATTGCCAGAAAAATAAAAG
Source organism: Blastocatellia bacterium (assembly GCA_023265195.1). Taxonomy (GTDB): domain Bacteria; phylum Acidobacteriota; class Blastocatellia; order UBA7656; family UBA7656; genus QHVH01. The sequence goes on along the minus strand of JAHFUG010000050.1, from coordinate 10,624 downwards.
TCACGATTCTCTTCATGGTCTCTTCGATGCCTCCTTCTTCTATGCGCCCGATCTCGATTTCTCTCAGCTCTTGTTCGAGCGATTTTCCGTCTTTTTTCGGATGATGACGCCAGCCCGCCTATCAGGGTTTGTAGACAAACGCGGCGGCGCTACTGTCGTGAGGCGGAGTAGAGCCATACCCACCGGCGATCAAGACCTCACCGTTCGCAAGCGCAGTGGCCGTCGAGTAGTAGCTGTGCGTTAGGACTAATTTCCCGGGAGCGGTCTTGAAGTTCCTGGCAGCCGGATCGTATATCTCCGGCTGATCCGCGCCGCCTGCTACGAAGACACGGCCGTCCGCCAGAAGCGCCGCGGCTCTCGAATGCTTGAAGCGGGGATTGTTCAGATTGCCGGTGGCCGAGAACAGATTTTTGCGCGGGTCAAATACTTCGGCGGTTGCGTGCAATCCTCGCCAATCGCGTTCATCGGCGCCGCCGACGATCAGCACGGAGCCGTCACGCAACGGTGTCGCGCTGTGTTTGTACCGGGGCGTCGACATTGAAGCGGCTCGTGACCAGGCGCCGGCGGCCGGATCGAATATCTCGGCGCTGTTGCTGACGCTTTTGCCGGCGGTCACGCCCCCCGCCATTAAGACTCTGCCATCCGGCAGCAACGCGGCCGAATGATATGCGCGAGGCGTCGTCATATTGGCCGTCCTGGTGAAGACCGCCTTTGCGGGATCGTATATCTCAGCGGTTCCAAGAGCGCCCGAAGAATCCTCGCCTCCGGCTATCAGGACCCGGCCGTCGCTGAGCAATGTTGATGTGTGCCGGCCTCGCTTGGCGTTGAGGCCGCCGGTAGGGATAAAGACGTTCTTCGCCGGGTCGTAGATTTCGGCGCGCTCGGTGACCCCGCCTTCGCTCCATCCTCCGGCGACAAGAACACGCCCGTCCGGAAGCAGGTCGGCGGTATGACCCACGCGCTTTGTCTTCATGGCGCCCGCGGCCTTGAACGTTGCGGCGCGAGGATCGTAGAGTTCGGCGCTTGTAAGATTGGAGCCGTTGCGCTCCATGCCGCCCGCGATCAGAACTTTGCCGTCCGGAAGTAGCGTCGCGGTGTGTCCGGATCGTCCAACGCTCATTGTCAAAGCCGGCGGAGATGAATCAGGCGTTTCGTTCCTGGTCGCGGAAGCGCCGCGATTGGCGGTGCAATTGGCGGCGGCCACCGCGAAAGCAATCAAGGCTGTAGTGATTCTGAAAGACGTCTTCACGTTTCAATGCCCCTTTCCGGTTGCGATCTAAAGGCGGAACAGGTAGCTCAGCTTTACGAATATCTGCCGTCCGGTCGTGGTCGTCGGCGAGTTGGTAAGCCTCAAGCCCGACGGATTGGCCGGATCGATCACGACGTTCTCGTGGGCGTCGCTATATCCGACGTAGAGAGCCGTTCCTGGATGGATCAAGTAGGTGACCAGTAGATCCGTGCGAATTCGCTTGGTGCGGTCGAGATTCACAAGCGACGGGTTCGATAGAACGCCGTTATAGTCGACTATCGCGCGAACGGAAAGCTCGCGCGTGAACTGATAGTTGAATTTCGAGCGCAGGATATGGTTATGAAAGATCGCCGCCGACGAGGGAACCCCGGCCGGCAACGCGTTGTCGCCCGTACGCAGTCCGGTGTAGATGTACGTCTGGCTGAGTTGCATCTGTGGGCGGGGCCGAACCACTATCGATACGTTGGCGTCCTTGGCCTCCGCGAGAAAGGGCTTAATGCCGGGACCGGGAAAGTAGTTGATCGCCTTTCTGCTCGCTACGAAAGCTTGAATCGCCAGCCATTTCTTCCACTCGGATGAGAGGATGATGTTGAAACCGTTCTTCTGAAACGGCGTCCCGCCGAACACCTCCACGGACTTGAACGCTGTGCTCGAGATTGCGGTCTGGCGGGGCAACGCAGCGTTGAATCCGAAATTGGCGAACGAGTCCTGAAGGTTTCCGCTATGATCGCGTTGCCTGAAGAATAGAGCCGTTGGACCAAAGCTGAGTATCTTGCCGGTCTTGGGCCGCCAACTGTAAGCTATCGAGTTTTCGATACGGCGAGTATTGACCCTCTGTATGAACCCAATTTGTGACGAGAAGCCCGGCGCGAAATCGGTGTACCGCGCAACGTAGCCGAGGTGGCGGCCGGTGTGCGCTATCTGGCCCAGGAAGCCGGCCCCGGACTTTTCGATTCCATTGAGCAGTTTCGTTTCGCTGACAATCGCTTGTCCGCTGAACGTCCAGTTCGGATTCAAGCGAAGACGGGTGTCGGCGGAGTAGACGCGCTCGCTGCTCGGACCAAAATCGCGCGTGGTCGCCAGCACCCCGACCGCCGATTGGCGGCCGAACTCTCGCTGAAGCCTGAAGACTCCGATTCTGGCGTGATCTCCAAAGAGTTGGTTGTCTTCAGACACTCTCTTACCCGGAGCCCGGTCGTCGATGGCGATGGCTCCAATCGCCCACGAGCCGACTTTCCCGGTTAATCTGACCCCTAGCTCGGGGTCGACGACGCGCCGCGAAAAGAACAGGTTGACGGGCGTTCTGAAGAATCCCGCGTTCTCGAGAAAGAAGGGCCGCTTTTCAGGGAAGAAGACTTCGAATCTCTGGTTGACGGTGACTTGAGGCTCGTCCGATTCAACCTGGCTGAAATCCGGATTCGCCGTGACGTCCAGAGTGAACGCGTCGCGCAGGACCACCTTCGCGTCCAGGCCAAATCGAGTGTCGGTGACGGATCGAAACGCGGGCACGCTCTTCGACTCATCGAGAAAGCGCGCGCGAGCCGCTATTCCATACGGAATGAGTTGCACGTTTCGTCCGCGAGATATGTCTTTCATTCCGCCGAGCGTGGCCATTTGATTTACGAAACCATCGACGCGCGTGCTGATGAAGGGCCAATGCGCTATTTCGTTCTTTCGCGAAATACTCCGGCCCAGCGCCATGCCCCAGCTCTGCATCGCCTCTCCGGAAAAGCGAAGACTCTTGAAAGGTATCGTGATCGAAACGGCGTAGCCGGTCTCCGTCAGGCGGCCTTCCGAATACCACAGCGTGTCAAAGCTATAGTCGGTGCTTTGTCCTTCCGTGACTATGCCATCGAGTTGCACGCCGAGTGGATTCACGGAGAAGACGTATGCTCTGCGGCGGTCGTGAAACGTGTCCAGGTAGAGCGTCACCATGTCGTCGCTCTGGATGTCCTCGCGTTTCGCCATGTGCGCGCGTATCTGGTCGGGCTTATCGTCGCAGACAAAGATCACGTAGAGATTCTTCTGGTCGTAGGAGATGAAAGAGGTCGTCCGCTCGCTGATCGGCACGCCGTCGCCGGGCTCTCGTTGACGGAACTCCCGGATAACGGTTTCGCCGTCCCTCGGCAGATCCACGAGATAATCGTTCAGCTTCGGCGTCCGCGTTGCGCGGGCGATTTCCAGCACGGGAGGTGTAGCCCGCGCCGCTCCCAAGAAAAGAAAGAAAGCGATGAAAACCAGAACAGCGCTCGATTTGCAATTACTACGCATGACCAACCCTCCTTAATCGACCTGTAACGCGATCCTGTTACGAAAGTGCGACGTCCATTATTGCCACGCTCACGTTCCGATCAGTTATCTGAGCAATGTTTATTCCAGGCCCGATTGACGAATCGACTGTAGTTAATGGCCCGTGGTGGGAAATCGAATACCCGCGAGAGGAAATCCGTTACTCAAGTTGAACGCGCTCGCGTCAGGTCCGCGCGACCCAGTGGTTCGGGAAAAACGATTCGAGTCTCGTTCCCTTGCCTTGCTCAGCGGCCGATGCCGCGGCCAAAATGCCGACGGCCAGATCCAGAATCCCGAGCCCGAACGGACTGAAAATAACGGTGTCGTTCGGGTCCTCTCTGGCCGGCGCTTCGCCGAGCAGCACATTGCCCAGAGTCGTCCTGATGAAGTCGCGGCCTCCCAGAAGTTGTTCGGTCAGGTGGATTGAAGTCTGAGCCCGGCAAACATGATCTATATCATCGACGACGTTGTCGCATGAGAGGATTACGCCGGGCTCGAAGTCGCGAAGCGAGACGTGCAAGATCGTGCTGCCCGGTTTCACGCCCGATATATCGACGATGTGGGGCCTCAGGGCGGTGGTTGCGAGCGATACAATCGGACACTTCCTGAAGACTGCTCGCACGTCTTCCTCGACGCAAACCTCGACCCGTTCTTGAAGCAAGCGAACCTTGTCCTTGAAGCGAATGGCGGCCTCGCGATATGTATCATGGACATATACGCTGTCGATCTTTGGCCAAACGGCGAACAGGAATCGCGCGATTTCGAAGTTGATTAACCCGCATCCGATCAGCCCGATGGAATCAATATTATCGGAGCCGTGCAGGACTCGCGCCGCCAGCGCCGCGCTTGCGGCGGTTCGTTTCGCGCTTATGATCGAGCCTTCCAGTATGGCTTCAGGTCGGCCGGTCAGCGTCGAGTTTAGAATAACAACGGCCGAAGCCCTGTCGATCCCGCGCGCGCCGTTGTCCGGGAACGAGGCGATCCACTTCAAGCCGGCTACTTCGGGTGATTCGCCGAGATAAGCCGGAAGCGCGACTATTCGATTAACGGCGTCTCCAGGGAAGTGAAGCGGCGTTGCGAACGGCGAGGCGCTCGTGCCTTTGGCATGAGACTCGTAGGCTCCGCGCACCGCCGCGATAATGTCGTGTTCCCGGTCCCGCAAGAGAGATGTGACTTCGTCTCCCTTGAGTATCAAAAGGTCATCGTTGCGCATAGCTGCTCCTGATGGACGTCCTCCCAGAGATGGGACACGTCGCCGAAGTGTTCTTTCACCCATTCATCCGAATAGATGGTGTCCAGGTAGCGCTCGCCACGGTCTGGAAAGATGGCCGCACATGTCGCGCCGCTGGGAATAGTCTCCTTGACTCGGTCGATTGCTGCAATTACTGCTCCAGAGGAGCCCCCGGCCAGAATCGCTTCCTCTTTTACCAGCCGCCGGCAATTCACAACGCAATCGAGATCCGCGACGTGGACGCATTCGTCGGCCAGGTTCTCTTGAAAGAGAGCCGGTCTGACGGCGGCGCCATGGCCGGGAATCAACCGCTTCGCCCGGCGGCCGCCGAAGATCACGCTTCCGACGGCGTCGACGGCAACCACTCGAGTAGGCAAATTGCGCGCACGAACATACTCGACGCAGCCGCGAATGGTTCCGCAAGTGCTCGTCGCGCAGAACAGGTAATCGACTCGGCCTCCAGCGGCTTCTACTATCTCGTGCATGGTCTGGTGGTGCGCCAGCGGGTTGTAGACGTTGGAGTATTGATCGGGCCAGAACGCGCCTGAATTCGATCGCAGTATTTCCCGAACCCGATTGATCCTGGCGTTGAGAAACTCGCCCGTCTCGGGATCGGGCTTCGTCACCAGGTCCACTTGGGCGCCATAGGTCCGAAGCATCTTGATGTTTTGAGCCGTGGTCTTTGGATCGACCACGCATATCAAGTTGAGACCAAGGTAGGCGCATGCCTGCGCGAGACCGATTCCCATATTACCCGAGCTGGATTCGACGACGATTCCACCGGGTTGAACGTCGCCGTTCTCGAGCGCTTTTTTCAGAATGGTCAGGGCGGTCCGGTCTTTGATGCTGCCACCGGGATTGAACGCCTCGATCTTGCCGAACAAGCGGAACGGATAGCTCTTGAAGATTCGGCTGAGCTTTACCAGTGGCGTGTCGCCGATAGTCGATAGGATGCTTTCGTACATGGGATTCTCCATCAAAGAGGCGCAAGCGGTTATTTCTGAAATTGGACAAACGCGCCAGAGTCACAATGAGGACGGATGCCGGACGGTAGCGTCTTGAAGTCGTGTGGTTGTTGATGAGACACACAGGGTGGGGAGGAAGCCCTACCTCCCGCGCCGGAAATAGCCCCAACGCAGTTGGGGGACGATTCATTTCCAACCTACGTCAGGACGCCTCAGAATTCTCCTGAATACCCCCAACGAAGTTGGGGGATCGGTTCATTTCCAACCTACTCAGGACGCCTCGGAATTCTCCTGAATACCCCCAACGCAGTTGGGGGATCGGTTCAATTCCTACCTACATACGCCGAGATGTCGTGTTCTCCCGAATCCCACCAACGCAGTTGGTGGATCGTTCATACCCAACCTACACGACGAGGCGCATCAGATCCCTTCCCCGAATCCCACCAACGCAGTTGGTGGATCGTTCATATACAACCTACACGACGAGGCGCGCCAGATCCCTTCCCCGAATCCCACCAACGCAGTTGGTGGATCGTTCATTCCAACCTACATACGCCGAGATGTCGTGTTCTCCCAAATACCCCCAACGGAGTTGGGGGATATGTTCATTTCCAACCTACGTCAGGACGCCTCGGAATTCTCCCGAATACCCCCAACGAAGTTGGGGGATCTGTTCAATTCCAACCTTGCACCGTTTGACCATGAACCCAATCTAGGCAGCATATGAACCATCTCCCAACTGCGTTGGGGGTATTCAAGGGAATAAAGCACGGCTCTGATGTAGGCTGGAATTGAACCATCCCCCAACTGCGTTGGGGGTATTCAAGAAACGGCGGCGGCTGTCGTCTGTAGGCAGCATATGAACCATCCCCCAACTGCGTTGGGGGTATTCAAGAAACGGCGTTGGCTGTCGTCTGTAGGCGGCATATGAACGATCCCCCAACTGCGTTGGGGGTATTCAAGAAACGGCGGCGGCTGTCGTCTGTAGGCAGCATATGAACCATCCCCCAACTGCGTTGGGGGTATTCAAGAAACGACGGCTGCTGTCTGCTCGACGCCGAGCATCGCGCCCGGGTCAAACAGGTTCGGGCCGGAGGCAAGCTTGCCATAATCAAGCCTGATTACCCGGTCGGCGATGTGAAAATATTTGTCGTCGTGCGTGATCACCAGAACCGTCTTGCCTCGCGCTCTCAACTCGGGAAGCAACCTCGTGTAGAAGACGTTCTTGAACACCGGGTCTTGATCCGCGGCCCATTCGTCGAGCACATAGAACGGGCGGTCTTCGAGGTAGGCCGTAAGGAGAGCCAATCGTTTGCGCTGTCCTTGCGACAACGCGGTAACTGTCGAAAGAGCCCCCTGTTTTACACGAACCTTGCCTTCCAGCCGCAGTTGGCTCAGGTATTCTCCGGCTCGCCGGTCGAGTTCTTTCTGTTCGACGCCCAGAAGGCTCTCGAATAGATAGAAGTCCGAAAAGATAACGGAGAAGTGCTCGCGATAGTACTGGCTCGATTCGCTCCGAACCGGAACGCCGTCGAGCAGAATCTCTCCTTCGTCCGGTTGGTAAAGGCCCGTGATTATCTTGGCGAGGGTTGTCTTGCCGCCCCCGTTGCCTCCAGCGAGAAAGACCAGTTCGCCTCGCTCGAAGACCATGTCTATCGGCCCTAGTGTGAACTCGCCGTCGTCAGCCTCGCCTCGATAGCTATGCGTGACTCCGACGAGCTCGAGCCTTTCGAACATAGGGCTCGGCATAATCTCGGACGGCTGGCTCTCATCGTCTTCCTGACGGCCGCCCAGCGAAAGACCCAGAGCTTCAACCTGACGCAGCGCAACCTGCGCCCGGCCGAGAATGGGCAACTGAGACAAGACGACTTCTAACGGCGTCAGAATGTAAAGCATCGTCAGCGTGTAACCGCTGAGCGTTTGTGGATCGACCTGCTTCCACACGGGCAGCGCGAACAGCAGCAACCCGATGAAGGCGAAGAACAGGAACTGGCCCCAACTGTCCGCTCCCGCATACAGCGACGTTCCCTTGATGTTGTTTCGCTGTAGCGACGCGGCGGTTCCGTGAAGCAGGCCTTCCATGAAGACGTCGCGGCGCTTTCGATGCAGCTTTAGTTCTTTCGTTCCGTCGATCAAGGCTCGCAGGTGTTTGAACAGCGTATTCTGTTCTTCCCGCGCCTTTCTCAGGTAACGCACGGCGCGCGCGACCAGCACTTGGTAGCTCGAGATTCCTACAAGCATCACCGCCGCCGCGCCCAACAACAAGCCGGGGGCCAGCCATCCGAGATAAACAAGACACACGGCGACGGTGACCGCATTGATGCAGAGCGCGGGCGCGGCGGTCAGGGCGTTGCTGATGATGAGGACGTCGTCGGTCAATGAGGCCAGGAGGCGATGAAAGCCCATGCTCTCGAGTCGCGGCAAGGGAGTCGCGAGCATTCGCCGGCTCAAGTGCATTCGCAGTTTTGTTATCGCCTTCTGCGAAAGATTAATGAGCAGCACCCTGGATAACAGGTTCGCCGTCAGTACGAGCACGCCAAGCCCGGCGAAACCGATGATCATCGTTTTCTGATGCGCTCGGCCGCCGCTCAACGCGCTGTTGATCAGCCCGATCAGCGCAGCGCTGCTCGCGCCGGCCACAAGGCCGGCGCCGACCGATAGTACGACCGTCAGCTTGGACGCCCGCAGCAAGAAAAGCATTAGTTGCATAGTCGCTCCTTTTCCTCTCAAGAACTCTTCGCGTGATCCGGTCCTCTCCGTTAAGGCGTCTTATGCCGGCCATAACAGAAATTCCGTTCTCGTTTCCAGCGAAGTAGTAGTGTCCTAAAGTATGTTTGCTATCGAAGCTGGCCATGTCGTCAGAGCGATTTGGCTATGATTCAACGCCAGAGTCTCTGAGTGAGAGTAGTTAGTCTCGTAGAGACGGCCTATCTGTAGTCAGAGCCGGTGAATCTGTCTTAGCGACGTTAGGAGCAGCCCCCGCGGCGGAAGAAGGGTCGCTCCTAACGGAGCTACGCCCCCTAACGGAAGCGGCAGCGGTGGTCATCGCCCGTATCTACAGACAGGTCTCTCCTACGGAGATGCGGCACAAGCTAAGCTGATGCGGCACAAGCTAAACCTGAGCACTCCGAACTCCGAACTCCGAACTCCGCACCCCGAACTCCGAACTCCGAACTCCGAACTCCGAACTCCGCACCCCGCACCCCGAACTCCGCACTCCCCGTCCCGCACCCCGAACTCCGAACCCCGAACTCCGCACTCCGCACTCCGCACCCCGCACTCCCCCTTCCCCTCAGTCTCCCGACATCGGCTCTTCGCGTACGATGGCGGGACGATAGACCTGAGGCGGATCGAGAAGCCCCGAACCAAGGTGACCCTGGAGTTTCGAAGCAATTGTAGAAACCAGCTTGGCGGCCATTATCGCCGCGGCAATGATCAGGATCGCTACGTTCATGCCGAGCAGTTTGGCGATTCGCTCCTGTCTCCTGGAGCGGTCGACCGCCTCCTTGTATGGCATGGAGGTGTGCGAGATCATCGTGTACAGAGGCACCCAGACGCGGGGCAACAATTTGCTTAGAAGCGTGTCTAGTTTCTTGTAGGCGATGAAGAGCGGCGACTTGGCCTTTTTGCAAAGCACGACGAAGTTCTCTTTCGAGAGTTCGGCTAGAACATCGGTGTTAGGCTTTCGAGCCATTTGAAATTCCTTGAACGCGCCTTCCCAGTCCGCGCCGTGGCGGTCGATGCACTCGCTCAACACGAGACAGTCTTCGAACGCCGCGTTCATGCCCTGTCCATAAAAAGGAAGCACCGAATGGCACGCATCGCCGAGCAATACGATTCTGTCTCCGCAGTACCACGGGCTCGTATAGGTAGTGATGAAGTTCGCCGGCTTGTTGGCCGTGAAGGCGGCGCCGAGATCGGGTATCAAGGGGAGCGCGTCCGGGAAGTATGACTTGAAGAACTCCACGGCGTCACGCGGAGTTTTGATTGATTCGAAGCTTGGATCGCCTTCATACGGAAGTACACACGTGCAAGTAAACGAATGGTCGCGATTGGGGATCGCTATCAGCAACCGGTCGCCTCGGGGCCATACGTGCAACGCGTTTTCCTTGACGTTGAAGGCTCGAGCCGGGCCCGGCGGTATCCGCAGCTCTTTGTATCCGTGATCCAGGAATTCCTGGCGATAGTTGAGCCGAGGCATCTGCTGCCGCACCGTGGAGAAGGTTCCGTCGGCGCCTATGATTCGGTTCGCGTCGATCGTGAATTGCCGGCCGGTGACCTCGTCGCTGAATTCAGCTTCGCCCATTCGGTTGCCGATCGACACGCATCTCGTCTTGAAAAATGTTTTTACGTTCGGGTAGCTCTCCGCGATGTTGAGCAACGTCGTATTCAAGTCGCCGCGCATTATCGCGTGGAGAATCTCATGGTCATCCTTGCCGTAAGGCTGGTATATCCGCGAGCCGTCCACCGCGTGAACCATTCGGCCTTTGACGGGGACCGTCACCTTCAGCACTTCATCGAGGGCTCCGGCGGCTTCCAGGGCGCGCAGTCCCCGCTCGGCGAGGGTCATATTTATCGAACGGCCGCTTTCGGCGGATTCACATCGCGAGTCGCCGCGCCGCTCGTAGACTTCAACCTCGAATCCACGTTTCGCCAGGTAGATGGCCAAAAGGCATCCGCCCAGACCGGCTCCAATGATAGTGACTTTCCTGTCCGTAATTGCGTTGGTCATGATGCACCTCACTTATAGATTTGCGTTGGATGAGAGGCGCTCTCGAGCCTGCACATCCAGTTGATTGGAAGTTTGAATCGATGTTTAAGGCAGGTTAGGGGGGATGGTTCAATTCCAGCCTACATCAGAGGCTGCTTGATTCCCTCGAATACCCCCAA
>JAHFUG010000314.1 GCA_023265195.1 Blastocatellia bacterium | reverse complement strand
ACCCCGAACTCCGAACTCCGAACTCCGAACCCCGCACTCCGAACTCCGAACCCCGAACTCCGAACTCCGAACTCCGAACTCCGAACTCCGCACTCGGTATATCAAGTAGAGCCCTGGCTAGTTCTTCTTCAATCGAAGTATCTCGACGGTTGTATTGAAATCGGGTATTCCGCTTTCAGGTTCGCGCACGCCGCGAGCGATCAGCGAGTTGCCTTCCGGCCAGTGCACCTGAACGTCGCCCGCTGAGATCTCTGAAACAAAACAACGCCCGCTCATTTCACCAGCCGCGCTTCGAATCAGGACGGCGTCGCCGTCCTCGAGGCCCAGCGTCTTGGCGTCCGCTTCGTTCATCAGCACACTGTCGCGGCTCGCGCCCGTCAGCGGATCACGGAATCCATGCACCATGCTATTGAATTGCTTTCCTCGCCGGGTTGAAAGTCGAAGCTTCCCTTCCCCGCCCCGCGGTTCTATTCTCAACTCCGAGAAGCTCGCGCGGCCGTCGGCGGTCGGGAACAGGGGAACCGGCCTTCCATCATCGGATAGACTCTCGCACAACCGCTCGCCGCCCCATTGAACCTGATCGCCCGCCACCCTGAGACTCTGAATCCCATCGTACGCCGGGACGCAACGCGCGATTTCTTCGCGAATCGCCTGTGCATCGTCGAAGTGAATCAAGTGGGCGAGATCGGGCAAGGTTCTCTGAGCCAGGGTCATCAACGTCTCCCACTCCGGCCTTGCCTCGCCAATCCTGCGGCCGGGAATCTCCGGGCTGAACAGGATTCTTCTCTCGGTTGTCGTCTCGGTGCACCCGCCTGGCTGCTCGTAGCGTGTTGTAGCCGGGAGCAAGAGAACCGCTTCGGCGGGATCAACCAGCATCTGCGGATTGACTACTATGTCTTGATGCACCCGCAGTGGGATTCGCCCAACGGCCTCACGAACGTAGTCAGGATCGGGCAATGTCTCGAGGAAATTCCCGCCGGCTTGATAGAACAGATCGATGTCTCCGTCATGGGCGGCCTCGATCATCTCGACACAATTCAGCCCAGGCCATTCCGGCGCGTCGAAACCCCAGAGACCGCGGAATTGCTTCGAGCCCTCTTCGCCGACGGGAACGCCGCCCGGCAATTGATTCGGAGCCGCTCCAGCTTCCGCTCCTCCCTGAACCCCCGAATGCCCTCGTATCGGCATCAGGCCCGCGTTTGGTTTCCCAAAATAGCCACGCGCGAGAGCGAGGTCAACGATCGCGCGAACGGTTGCAACGCCATCGCTGTGCTGAGTTATTCCCATAGACCAGACGAATACCGCCGTGCGCGATTCGGAGAGCAGACGGGCGAAGCGGAGCATATCATCGCGGCTTGCGCCGGACTCGCGTTCGAGCATTTCCCAAGCCGCGCCGGCAAGCGACGCCGTCAACTCATCGAAACCGCGCGTGTATTCGCCAATGAACTTCCGGTCAATCCAGTCATGCTCCAAGAGGCTCTTGATCACGCCCGCGATAAACGCCTTGTCCCCGCCCGTGTGCACCTGAAAGAATTCGTCGGTTATCCGAGTGCCGAACAGAGCGCTTTCGGCGACCGAAGGGATCCAGTACCGCTCGAGTCCCGGCTCGCGATAGGGATTGATGACGGCGACTCGAGCGCCGCGCTTCTTGGCCTGATAGATGTACTTCATCGTGACCGGCTGATTGTTCGGCGTATTGCTCCCGAACAGCACCAGCAGGTCGGAACCGAGCCAGTCCTTATACGAGCAGGTCGAGGCGGCCACGCCAAGAGACTTCTTCATCGCCACCGTGGACGGCGAATGACAAATGCGCGACGAGTTGTCGATGTTGTTGGTTCCCAGGAATCGGGCCGCTTTCTGCGCGACATAGTACGTCTCGTTCGTCAGTCCGCGCGATGTCAGATAAAAAGCCAGGCGGCGCGGGTCTGTTGAAGTCATCCGGTCCGCGATCAGGTTAATTGCTTCTTCCCAACTCGATCGGGTGAATCCGCGTTCGCCCCGCCCGCGAATCATCGGAAACGGCAGCCTGCCCAGGTCTCTCAATTGAAAAGCGCTCATTCGCGAGAGCCGTTCGACGTCGAGGAGCCGCGTGACGTCGAGCGCCGGCATGGTGTTGAGCCGCATCAGATCCAACCGCACCATGCACAGGTGCACTCCGTCCAGCGTGAAGTCATGAACGCCGCTCGTTCCCAGGGCGCAGCCATCGCATACGCCTTTGGTCAGTATCCGCCAGGCAAACGGCAGTTGATCGCGATTGCGCCAGACAGTCCTGGCAATCTCCAGATAATGATTTGGCTTGACGTGGCCGATCCCGTTCGGGGCCAGGCCAGCCCAACTCGAACTGTCCCATCCGGGCTTCGCCATTCAAAGCACCATTACTCTTGAGACGAAGTGTCCGAGGTAGACCCGTGTCCCCGTTTTCGCGGAACGATCGGCCATATCTCGAGCGATGCTGAAAGTGACCGACTAAGTCCGCGCTACTTCGCCTCGTCCGAGTTAGCCTTGGCCAAAACGCTTACGCCATCTTCGGCCGCGGTCAGAATCGGTTTGCCGCCGAAACGAACCTCGACCTTCGCGTCGTTCGGAGCGTTTCCGCCGTTCCCCGCCTTCGCGGCCTGCCAGCGGGAGAGCCAGCGCTTTACCGCCGTCTGTTGCATGCCCGCTGGAGACGACATCCAGTGCTCGTTTACATTGACCACCAGCTTGTTGCCTTCGGTTTCAAAGTCGCTGACTCGGGCGTCAAACTTCAAATCTCGTTCGACGTCTTCGGCTGTCACGCTTCCGGCGGAAATTCTCGTCTTTGCATTCTCGGAGCCGCCTCCACACGCAGCAAGTAAAACGACTCCCACGAGGATCACGGAGGCGGCGCACTTTCGAGCAAGCGCTCGTCGAACCGAATCATTGGACATATTTATGGCCCTCTTCAATATTTGAATTACACAAAGTGATTTTTTTATGCAGAGAGGGACATTATCTTTATTGCCCGGTCTCACGTCAATTCCGGTGCAACTCAACGCAGCCCCGGCAAATCACAATTCGTTCCGGCTCGATTCAGCGGCAAGACTCCACTATTCTATCTTTCAGGAGGAACAAAGCGGTGAAAAAAGCGGCTCTCTCAGTGTGCATTCTCGCGATGACGGCGGTGGCAGGAGCCGCCGCCGAATCGCCGGGCAAGATCATCGACCGTTATAAGAAGTCTTCTGGCGGAAGCGCGGTCGAGCGAATAAAGAGCACCGTTATGACCGGAACGCTGGCCGGCGCCAGCTCCGGCTCGTTCCAGTACGTTACGGCAAAGCCGGACCGCCTTCGAATCGAAGTTGAAATCGGAGGCAATCGCGTCATCGATTGCTACAACGGCAAATCGGCATGGCGAAAGGATGCGGCGGGACTGCGCACCTTGTTGGGTTCCGAAGCCAAAAGCCTCCGCCTGCTTGCGATAATACTCAACAACCGCCTTCGAAACCTCTCACACGACCGAATAATTCCCGTTGCTTCGGGTTCCGCGGACGTCGAGGGCCGCTCAACGAACTTCGTCGAACTGCAACTGAACGGCGTCAGCGTCAAGCTGTTCTTCGACGCGAAAGACGGTTCGTTGGTCAAGCTGGAGCGAGACACGTCCGAAGGAAGAGAGGCCGTCTTCTTTGCCGACTACCGGGCGTCAGACGGCGTGATGGAGCCCTTCTCTGTTCGGGTTAAACGAGGCGCGACTGAAATGACGGCCGTGGCGGCGACCGTCGAGCACAATCGCGCGATAGAAGAAAGTCAGTTCCTGTACCCCAAAGCGGAAGGCGCGTCCTTGCCATCGGACGTTGAACCGCTGATGAAGTCGCTCGTCGCCAATCAGGAGCGCATAGAAGAGCTCCGCCAACATTACACGTTTCTCGAAACCGAAACAGAGCGAAAACTGGATCGCGATGGGAAAGTGAAAGAGTCCGAGACTCACGTGTACGAGGTCACTCCGGTAGGCAGCTCGTTCGTTCGGCGTCTGGTCAAAAACGGAAACAAGGAACTATCCGCGTCCGAACTCGAAAAGGAAGACCGCCGAATTCAAAAGGAAATCGAAGATATCCAAAAGCGCGAGGAGAAGAGGAAGAAACGAAAAGATCGCGCCAAGGAGCGCGGCGAGGAAGACGACAACGAACGAGTAACGATCTTGAGCTTCTTGCGAGTCAGCGAGATCACGTCGATCCGCCGCGAGATGTTTCGCGGCCACGAGGTAATCGCGTTCGACTTCGAGCCCCGCAAGGGATTCAAGCCCAGCAACAGGGTCGAGAGCATTGTGAGCAAGCTCGCGGGAACTATGTGGGTGGATGAACAGGCGAGACAAATTGCGAGGCTGGAAGCGCGGCTAACTGATTCGTTCAAGGTCGGCGGCGGGCTACTGGCGTCGATCCTTCCGTCAACCGCGTTTGCGTTTGAACAGGAGAAGATCGGCGGGGAGCTTTGGCTGCCCTCGCATGCTGAAGCCAACCTCGCGGCCAGGATATTCCTGCTGGCTAAATTCAACCGCAGCATGACGACCGACTACAGCGAATACAAAAAGTACAAAATCGATAGCGACTATAAGCTGAAGCCGCCTACTCCATAAGGGGATTGATGATTGATGATTGATGATTGATGATTGCAACTCGCATTTCGCAATCATCAATCATCAATATCCCTTCATCAATCGGTTGAATCAATCCATCCGAACATGTAACATCCACGCTGATGAGTCTCCCCGAAATGCCCACATTAAAAGGCGAGCGAGGCATGAAAAACAGAACCGGGTTCTTACTTGTATTGGCCGCGCTGGTTGCGAGCGTTGCGGTTGACGATGGCCTTGCGCGAAAGGCGGCGGCCCAGTTTCCCGGCGGAGATATTGGCGCCCAGCGAGCCCCCGCCATCGACATAGATCGGAACGACTCGCTTTATCTCTTCATGTCGGCGGCGACCAGCCCGAACACCACTCCCCACAGCCAGATATTCTTTACCATCTCCTCTGACGGCGGCGCGACGTTCGATAATCTGCCCAAGACCTTGAATCTATCCAACTCGCCGGGCGAAGCGTTTGGCCCGTCCGCCGCGGTGACTAAGGCAGGCAAACCAAAAGTATTCGTGGTGTACCACGATGACTCTTCGGGTGTCACTCAAGCGCAGATGATTTTCTCGAAGAAGCGGACCAACTTCAGAGATCCGGTTAGTCTCGGATCGGGCAATATCGGGTCTTTCTCACCGAGGGTGGCGCTGGCTTCGACGGGAACCGTGAATGTGGTCTGGGGGGATACGGCGAACGGCGGAAGGCATGTGACGTTCGTTCATTACTCGAGCTTCGACTTCAGCTTTGGCGCGCCGATAACGATCTCGCGAAACTCGGACGGCGCTTTCAACCCCGAAATCGCGATCGATTCATCCGACGCGATCAACGTCGTCTGGGAAGACACGGCGGTGGGCGCCGGCGCGATCATGTTCGCGAGGTCCACCAACGGCGGCGTTACCTTCTCCGTCCCGGCTCCGGTGTCGAGAGCGCCCGGCCGCGCCACGGAAGCCCACATCGCCTCGGACGGAACGAACGGACTACACGTGACCTGGGTAGACGATAGCGCCGGCGGAAATCAAGCATTTTACTCGCGGTCGACGAACGGCGGCGCCTCTTTTTCGATCCCTCTCAACGTAACGGCTTCCCCCGGCGCGGACATTCATAAGCCTGTCCTTGCCACGTACAGCGATCGGGTGTTTCTCGCCTATCAAGATGACGCCGGCTCGAATCAACAAGTATTCCTGGCGCGCTCGAGCGATAGAGGCCTGACGTTTTCCAGGCCGGCGCAGGTGTCGCACGCGGACAATCGCCGAGGGAGAGGTCACAGCCCGGCTATGGTGTTCGACAGCCAGGGCAAGCTCCATATCGTCTGGATAGACAGTTCGATATTAGGCAGGGAAGAAGGCATTCTGTTCTATAGCAACTCGCCGGACGGTCAGTCATTCTCCGGCCAGAAGATGATTCTCGCCGCGCTGTGAATGAGCAGCCGGAAAAGCACGACGCAAGCGAGACGTAGTCGTGAACCCGGGAAAGCTCAAAAGATACCGGGCCAAATAGCCGCAAAACCACCAACAAGCAGTTGCCGTGGAACTGGGATTGGGGAAAGGGACTCCCGCTCATCGAGAAAACAATGTCAAAACACAAGCACACAAACAAGCTGATCGACGAAACCAGTCCGTATCTAGTCCAGCACGCGCATAATCCCGTGAACTGGTATCCCTGGTGCGCCGAAGCGATTGAACGCTCCCGCGTCGAAGATAAGCCAATTCTCTTGTCGATAGGGTACTCGGCCTGCCACTGGTGCCACGTGATGGAGCACGAGTCTTTCGAAGATGAACAGATCGCGGGCCTGATGAACGAGAACTTTATTTCGATCAAGGTGGATCGCGAAGAGAGGCCCGACGTCGACGCGATTTACATGGGAGCGGTGCAAATGATGACGGGCCACGGAGGCTGGCCGCTCACGGTGTTTCTAACGCCGGATTTGAAGCCATTTTATGGAGGCACTTACTATCCCCCCGCCGATCACAAAGGCATGCCCGGATTCCCAAGGATATTGCTGGCCATCGCCGACGCTTATAAGACAAAGAGAGACGAAGTCACGAACAGCGCAACGGCGATAACCGATGAAATCCGGAACTCGAATCGCTTCCGTAGCTCCGCTGAAATGCTTACTCCGAACGTGCTCGACCAGGCGTACCTTGGACTGGTGAGAAACTTTGACCGGTCGGAGGGCGGCTTTGGCGGGGCCCCGAAGTTTCCGCCTTCGATGAGCCTGATGTTTCTCCTCCGCCAGCACGTTAGGACACACACTGCCGCGCCGCTTGAAATGGCGGAGCTGACCCTGCGAAAGATGGCGGCTGGTGGAATGTACGATCAGCTAGGAGGCGGCTTTCACCGTTATTCGGTCGACGCCCATTGGCTGGTCCCTCATTTTGAGAAAATGCTCTACGACAACGCCCTGCTTGCGCGCGCGTACCTCTACGCATATCAGGCGACGGGCGATCCGCTTTATCGGAGGATCGCGGAAGAGACCCTCGAATATGTGATCAGGGATTTGACCGACCGGTCGGGCGGCTTTTATTCGTCCGAAGACGCCGATAGCGAAGGCGAGGAAGGCAAGTTCTACGTTTGGACGCGGGACGAGATCATAAGCACGCTGGGCGAGGACGATGGGCCGGTCTTCGCGGATTACTTCGATGTAACCGAGGACGGTAATTTCGAAGGCGCCGCGTCGATCCTGCACACTCCCGTCCCATGCGAGGAAGCGGCTCGAATTCGCGGAATGGAGCCCGGCCAGCTTCAAAAACTGATCAGTGCGGGAAAGAAGAAGTTGTTTCATGTCCGCGAAGAACGGGTCCGGCCGGGCCGAGACGACAAGATCCTCGCCGCCTGGAACGGCTTGATGCTCACCGCATTCGCCGAGGCCGCGAACGTACTGGGGCGAGACGACTATCGCGCCGTCGCGGTGAGGAACGCCGAATTCATCCTGGACTGTTTGTGTAAAAACGGCCGGCTCCTCAGAACCTGCAAGGACGGACGAGCCAAACTGAACGCCTACATCGAGGACTACGCCTATGTGATCGAGGCGCTCATCGCCGTATATGAAACTACGTTCGACATACGCTACTTCGACCGCGCGCGCGAACTTGCCGACTCGATGATCGAGCACTTCTGGGATGAGTCCGACGCGGGATTCTTCTTCACGTCGAACGATCATGAAGAACTGATAACCCGGATGAAGGAGTTCTTTGACAATGCGACGCCTTCCGGCAACTCGGTGGCTTCTCTCGCGCTGCTGAAGCTCTCGCTTTTGACCGGGGACGATAAGTATCAAAGGCGCGCGGTTGCGGTGCTAAGAATGATGCGCGAGGTAATGGAGCGGTTTCCGAGCGCCTTCGGCTATATGCTCGGCGGGCTCGATTTCTATCTGTCGGAGCCCAAGGAGATCGCGATCATCGGCGATCCTTCGTCGCACGAGGTTCGATCGTTTCTTCAAACGATTTACTCTCGATTCTTCCCGAATAAAGTCGTGGCGCTTGATGATGGAAACAGCGGCGCCGCCGCCGAGTCCATAATGCTCTTGAAGGAGAAGCGCGCCGTCGGCGGCAAAGCTACGGCGTACGTGTGCAGGAACTACGCCTGTCTTTCGCCGGCGGTGAGCGACGAAGAGCTTGCCGCGAGATTGGTTGAATGACCGTCCCGCACATTCATTAGCGCCAAAGCACGCTTCAGCGCGCCGCAGCCTAAAGGCCGAACTCTGAACGTCTCTCACCCAGACAATGGCCCGTTGCAGGCAAGAAACTTCCGCCGGGCAAACTAGTTCTAAGGAGAATAGGCGGCGTCTCAAAATGCTGGGATGAAGACGAAAGGGCGTGCGGCGCTTATGCGCGGTTCAAGCCCGGTAAAATGAGATCGTTCGCACCCGCTGTCTCGCGAGCCGGAGGGCGAGTTCGCTTCGCCGGCTCGGTCTTCGCCGGCCCGGCGCTAAGGCGATTCGGGTCGAAGCCCACGCTTATTCTCGGGTTCGGGCTGGGAGGCGCGTTTCAGTTGCTGGTTCCACTCGCCCACGGCCCCGCCTCGCTGGCTACGCTATACCTGATAACCGCTCAGATGATGGGCGATGGATTGATGACGATCGCGTTTGTCAGCGGCGCAAGTTTGCGCCAATCCTTCGTAGCCGACCGATTACTTGGCCGCGTAAGCTCTACGGTGAACGTTCTACGTGTAATCGCGTTGCCGCTCGGAGCGCTCGCGGGCGGAATCATCGGTCAGCTTGGAAGCCCTCGCACTGCTCTCGCCGCGGCGGCGCATATACAGCCCACAAGCAAAGCTGCCTGCGGCCCCCTCGTTGTCTTCTTTTCTCTCCTCGCGACGCGAGGCAGAGAGGGAAAGAAAAACGGGAGTCCGGCGTGCGCCCTTTGTAGGCTGTGTCTGAACCATCCACCAACTGCGTTGGTGGGATTCTCGGAGTTTTCACACGGTCTCTCCCGTGGGTGGGCTTTGCGAAAAGGAA
>JAHFUG010000657.1 GCA_023265195.1 Blastocatellia bacterium | reverse complement strand
TATGCGACGCCGAGGCCCGCCTTGTAGCGATCGACGATCAGCACTTTGCAGCCGCGCTTACGACAAAGCGCTCTGATGCAGGCAGGAAGCTTTTCCGCTATAGCATCCACGAATACTATCGAGTCAATTTCTCCACTCGCGATCGAGTCCATGAGCGCCGTGGTGGACGAGTTTTCCTCGAGCAGAAGATCGTCCGAGCCCGCGAAACCGCTGATGTCGACGCCCTCTCTTCCAGCGTGCCACTGGATCAGATAAATCTGCTCGGCGACACTGATCGCTTCGTGGGGCTGGACTATTCCCAGGGTACGGCCCATAACTCTCCAGCTTGTCAGTCAAATGAAACCGGGCGGAGGAAGCAGGCCGACGGCCGGCCCTGTGTTCAAGACGAGCGAGCCCTCGGGAAGGTTTCACCCAAACACCAATCGAACCTGACGGGAACAAACCTGGACGGCTTTCGAGCAGCCGCCAACCATTGCGTTCAGCCGCTGTGAGAGACGCCCCGCTCGCGCTTATAAGGCTGAGCCAGGTACTTCTCGACCGCCTTTTGGGCGCCGTCATAATCCTTGCCGCTCTCCTGAGCTTTCTTGTACTCGGCTACCGCCCTGTCTCGATTACCATTAGCGTCGTAAGCGTTTCCGCGCCGTATGTAAGACCAGACTTCGATCCAGCTTGGATCCATGTCCCCGCTCAGCGCCTGACTGAACGACTCGATGGCCTCGGTCCAATTTCGCTGCTCCAGATTCAGGAGCCCGATGTTGTACCACGCCCAGGAAGAACGAGAGTTGAGCTTTCGGGCGGCCGTGAATTGCTCCATAGCCTCCGCGTACTCTTCACGCTGGAAGTGTTGAATGCCCCGGCGCACTATGACGGAAACTCGAATGGCGTCGGATATTCGAAGGTATCGGTTGTCGGGATCGACCACCACGTCGAGCGGCTTCCCGTCCGAAGAAATCTCGAAGTCTTGAGAAGTGCCGCTGAGATCGACGGTGGTTCTAACGTTCCGTCCGCCCTCCGACTCCAACTCGATCTCGACCGGGCCGCGGAACGAGTCCATGTTCTGTCTGACGGTTCCGCGAACCTTGAACTTACCTTCCTTCGTTCTGATAATCGAATAGTCCGATCTGAATTCAGGCACGCCAGTCGAGTCGACCCACAGTCCAAAGAACCCCCGCAAGTTCTTGCCAAACACCTTGTCCGCGAGGGCTTCGAAATCGTCTATTCCGGCGTTCTTGCCGCTAAAAGCAGCGTAATAGGTCTTGAGCAGATTGAAGAACTTTTCGTCGCCTATCGTGCCCCGAAGCATGTGATACACATAAGCCCCTTTGTAAAACACGACTGAGCGATAAGCGGGCGACTGGTCGTTCAGTTGAGAAGGCGCCCGCGTTATCGATGAATCCTGCTCGAAGGCCAGAGCCAACTCCATCACTTCAGCCAAAGCGTCATGAAACTCCGCCGCGCTTTCTTGAGACTCCCTATACAAAACCGACGAGTACTGGGAAAGACCCTGCGACAGCCACGCATCGTCAAACCGCTTCAGCCCAACCGACAATCCCCACCATTGATACGCAACCTCTCTCGCGATATCCTCGATTCGCAAGGGCTTCTCCGACACGAGCATTCTGTGCGAGAGAAACGCGATGCCGGGTCCGGAGATCGTCTCCACCGTGTCCTCGTCGATCTCGGCGACCACGTACCGTGGACCATATGCGTAGGGGCCGAACTTGCCACTGTAGAATTGCAAGGCTTGGGCGATCTCTTTTCCATACTCTTCGACCCGGCCTTCGCTTCCCGGCAGGACGTTCAACTCGATCTGCACTCCTCCCGAGTTCACGGTTCGCGTGATGAATTGCCCGGCCGCGATCGAGCCTGGAAGCACCGGCTTCGATTCAACAAAATTGAAAGTTCGTTTGCCGTCCTTAACCGGCGATGGAGAAACAGGGTTGTCACTGTGGCCGGAGACCGTCCAGTTCGCTGGAACCGTAACGCTTATGTCGGCCGTTGCGCGGTCCGCGCCGTATCCGTGAAATGGAAACCATCTGGCTGAATAAAACAGATAGGAACCTTCCGGACCAACGTATGCAAGTCTCTTATCGGGGATAGGGCCGCCTTCGGGCGTAGCCAGCGGACCGGCGTACTCAAAAGTAAGCGTTATCTCCGCGCCAGCCTGGTACAACTGGCCAAGATTGATCTTCACATTCAGCTCATTGACCCTGTCCTGAATGAACTGAAGCTCGGTCTTGCCGTCGGGCCCCTTCACGCTTGTGATCGCAAGCGAGCCGTTCATCTCCAGCACCGCGGACTGAGTCTGTTTAGCGGTCTTGAAGGTCACGATGGTTTGGGCTTTCAGGGTGTGGGAGTCAGGCAGCAATTCCGCGTTAATCTTGTACCGCAATATGTCTATGCTCGATCCCTCTTCGGATTGAGCTGAGGCTACTGACGCGTAGTCGTGAGATGAGAAAGGAATCGCTCCCAAGAAAAGCGCCAGGAGCCCTGTTGCGGCGGCCATTCGTTTTATCATTCGGTCTGGTTCCTTATTGGGGAGTGCTTGTGTTGCGATGCGAAATTATATCATCGCGTTCACTGCTGATACTAGTTTCGGCGACTCGCGACGCGATGGCGCTTCCCAGCCCACGAATGAAGCGAGAAACCCCTTCTTGCGATTTTTACTGTATGTGCTTTCTTGCGGCTCTAAAACGCGCTGGCCTTCAAGACCGAGCCGGAAAACGGCTCACCGCGTCGTCGAAGTCAAACGCATGCTCCCGGACTAAGCCCAAAGCTGACCGCTAGCTGATTGCTGACGGCTGAAAGCTGATAGCGCTTTTTCGCGGACTGCGCGGTCGAATCTGTTGCCCCAAGGGCCACTTTTTTGCGGCGCCGTCCGCGAAAAAGCCTAGTCGTTTATGCCGATCGTTACGAGAATTCTCTTCGCGTTTCCGTGGACCACCGCCTGATCCGGCACTCCGAACTCCGAACTCCGAACCCCGCACT
>JAHFUG010000656.1 GCA_023265195.1 Blastocatellia bacterium | reverse complement strand
GCCTGGCTTACGAAGTGGAAACTATTCGACCGCATGACCGGCTGGATCGCGGCCTCTTTCATACTGGCGGTCTTCGGGCTCTATTGGGGCTACTTCGCCGCCTTCGAAACCCTTTGGAGCGGACAGACTCCCGGTAAACGCATAATGCGGCTAAGAGTCGTGCGCGAAGATGGTCGTCCCGTCCGATTCTTCGAGGTCTTCGTCAGAAACATCCTTCGACTCGTGATTGATTTCATGCCCGCTCCGTCTTATGCGATCGGCGTGGTGTCGATAATTTTCAGCGCCCGTTCCAAGCGAGTCGGCGATTTCGTCGCCGGCACGGTCGTCGTGAAAGAACGCGCGACCGAGGCCCCGTCGCTGGACGAAATCGTGAGAATCTCCGAGATCGAAACGGCCAAGTTCGAACAAGCGGGAGTAGCCGCATTGAAGGCCGATACAAGACGGCTCTCGACAAAAGAAGTGCGCGCCGTCGAAACCTTCCTGAAACGGCGCTTCGAGCTGCGCGAGCCTGACCGCTCCATGCTGGCGGCGCGAATAGCCGGCTCGATTTCGACGACGCTCGGCATAGCAGGCGTCGAGTTTGCACCCGAGACATTGCTGGAAGAGATTCAGCGTCAGCAACAGGCTCAGTCTCGATACGCTGACTGGAGTTAGCAATCGATGGCGAAGATTACGGTTGGAATACTAGGACTCGGAACAGTGGGCTCGGGAGTCGCAAAGCTGCTGGCCGATGATGCCCGCTTCCGCGTGAAGTGGGCCGCCGTGCGCGATGCTTCCAAACCTCGTGACGTCGACCTGGCTCGCGTTCGAGTGACCGATCGTCCGTTTGACATCATTGACGATCCGGAAGTCGAGATACTGGTCGAGGTGGCCGGCGGAGTCGATACCATATACGAACTGATCAAGACCGGGATCGAACGCGGCAAACACGTCGTCACCGCAAACAAGGAACTCATCGCAAAGCACGGCTCGGAGATTTTCGAGTTGGCCCATCGCAACAACGTAACCGTCCTCTTCGAAGCGGCCGTCGGCGGCGGCATTCCGCTCATCTCGACCCTTCAGCGCGGACTCCAGGCAAACCGGATTTCCAGAGTCGCCGGCATACTGAACGGCACGACGAACTACATTCTGACCTCAATGGAACAGCGCGGCGCCGGCTTCGACGCCGCGCTCGCCGAAGCGCAGCGCCTTGGATTCGCCGAAGCCGACCCAAGAGACGACGTTGAAGGATTCGACGTCGCTTACAAGACGACGATACTGGCGTCGCTTGCGTTCGGAAGCTTCGTCGACGTTGAATCGGTTTACAAGCAAGGAATCACCGGGATAACCGATAGCGACATCTCCGTAGCGCGGGAGTTCGGCTACAAGATCAAGATGATAGGTCTCGCCCAGAGGCGCGCGGGCGGTCTCGACGTCCGCGCTCATCCGATGCTCGTGCCCGCCCGCCATCCTCTCGCGTCGGTCGAAGGCTCCAATAATGCGATCTTCATCAGCGGCAGCGCGGTCGGCGAGGTGATGCTGCTCGGCCCGGGCGCGGGCCAAATGCCGACGGCCAGCGCCGTGGTCGGCGACGTCATCAATCTGGCCAGCGCGTTGCGGCTGCCGGACTTCGCGCCTTACTTTCAACCCGCGATCGATTCCAAGCGGTCTCAGGCGTGTTCGATTGAAGACTGCGAGAGCGCGTTTTATCTTCGGCTGGAGGCTACGGATACGCCCGGCGTAATCGGAAATCTCGGGCACGCGTTCGGCGCTCATAATGTGAGCCTCAACAGTATCCTGCAAAGAGGAGTGACCGCCGGCGGGGCCGCCACGATTGTATTGCTCACGCATAAGACTAGCGAACGAAGCTTCGCTCGCGCGCTCCGCGAAATTGAATCGCAGCCGACCACGCGCCGGATTGGCGTCGCCTTGAGAGTCTTCGAGCAGGCATCATGATAGTTCAAAAGTTCGGCGGCACTTCGGTCAAGTCCGTGGCGCGAATCAAAAACGCCGCCGCGATAATCGCGCGCGCGGCCGAAGCCTCCGGCGTCGTAGCCGTCATATCGGCAATGGGCGATACGACGGATTACCTGGTCAAGCTCGCCAGACAAACGAGCGCGAAGCCCGAAGCCCGCGAGATGGACGCGTTGCTTGCGACGGGAGAACAGATTTCAGCCGCTTTGGTGGCGATGGCGTTGGGCGAGATGGGTCTTCGAGCGGTCTCGCTTACCGGTCCGCAGATTGGAATCCTCACCGAGAGCGTTCATTCGGCCGCGCGGATCGTCGATATAAACACGGAACGGATTACCCGGTATCTCGACGAGGGCTTCATTGTCATCGCCGCGGGGTTCCAGGGCATTACGTCCGAAGGCGACGTGACGACGCTTGGCCGGGGAGGATCGGACACGACGGCGGTCGCGCTCGCGGCGGCGCTTGGCGCGGAGACCTGCGATATCTACACCGACGTCAGCGGGATCTACTCAGCCGATCCAAATCTGGTTGCTTCGGCCCATCTGCTCGACCGGATTTCTTATGAAGAGATGCTCGAGATGGCCCGCGTTGGAGCCCAGGTGCTTCATCCGCGGGCAGTCGAGTTGGCCCGGAAAAACAAGCTCAGAGTGAGAGTGAGAAACACGTTTGACAGCGAGCACGAAGGAACAGTTTTGATAGGAGCCGACGAGATGGAAATTCACAGACCGGTTAGCGGGGTTGTAGTCGACCGCGATCAAGCCCGGCTCGCCATATTCAAGGTCCCCGACAAACCGGGCGTGGCCGGCGTGATCTTCGGCGCGCTGGCCGGCAGACGAGTGAACGTCGACATGATCATTCAAGCTTTTCACGAAGATCGATCGGTCAACGACATCACGTTCACCGTCCGACGTGATGACATGCCGTCGGCCAAGGAGGCGCTCGAAAGCATCGCGAAAGAACTCGGGGCCGAGGGGGTGACGGCCGATGAAGACGTAGCGAAGGTGAGCATCGTCGGAGCCGGCTTGATGGATCAACCGG
>JAHFUG010000049.1 GCA_023265195.1 Blastocatellia bacterium | reverse complement strand
GCACAATCAGCGGACCTCTTGAATGGAGGAATGAGTTTGAGATTTCCTCTTCGGTCGGTGAAGCCGCAGACGCCGTTGAGCGCTACCGGGGCTAGCCCTTCGGAGAAGAGACTGGCTTGATCGAACCTCGGAGGAATGATCCATTCGCCTGCCTTATCGATATAGCCCCACTTCTGATCGAGTCCTACAGATACACAGGCGAGCCCTTCGGTAAAGTGGTAGCCGAACTGAAACTTCGGCGCGATTATGACGCTTCCCACTTTATCGATGAATCCTTTCTGGAAGTTGACCTCGATCATCGCCAGGCCCTCGTGAAAACCATTCGAGGTCTCCGCGACGCCGGTCAGTTCGCCGTACCGAGGTTCAATGACGATGGCCCCGTTGCGGTCTATAAAGCCCCACTTGCCATACATCCCATACTTGTCGCCGCCGACTTGAATCCGAGCAAGGCCTTCGGAGAACTCGTAGGCGCCTGAGAACCGCGGTTCGATCACCACATTTCCATTCCGATCGATGAAGCCCCATTTACCGCCTACCTCAACCGCGGCAAGTCTTTCCGAGAATTCGCCGACCGCCTCGAACCTTGGCTCGATCGCAATGTTGCCCAGTCTGTCGATATAACCCCACTTGCCGTTCTGCTCGATGCGGAACAAAGCCCCGTGCTGATTTTCTTGGTCCTGAGCATTGGTTGAGAGACAGATTAGGAGGAAAAGAAACGCTGTCACAAATTGAGAAGAAGGCTTTGGCATATGTGTTATTAATCGGGTCAAACCCATCCAGATGAGATCGTTATCCTTATATAGAACGTCAGCCCCTACACTTCATGCAGCACTCTTGACGGGAACTCTTCTCATGTTGTCGCTAGCAGCCAGGCTAGCCAACGCAGTGTCAGGAACCTAGTGCATGGAAGCCGCATTCAAACGAACTTGGGAGGTCTCCCGCCTCTGCTGCTATAATGCCGGCACAAGAAGCAACCGAGCGACTGACTCGTTACGGAGAGCGACCGATGAAAATGACGGTATTAGTGGAGCGCCTCGACGAGCACGTGTACAGGGCGAGCACACCGCATCCGGTGGCGATCGAGTGCGAGGGATGCTCCCGCGATGAAGCCGTGGAGCGGTTGCGCGATCAGACAGCCGCGCGTCTTAAGGGCGGCGAACTGGTTCAAGTCTCGATCCCCGGAGAGCGGGACGCCAATCCGTGGGTGACGTACGCAGGCGTCTGGAAGGATCACGCGAACTTCGACGCCGTTATGGAGAACATCGCAGAGTATCGCCGCACATTGGCATGAGACCGCGTCGATCCGATGAGCCTCTACGTATTGGACACTGACACGGCAAGTGATTCGAATACCACGCAACTCGCTCGTGCTTCTCATCGGCCCCGCCGGTTGCGGCAAATCCACGTTCGCGGCAAAACACTTCAAGCCTACGCAAGTCGTCTCATCCGACGAGTGCCGCGCGTTGATCTCCGACGATCCCGCGGATCAAACCGTTTCCCGAGCCGCCTTCGAGATTCTTCACCATATAGTCGAGCTTCGCCTCGACCTTGGCAGGCTTACCGTGGTCGACGCGACGAGCTTGACCGCCGAGTCAAGGAGCCCCTTGATTCGAATGGCTCGGCAGCGAGGCTTCAACACGGTGGCTATCGTGTTTGACGTCGAGCTTTCTACTTGCCTTGAAAGAAACCGGGCCAGGCGCCGAGTCGTGCCTGACAGCGCGGTGAGCCAGCAACACTGGCTGCTCGCCGAGGCGGCGCGAGGCGTTCATAGACAGCGGTTCGACTACTTGTTTGTCTTGAATGAAGAAGATCAGGACCGAGCTACAGTCGCGATCGGCCGCAGAATCAGTCGCCCGCCTGGGCCACGGGTTCGATGAGAGCCGCGGGCGGACGCAACGCCTTGCTCCACCTGAGCAGGGAATCCGCAACCACGATAAGCACACAGGTCATCATTATGGCCGTCAACGTCGTGTTGAGGTATCCCTGAAATTGAGTGGTGGGGTTCGAAGTCAGCTTCAGGAAGTTGTCATTAATCGAACGCCATCCGGCCGTCAGCGTAGTGGTTGATACGAACGCCAAAGGCGTGATCGTAACCCATGCGTATTTGGCGCGGCCGCTGTTGATGATTACGCTGGTTCCAACGCAGAGGGCTATCGACGCCAGTAGTTGATTCGCGATTCCGAACATGGGCCATATAGTAGACACCGATCCAGTCCGGATGAAATAGGTGAACCCGGTCACTACGAGCGCGGAAGTTATCACCGCGCCCGGAAGCCAGTCGGGGCGTTCGAGAGGTTTGTACATCCTCCCGAGAAACTCCCCAAGCATGAATCTAGCGACACGTGTCCCCGTGTCAATCGTCGTGAGGATAAAGAGCGCCTCGAACATGATCGCGAAGTGATACCAGTACTTCATGAGTCCGCGCATGCCGGGCAAGCCCGAGAATATCCGCGCGATGCCAACCGCGAGAGTCACCGCGCCGCCGGTGCGGCCTCGAAGTTCCTTCTCTCCCGTCTCCTCGGTCAGCTTCGGAAGATCTTGTTCGTGTACGTCGAACCCGGCGGTGCTTTGCGTCTCCACGAATTGGACGTAATCGGTCCTCGTCCTATCGACGTTGATCGCGAAGTAATCGCCCGGCATCAGCGACGTCGCGGCGATGAGCGCGACTACTCCGACCAGTCCTTCCATGAGCATCCCGCCGTAGCCGATCATTCGCGCATCGGTCTCGCGGTTGAGCATCTTCGGCGTAGTTCCCGAGCTTATGAGCGAATGGAACCCCGAGATGGCGCCGCAGGCGATCGTTATGAAGACGAACGGATAGAGCTTGCCCGGAATGATCGGACCCCCTCCAGCGACAAACGGCGTCAACGCCGGCATCTTCAGCGTCGGCGCGACTATCAAGACGCCGATTACCAGGAACGCAACAGTTCCGATCTTGAGAAATGAACTGATGTAGTCCCTCGGACACAACAGCAGCCATACCGGCAGCACTGACGCTATGAATCCATAAGAGGCCAGGATGTAGGTGATCGTCCGCTCTGAAAAAGTAAAACTCTCCGCAAGCGATGAATCGGCGATCTTACCTCCCAGGATGACCGCGATGAACAGAAAAATCACCCCGATGATCGTGGCCTCGCGGATCTTCCCCTTTCGAAAAACATACATGTAGAGACCCATAAACAGCGCGATGGGAATCGTGAGCCCTACGGTGAACGTACCCCACGGGCTTTCGCTGAGCGCCTTGACCACGACGAGTCCCAGTCCGCTCAATGCGATCACCACGATGAATAGAATCGCGAGGCCGGTCACCAGGCCGGACATCGGACTGATTTCGGTGCGCGCGATTTCCGCGAGCGACTTGCCTTTTCGCCTGACCGATGAAGCTAGGATGATGAAGTCGTGAACGGCTCCTCCGAGAACGACGCCAATGACGAGCCACAAGAGGCCGGGGAGGAATCCGAATTGAGCGGCGAGCACGGGGCCAACCAGGGGTCCGGAGCCGGAGATCGCGGCGAAGTGATGTCCGAACAGAACCCACTTGTTGGTCGGGTAGTAGTTCTGCCCGTCGTACATCGTGTGGGCCGGCGTTTCGCGGTTGGGATCCAACGCGATGACCTTGGCTGCGATGAATGCGCTGTAATAGCGATAAGCTATCGTCAACACACAGAGCACCCCAATCATTATTGGCAGTGCGCTCACGGATTGTGGGCTCACGGTCACCTCCGCTGCTGTTGTAAGTAGTGCGTGGCGCCGCCGGCCGATCCCCTGTGGCGCGAGTCAGCTTGATGGCGGCATCGAGATGCTATGCAATAAGGTGATGTATGTCAACGCTGGGCGTCTCATCACTCAGGGACTATGCGGATTTAGAAAAGGGTAGTCAGAGTAGGACATGCTCCTCCCCTTTTTTCCTGTCCTCAGCAACGCACAATTACCCCACCACCAAAGTCCGCGGTAACATGGAGTGACGTGGGCGCGTCGAGCGTCTCACCGGAGATCAAACTTCATCTTGCGCGTCTTCCGCTTCCGCGAACGCAATAAACCGAAGAATCAACAAGCGCGTGAAGTGATCTCAACTCCGTAGGAGTGACCTGTCTGTAGCAACGATCTATAGGCATTCTGCTTGTTGAGTCTTCGGTTTATCTCGTTGCTACAGACAGGTCACTCCTACGGAGTTGAGATCGCATCACCCGCTTGTTGATTCTTCGGTCTACCTCGTTGCTACAGACAGGTCACTCCTACGGAGTTGCTATATCAATCAGGCACAAGAAGCAGAATGCTATAGATCGTTGCTACAGACAGGTCACTCCTACGGAGTTGAGATCGCATCACCCGCTTGTTGATTCTTCGGTCTACCTCGTTGCTACAGACAGGTCACTCCTTCGGAGTTGAGATCGCATCACCCGCTTGTTGATTCTTCGGTTTACTTCGTTGCTACAGACAGGTCACTCCTACGGAGTTGAGATCACTTCACCCGCTTGTTGATTCGCCGGTTTACCTCGTTGCTACAGACAGGTCACTCCTACGGAGTTGAGAATGAGAACGGCCAAAACTCCAGACCCCGATGAATCGAGGTGTTAATGAGAACGCGACACTCAAGCCCGATAGGATTCGGGCAGATAACCTCCCGTGTGGGGTCTTGGGGATTTTCACCGGCGTCTGCCCGGGGGATTTTGGAAAGGGGAGGACGCCGCGATTGTGTGGGTCGTGATTGAAATATCCACCGACTGCCTGACTGATGAACTGCTGGCTACTCCGGCTTATGCTCTTCTCTGCCGCATCTCGTTGATCATCCGCTCGAGCACGATCTTCTCCAGAACGACGCTCGCCTGATTGACCAGAGCGACCAGTTCGTCGATTCCAATCAGATCCGACATGCCGGGATAGTTGTCGCCGTAGAAAACGAAGATCGGCTGATCGTTGCACACCAGGGGCAAGGCGAACGCCGACAGCGGCGCTCCGTTGCCGCCGATCTTTTTTAGCATCTCCGAGTGCCAATGATTGCTCGGCATCTTGCCGATGAACGGCTGGCCGGTCTTGATCACGTGATCGAATATCGTCTGTTGCCCAATCGGAATCTTGATGCCCCGAACTCTCTCGTCTGGCGCCTGGCCGTTGTCGGTGGCGGACACGCCGAACTGTCCCAGCCCGCATATCTCATCGTCCTTGACCACGAAGAGAACGCCCCTGGTCGCGACCTCGCTTGCATACCTCATGATCAGCAGGCTGACTTCGGCTTCGAACGAATGAGACCGCAACTCCGCCAACAGCGAGCAGAGCCGCGCGGCCCGGTCATGTCCATCGGTAGCTAATTCCTTGACTTCCTTCCGAGCTTCTTCCACCGGCTCGTCGTCCGGCGGCCTGGCTTGCACGCGTTCGGCGGCGATGGCGCTCTGCTGCCATCCGTTCAAATTGGCCTCCGACATGGCCGCTACATTCTTCGAGGCCATCAGCAACTCATCGCGCTTGGATTCGTCGATCTCCTTGGCCGCTCCCAACAGCACTTCGCCCACGTCGAGACCATATGAGAGACCGACTTCGTTCAGGATATCCGTCGGTTCGAGATAATTGAGCTCGATGCCGAAACGTCCTTTTTCCAGATTGACCAGCGCGCCAACCACGTCGTGAATGTGACGGCGCGCCACCGACTCCAGAGTCTCGACGTCCATCAGCCCGCTCTCGAGAAGCAATTCCTTGAGGCCCCAGACGCCTTCCATCTGACTTGCGTACTGTTTCAGCGTCGCGAGGTTATCCGGCCTTATGTGATCTTCATGAAGAAGCCTCTCGGAAAACGGCGAGCCGGGTCTCATCGTCGCCTGAATTATCCGGCCCTGATCGACGATAATCCTCCCCTGAACCGAGCCCGCTTCAAGCGAAAGAGTTCCGCTCTTCCTGCTGAGCGCAAGGATCTGCAGGATGTCGGTCAACGCAAAATCGCTTAGATTTCCAGTCAGTTCCATCGGCGAACTCTCATCCAGCGAGATACCCGGTCACGAGCTCCCGCAGCTTAACCATCGATATGGGCTTCGACAAATAACCGCTTGCCCCAAGGCTCATTCCCAACTGGATGTCTTCGTCAGCGCCCTTGGTGCTGATGATGATAATGGGAAGATCCTTGCGATTGAGGTCGTTTCTGACGCGCCGCACGAACTCCAGCCCATCCATGTTCGGCATCCTGATATCAGTGAGCACCATGTCGAACTTCCCTTGCTCGAGCTTGCCGAGCGCATCCTCGCCATCCACCGCCTCGGTTATGTCGGAATCGGCCACGCCGTCGAGCCGCGTCAGGCTCATGCAGAGCAGTTGCCGAAAGGTGGCTGAGTCATCTACAACAAGAAACGATTTACCCATCTCGTCCTCCATCATTTAACGCGCAGCAGGCTCATGAAGCCCTCTATGGTCTTGAGCTTTCGATCGGCGGCGGCATATAGCTTGGAGCTGACGAGAGCGGTAGCAGCGTGGCCCGCCAGCAACTCGAGCAGCTTGTGGTCGAGGCCGCTCAGACCCATCTTGTGACCAAGCAGCCTGTAGATCGCTATCACGCCGACCACTCGCTCTTTTATCTTGAGAGGTATTGCCGCGCAGACTTCCCCTCGCTCGCCCGTGTCTTCCGTGAAGAAGGGCTCACCCGTTTGCGCCACCATCCCTTCGAGACCCTCTCCAAAGCTGACTCGGCCACGGTCGAGCCGTTGAGCTATCTCGCCCTCATAGCCGGCCAGCACCAGCTCGCTGGTCTCTTCGTCCACGACAAAGAGGCCGAACTCCTCCGATCCAATCATGTTCATGAGGATCTCGTTTATGCACTGAACGACTTCGACCGGGTCGAGCGTCGAGTGGAGCCTGTAGCTCGCGACATAGAGATTAGCCAGGCTTTCGTTTTGCTCCTCGACCTCTACGTAGCGCAACGCAAAATCCTTGTTCTCGGCTTCGATCTCCTGGAATCTGCCGTCCAGGAACTCGACTTTCCCAGAGAGCTGGCTGTTTTCCAGCCGGAACCGCTCGATCTCTCTCATCAGCGTGTCCGACAGGTCGATCTTCTCTTTCTCGAGTTGAACGATGCGATACCGAAGGCGTTCGTTCTCGTACATCAGCTCTTCGGTGAATGCCTTGCCCTTTCTGAACATGTCGAGCAACTCCTCGCTCTTCGAAAACAGTTTTAGAATCTCTTCAGGCTTCTCCGCCATACTTCGCTCCCCTTTTAATTAAGATCCTGAATCGTGATGTTCATCCGTACCTCGCCGTACGCGGTCGTAATTGGGGCGACCAAAGTCTCGAAGCACTTGTCGTAACTAACCAGGTTGGTCCCGGTTATCACTATGGGGGGACTCATCGAAAGATGAATGCCGTTGTCGTTTATCCTTGAAATCGCCTGTCCGATGGCCATCGACGCCAGTTCGGCGATGGAAGATCTGACTAGCGGGGTCATTCCCGGCGACGGCTCGCCGAGCATGCATCCCGCTAGTTGAACCGCGGTGAAGAGATCCATATCGAAGATCACTCGTCCTTCCGACTCTCCAACCAGACCGATGATCGTCAGCACGTCTCTCCCCGCGACCGGGCTCGATTTTACGGACAGCGAGTTGACGCTAGCCACCGGCCCCACGACTTCCTGAAACAGATCGGTCGTCGAGTCCACGAATATTCGGACGAAATCGAGTCTCATCTGAATTCCTCCAATATCAATTCCCCGCCGGCTTCAACACGGAATCTATCGCCTTTCTCAGCTCGACGGTCGTGACCGGTTTCGGAATGAAGTACTTCGCCCCGGCCGCCATCGCCTCCGCCACCTTGTCTCGATGGCTGAGCGAGCTGACCATTATCACCCTGGCGCCCGGATCGGACTGGCAGATTCGTTTTACGGTTTCGATCCCCTCCAGCCCGGGCATGATGATGTCCATCAGCACGAAGTCGGGTTTCAGCCGCCGGTACTCGGTGATGGCTTCGTTGCCGTTAGCCGCCTCGCTCGCCAGCACGTTTTCGATCGAGTCGATAAGCCGCTTCAAGTGAAGCCGCGCGAACGCCGAATCGTCTACGATCAGGCAAGTCAAAGGGACACCTGCTCCGTTGCTACGCTCTCCTAAGCTCTGCGTCATGAGTTACCTCCAGATTACCGCACCGTCCGACCACCGAAACCAGCTTCGATGGAAGATCGGTCAATGGAATGATCGCGTCAATGTTTCCCTTTTCAATAGCCGCCCGCGGCATACCGAACACCGCGCAGCTCTCTCTGTCTTGAGCCAGGGTCAAGCCCCCCGATTTCCGTATCTCTCCAATCGCCTCGGCTCCGTCGCTTCCCATTCCCGTCAGTATCACCCCCGTTGCGTTTCTCCCGTATTCACGAGCCACGGAGTTGAACAATACTTCGACTGACGGCATATGCCCGTTTACGAGGGTCCCGTGTTGGAGCATTATCACGCCTCCAAGAGTAGTGCGCTTCAACCTCATATGCGCATTGCCCGGAGCCAGCAACGCCCGGCCGGGAGTTACGACGTCGCCTTCGCTCGCTTCCTTAACCTCGATCTCGCAAATTTCATCCAGCCACCGCGCCATCACCGCGGTAAAGCTCTCCGGCATGTGCTGCACGATTACAATGCCGGCCCCAAAATCCGCCGGTATTCTGGGCAGAAGAAACCTCAACGCATGAGGTCCGCCCGAGGATGCGCCGATCGCCACAATGGTCTCCGCCGCCGAATAGCCGTTAGGCCCGCTGGACCGCTTTTTGAACTGAGAGCGCAAAAGCGGCGGCTCGGAGTGAGTAACGGGCCTGCTGCGCGCAGCCGCTTTGATCTTGGCGATCAGCTCGCCTCCCATCTCCTCCACGCGGGACGAGCTGCGCGGCTTGCAGATGAAGTCGACCGCGCCCATCTCCAGCGCTTTCAGAGTCAGCGACGCTCCCCGCGTAGTCAGCGAGCTGAGCATCACGGTAGGTATTCTGTGCTTCGAAACGATCTCCGCCAGTGCGGTGATGCCGTCCATTCTCGGCATGTCCACGTCCAGCGTGATCACGTCCGGCTTCAACTGCTCGATCTTATTGAGCGCGAAATCCCCGTCAATAGCGGTTCCGACCACCTCAATCTCGCCGTCGCCTTCCAACAAACGAGGTATGAGCTTGCGCATCACGGCCGAGTCGTCGACCACGAGCACTCTGATTTTCTTGCCGGCTAGCATATACTGTCGCTGGCGCGCTTCAAACCGCCGCGGCCTCCTTTGCCGGGTTCTGCTCGTATCTCACCGCCTTGCGGAACAACGCGCCGGCGTCAAGAATCAGCACCACGCTACCGTCGCCCAGCACCGAAGCGCCTGCAAGCGTCTCGTTCTCGACCCACTGGCTATCGAGCGGTTTGATGACGATCTCCTGCTCGCCCAGAAGCGTCTCGGCCATTATTCCGAACTTCTTGCCGCCGGCGGTGGCCACGATGATGAATAACTCGCCCGACCCGAGTCTGATTCCGCCGCCATACTCGAAACGTTTTTCAGCGTAGCTCAGAACCCGGCTCGGCCGAACCACGGAGACAAAGCGCTCGCGCAATCTAAAACTCTCATGTCCGTCGAAAGTCACGATGTCCGTGGACAGACCTCTGCAGACTTCCGCGACGACCAGGAGCGGCAGCGCAAAAAGCTGCCCCCCGGCCGAGAACAACAGCGCCTTGATGATCGCCAGGGTCAGAGGCATCCTCAGAACGAAGGTCGCGCCCTGCCCCGGCTCGCTCCTGACGCCGATCGTTCCCCGCAACTCTTCCACTACGCTCTTCACCGCCGCCGCGCCTATTCCCCTTCCGGAAACCATGCTGATCTCTTTAGCGGTAGTCACGCCCTGAATAAACATGAGGTCCATCGCGGCTTCATCGCTCATTTGAGCCGCTGCTTCGCTCGACAACTGGCCGCACTCAACGGCCTTTGCTTTCAGCGCGGGCGCATCGACGCCCCTGCCGTCATCGCTGACTTCGACTACCACCTGGTTGCCCTCGTGATAGGCCCGCATTTTTATCTTGCCTGTCCGGGGTTTTCCGGCAGCCTCCCGCTCGTCCGGCGATTCGAGCCCATGATCAACCGCGTTTCTCAGCAAGTGCAGAAGCGGCTCATAAATCAAATCAACAAGGGTTCGGTCGAGTTCCGTGTCGCCTCCGCTCATCTCGAGATCGACTTGTTTGCCCCGTTCCACCGCAAGCTCCCGCATCGGCATTCCAAATCTCCGGAAGACCTGGTCGATCGTAACCATTCTCATCTTGAGCACGCTCTTTTGCAGCTCGGCGATGAATTTCCCCATCTGTGAACTCGCGGTTACGAGCCTGTCTGAAAGCTCGCTCTTCGCCAGCGTCTGCTCGACGTCGCTCGCCGCCTGACTCAAAGTAGAACGCGCTATCACCATCTCGCCGGCGAGATTCAACAACGCGTCGATCCTGGCCGCTTCAACTCGCACGTAGTCCCGTCCCTGCTTGCTTGTCTGCCGGTCGGGCGCTTGTACTCGCCTATCGCCCGAACCCGTCCGGCGCTCGGCTGCCGCCTCCCACCCCGGATGCTCAGTCTCTCCCGCTGTTTCTTCGTCTGATTGGCTCGTTGACTCATCCGGCGGGACCGCGCTGCGCAGAGCCTCCACCTCCCGAATCCCATTCAGCAACTTCGAAAGCCTCTGCTCCGTCAGATCCTCGACCGTCTCGCCCCCTATCGCGGCCTGAATCTCATCGAGACATCTCAGGGCTATGTTCACGACGTCGGCGTCAAACGACGACCCCCCGGAAATAATCGCGTCGATGAGGTCCTCGAGCCTGTGCGCGATCTCGGTTATGGCGTCCAGTCCAATGCAGGCGGCGTCACCCTTGATGGTGTGCGCGGCCCTCCGAAGACGGTTGATGGCGCCGTCGTCGATTCGATCGCCCTCGAGCAGCAACAGGTCCTGAATCATCTCCTCGATGATTCCGAGAGCCTGGTCTCGAAAGACCGACATCAACTGATCTAGTTCTTCTCGCGACAGCTCGTCCATGATTTCTACGTCAGCCTTCCAACCTATACGCGATCCCCTTGTTCTTGTGCAGCATCGTGAATCTGCCGGTTATCCCCTGCAAGCTCTCGGCGTGGCCGAGGAATAGATAGCCCGACGGCACTAGGCTATTCGTAAACCTCGTGATGAGCCGGCGCTGCTCGTCGGCGTCAAAATAAATCAAAACATTCCTGCAGAAGATGATGTCCAGGCCGCGCAGTCCGTTATCGTGCTTCAGATTGTGATAGTCGAATATGACGTGCCTCTTCACCGAGTCCGCAAGCACGTAGTGGCCGTTGTCCTGAGTGAAATATCGTTGAACGGATCCGCGGTCGACGCCCTTCAACTGCTCCGGCCTATATTGGCCGCTTTGCGCGCGCTCGAGAGCCGTGAAAGAAAGGTCGGACGCAAAGACGCGAATCGACCACAGATTCGCATCCGGCATCGAGTTCAAGAGCATCATCACCGCGCTGTACGGTTCCTGCCCCGTCGAACAGCCCGCGCTCCAAATCCGTATGGTGCGAGAACCGCTCTTGCGTTTACGGGCGATCAACTCCGGCAGCACTTCGTCTCTCAGCAACTCGAACTGAGGCAGGTTCCTGAAAAAAGACGTCTCGCAAATCATCAACGCATCGAGCAAGGCCGGCAACTCCTGCCACTTCTGCGCCGAATGCTTGATCGTGTAATAGTATTCGTACGCGCTCTTGATCCCCTGGCTCTCCATGCGTTTTTTGAGCCGCGATTCAAGGAAGCCGCGTTTTTCCTCCACGAAGTTTATCCCGCACTCCTCGTAGATGAGTTCCTTGAATAATCTGAATTCGCTCTCTGTGAGCATATGCTGCTTCCTGACTCCTCGGCGGGCTTCTTATCCAGCCGCCGGCTCGGGCGCTAATTCGTTTCTCGGTTATCGCGGGGTCTGCGGCCGGCGTCGTCAACGCCTGATATCCGCTCCCCATCGTCAAAAAGAAAAGTACGATTGTGATCGTCCTTTACCCGGAAACGCGAAATGGCCTGATTCAACTGGTCCGAAAGCTCGACCATACCCTGAATCGTCTGCGCGGTTTCGTGCGCTCCGGCGCTCGTTTCCAGGGTTATGGTCGATACGGTTTGCATGGCGCCCGCGACGTTCCGCGTCACCCTGGCTTGTTCTTCGGAGGCCGCGGTGATCTCCTCGATCAACTCCGCGCTCTGTCTCACAACTCTCGATATGTCTTCGAGAGCTTGCCTGGCCTCCTCGGCAAGCGAGCTGCCGCCTTTCACTTCCACCAATCCTTTCGACATCGCCGCAAGAGCCCCTTCGGTCTCCATCTGAATGCCTTTGATCAGACCGCCGACGTCCCTGGTGGCCTTTGCGCTTCGCTCGGCAAGCTTTCTGATCTCGTCGGCCACAACGCTAAAACCCACGCCCGCCTCGCCCGCGTGTGCGGCTTCAATCGCGGCGTTCAACGCCAACAGGTTGGTCTGCGAGGCGATCTCGTCGATGAGGTCGATTATCTCCTCGATTTCCCGGCTTCGATTGGCGAGCCCTTTCATCTTGTCCGCCGTGCTCGCCACCGAAGCGTCGATTCGGATCATCGCTTCGGAGGTGTCTCGGACGCACCTCTCGCCTCGCTCCGCCATATCGAGCGCCCGGCGCGCGGCTTCCGCGGTTCCCTCGGCATTTCGGGACACCTGACTCATCGATGCGGCCATCTCCTCCACCGCGCTCGATGTATTGGTAATCTCGTCGGCCTGGCGCTGAGCGCCCACCGCCATTTCCGCGGACGCCGCGAGAATCTGAGTCGCGCTCGAAGAGACCGAAAGGCCGATGTGCTTCACGCGAGTAAGCATGGCGGTGAAATTGTCCAGCATTCGGTTGACGGAGCCGGCAATACGTCCAAGAGTATCGCTGCTTTCGAATCCTCGAATGGTAAGGTCCCCGTCGGATACCGTTGAAACCACGCTGAGGAAGGTAGCCAGGCCCTGCTCCAATAGCTCTTCGGTCAACTTTCGATCCGTGATATCGCGCGAGACTCCAACAATGCCGGTGATGTCACCTCGCTTGTCCTTGATCGGCACGCGGCTCGCCAGCATCCAACGCGTTGCGCCGCCGGCGGTCTTCACTTCTTCAAGCTTCCCTATTACGGATTCACCCGTCTTGAGAATGCGTCCTTCATCAGCGGATTGACCCTCCACCGCGGCGAAGTGAAAGGCGTCGTCGGTCTTGCCGACCGCGTCTCCAACGCCGGCGAGGCCGAACACATCGCCCAGCGCTTTGTTGATCCTGGTATATCTGCGGTTCCGGTCCTTGATATAAATCGTGTCCGGTATGCTGTCCATCAGCGCATCGAGCAGGTCTCTCGCGCCGGCCAAATCTTCTTCGGCCTTCTTCCTGGCCGTGATGTCGCGAAGCACGCCATAGGTTCTTACGATCTTGTTTCCCTCGTACACGTGGCGCCACTCATCTTCCAGGCACTTCTTCGAGCCGTCTTTGCAGAGCCACCATGTACCGTTGCGCCCCGCTATCTTATCAAGCTGTCCAGTCAGCATCGCGTCAAGATCCTGAGCCTTCTTGAGCGGCTTACCGCCGCTGAAAACCGATGGGAGGAACTTCCTCCAGCCACCCATCTCCCTGATATCGTTTCGGGAATACCCGGTCAGCTTTTCGAGGGCCGGGCTGACGTAGGTGAACTCCATCGTCTGGGCATTCATCACATAGACTACTTCGTCGACCTGATCCATAACCCCTCGAAGCAACGCCTCCGACTCGACGAGTTTGCGTTCGTTGCGTTTTCTCTCGGAGATATCGCGAACGACCGCAGTCACAAGCCCGTTGCCGGACCGCGGCATTGGAACGATCGCCGCCTCAACTTCCACGTCGGGCCCTGACCGCCGGCGGACTGCTGTTTCCAGGGAACGTCCGCGCTCATCGCCATTCAGGATGTCCGATCCCGCGGTAAATAAGTCGTCTATTTTGGCGTTCGCCGCCTTGCCGGCGTCCAACCCCGCTAATTCGAGAAATCCCTCGCTCGCTTCAACTACTTTCCTCGTCTTACGATCGAAAACCACGAAACCTTGCGCAAGCGTATCCACGATCTCCTTGTATAAAAGTTCTCTCGCAAGCCTCTCGAACTCCTGCCGCGAGTCCTCATTCGAACGCTTCTCCTCGGTCTTGTAATAGCCGATCAAAACCGCGCCAAGAGCCACGCTGCCGGCGACGTACGAGACCGAAGGCCATGCATCTCCGGAGCGCGCGACTATTAAAAGGCTGAGCGCCGAGTCAACCGATAAGATCGCCGCCGCCGGAATGAACACGCGCCAGTCTCGATAAACCGACAGCATGGCTAACGAAGCGAAGCTAAGCAGCAGAGCCCAGACTTGCCCGCCCGTTACGTGGACGATCAAACACGCCATCACCATCTCGCCCGACGCAAG
Organism: Blastocatellia bacterium; assembly: GCA_023265195.1. Taxonomy (GTDB): domain Bacteria; phylum Acidobacteriota; class Blastocatellia; order UBA7656; family UBA7656; genus QHVH01. The sequence continues at coordinate 11,454 of JAHFUG010000049.1, read as the reverse complement.
AATCGACCTGGATTGAAGGGAACCCGGGCTCCGCAGGGCCAAAAACATCGTCATGCCCGCGACTACTCCGCCGATGAGAAACTTCTCTATACTTATCGGGGAAAAAAGGCCACGCTGTTGCGATGAACCGCCAAACAGCGTCACCACCGTCAAGCCGAAAAACGCGATCGCCACCAGAAACGATAAGAGCCGGTCCGCCGCCGAGAACAACAAAAATCTGTGCTTCACGCCCGCTGGAAGCGCCCCGCTTGCTCGTTCCGCCGCGTCCTCCACCGCCTCTTGTACCCCTAACATCTTGTTGTTGTTCAAATCCTTTCCCTTTTCTTTCGGCTACAGCGAGGCCGGCGCTCGAGTCGCCAGCAAACTCATGACTTCGTCAAGCTCGAGGGCGATCTCGCCCTGTAGCGCTTTCCCCGTGTCCAGCAGAGTAATGAAACGGCCCCCGGCGTTGATCAGACCTTCGATGTAATCCACACCGATTTCAGTTATGACCTCAGGCGGCGGCTCGATCATGTTGTCGGTGACTCTTATGACTTCCGACGCGGCGTCCACGATGAGGCCGAGAGGCTTGCCATCCAGTGTTACGATGATGATTCTCTTATCGGACATTCGTCCGCTGGAACCGCCTTTCAATCGATTCCCAGCTCTCAACCGTTTTCGAAAATCCAACACCGGGAGCAAGTTACCCCGGAGGTTCATCACCCCTTCGACATAATCCCTCGTCTCGGGCACAGGCGTCACCGGGCGCATCTCGACGATTTCTCTCGCGAGTCTGATATCCATCGCGAACTCCTCGGGACCTATGCGAAAAACGACCACTTGTCTCTTCGTCGCCATAACATCGCCTCGCAGAAATTGGCCTAGAACCCTTGCAGCCTCGACCCGTTACCGGCGCCGCCCGGAGGAGGCGCGCTGTCATATGAGAAAGGATGAACGTAGTCATCCTTCACCTTGAACTGAGAGATCGCTTGATTCAACTGCTCGGAGAGATCGACCATTCCTTGAATGGTCTGCGCGGTCTCGTGCGCTCCGGCGCTCGTCTCGAGGGTTATGCTGGATACGGTCTGCATCGCGCTGGCGACGTTTCGCGTCACCCTTGCCTGTTCCTCGGAAGCGGCGGTTATCTCTTCGATCAACTCCGCGCTCTGCTTGACGACCCGCGAAATGTCTTCCAGCGCCTGGCGGGCTTCTTCGGCAAGCGCGCTGCCGCCCTTCACCTCGGTCATCCCCTTCTCCATCGCGGACAAGGCGGCCTCGGTCTCTTGCTGAATTCCCTTGATCAGATTGCCCACGTCACGGGTGGCCCTGGCGCTTCGTTCGGCCAGCTTCCGTATCTCCTCCGCGACAACGCTGAAGCCGACTCCCGCTTCGCCCGCATGAGCCGCCTCGATCGCCGCGTTCAAAGCAAGCAGGTTTGTCTGCGAAGCAATCTCGTCTATCAAGTCGATGATCTCTTCTATCTCCCGGCTTCGATTGGCCAGGCCTCTCATCTTCTCGGCAGTGCCGGCCACCGAAGAGTCGATTCGGGTCATCGCCTCGGATGTGTCCCTAACGCATCGCTCCCCGCGTTCCGCCATATCCAACGCCCGGCGAGCCGCTTCGGCCGTACCCTCGGCGTTGCGCGACACCTGACTCATCGAGGCGGCCATCTCCTCTACCGCGCTGGACGTGTTTGTGATTTCGTCCGCCTGCCGTTGAGCGCCGACGGCGATCTGCTCCGAAGCCGCAAGTATCTCGGTCGCGCTCGAAGAGACCGATAGTCCGATCTGCTTGACGCGCGTCAGCATTGCGCTGAAACTGTCGAGCATCCGGTTTACGGATTGCGTCACGGCGCCTATAGCGAGATTGGTCTCGGCTCCTCGACGCGTCAGGTCTCCATCGGAGACCGGTGAGACAAATTTCCGGAAGTCGTCGAGGCCCTTCTGAATTTCTTCCTCCGCCCTTTTTCTATCGCTGATGTCGCGGTGAATACTCATGATCGCCGGCTTTCCGCCATACTCGATCGGCGAAGAACTGGCGAGCAGGTACAGTGGCGTCCCGTCGCTCTTGAGGTGAACGATCTCATAGCTCTCCCGCTTGCCGTATTCGAGGGAGTGTTTGATTCGGTCTTCCGCCGTGGACGCGTCGCGCGAGAGATGCTTGAGACTGGCGCCGAGAAATTGCTCGCGTTTGAGACCATACGTCTCGCACGCCTTGCTATTGGCTTCCATGATCACTTCGGTCTCCGGGTCGAAGATCAGTATGGAATCGTTTGCGCCTTCGAACAGCTTTCGGTACTCGCGTTCGGAGGTTCTGAGCGCCTCCTCCATCCGCTTGCGTTCGGCGAGGTCGCTTCTCAACGCCTCTTCCATTCTCTTGCGGTCGGTAATATCGGTGTGGAGACCTATCCTTCCGATTACGTTTCCGCGGTCGTCTTTTATGGAGTTCGCCCTGAGCGACGCTGGGATAATACGGCCGCTGCGCGTCCGCACTTCGATCTCTCCGGTCCAGCTTTCGCCTCTATCCATTGCCTCGATCACTTCACGAGCAATGACCGGATCCTTGTAAATCGCGTGCGCGCCGCCCAGCTTGTCGAGCTCTTCGGCGCCGTATTCAAAGAGTTCGTCGAATTTCTTGTTGTAGAAACACGTTCCGTGAACGCTATCCCTGATTACAATCGCGTCGCCGGAACTCTCAACAGCCTGATTGATGTACATGAGCGCTTGCTTCTGCTCGCTCTCGACGCGCGCCGTCTCGCTCAATCTGGCCATCATTTGATTGAACCCGTCCGCGACAAGCTGAAGTTCATCACCCGTGCTGACCCGCACTTCGGTAGTCAGGTCTCCCGACCCAACGCGCTCGGTAGCGCGGGTAAGAGCGCCCACCGCCCTCGATACGCTTGTTGCGAAGAGATTGGAGAACATTGCGAGCACCAGAAAGAGCACCGCGCCCGCGCCGGTTATGGCCCATAGCATCTTGTAAGCCGGCGCTCGAACCTCGGCGACGCTATTGTCAACGGCGGTGACCCAACCTCCGTTCTTGGCGAGGCCCTTGGTTCTTTTGAATGTGAGTATCCTCTGCTCCGCGGCCTTTGTTTTGGGATTCGAACCGCTGTAGTAGATAATGCCGGAGTCGTCGTGGGCGGCCCTCTCCAGCAATCCGGCTTTCTTGATCGCCTCCGAAAGCGGGCTGTTCCGCACTTCGGGATCCGGATGCAGCGCAAATAGGCCGTTGCTGGATACGGCGTACGCATAACCGGTGTCGTACATGCTGAACCGGCCTATGTAGTCTTGCGCGTCTCGAAGGTTGTACTTTACCTTGAGCACCCCATTGGCCTGTCCAGTTCTCGGACTCGGTATAGCCACGCACACTTCAATAGCCCAGGTCTTACTTGGCTTGTCGAAGCCCACGTCATTAAGATAGAGGCCGTACTTCATTGCTTCTTGCCACCACACCTCGTCGCTCTGGACGAAGTCCTCCGTATCCCCCGTGACCCCTACGTTGAGTCCATACCTGTCCGTGACGAACATTCTCTCAAAGACCCCTTGTTTGACCGCCTGCTTGTCCCTCAGGAACTGATTCAGCGCGGTATCTAGCTCGAGCACCTTGGTCTTCGCGTACGTCTTTTCCAACTGGTCGATGCGATCCAGACTCGGAACGGACTTGACGCCGGCGTTCTCCGCCGCCAACGCCGCCTTCTCGGCCTTCCCGATTATGAGTGGGTCGGTGGCGATCGATTTTGCAAACTGGGTGTTCTCGTAGATCAGAAGGTCAATTGTCTCGGCGGCTGACTGGGCCGAGCGCTTCAGTTGTCCATCCGAATCAATCGCTGAAAGAAAACTGAGATACGCTACGGCGCACACAATCGCGATTGATAACAGAATTTGTAAGAGCCCGCCCGCGAGCAGTTTTGCCCGCAACGTCTTCAATCCCACTTTCGCCAGCAGACGGAGCAGATCGAATGACTTCAATCCATCTCTATCGACGCGTTTATCGATGCGCTCGGTTCTCACCTTATCTTTGTTTTTGTCTTTCATAGCTGTTTCTCGTCGGAGCTTGCAGCATCCCGGCTTGGCATACGAGTCCTGGAAACTCAACTGCTGCCTGATGGGGCGAGTGGGCTCCTACCATCCGTCTGCCCGAATACGAGCAATCAGAATGATCGTTTATGGGTGCTGCGGTTCTCTCAACGCAAGAGTTCGAGAAGCGGCTTTGATACTACAACCCAAGGGCGCGGTTAGTGAGAAAACTGGAGGGGCAAGAACAACGTCTCTCTTGGAAAAAGCAAATTCTGTTCCTACAACGCGCGCTGCCGGTCAGAGTGATCGGTCATCGCTTAACCGATTATCCCAAGGCGCTTAGGCGTACGCGCTTGAACCCCGGCTGCAAGCCCAACCTCTTGCGGCGCGCGCTACGAGCGCATGCCGATGCGCGGAATCCGCGCATTCAGACAGCGGCCCGATCGCCGGTGAGCCGGTCGACTCTTTTCAATACCCTATCAAAAGCGTGCCTGGAGATCCCCAGCAGTTTGGCGGCCGTTGTCTTCACGCCGCCTGCTTCCCTTATCGCCCTTTCTATCAGTTCCTTCTCATAGAAAGCGATTTCCTTTAAATAGGAGCGTCCGAGCGGCAGCGATATGTCAGCCAGAGCATCCTGCTTCGACGAGCCGTCAATCTCCGGCCGGCCGGCGCCGTCGAATCTCACGTGCTGCGTATCAAGCCAGGGTTGGTCCGAGATTATGACCGCCCGCTCTATCAAGTTCTGGAGCTCGCGCACGTTGCCGGGCCAATGGTAGGCCAGAAACAACTGTTCTAGCTGGGGCGTGATTCCTCTTATCTGCTTGCCATGCCTCTTCGCGAATCGTTCTACGAGATACCTTGAAATATCCAGCGCATCCGAGCCTCTCTCCCGCAGAGGAGGCAACGTGATGGGGAATCCACTGAGGCGAAAATACAGATCCCTCCGAAACGCGCCCCGCTGCACCATCTCTTCGACGTTTCTGTTAGTCGCCGCGATCACTCTTAAGGACACCTTGAGAACGGTCGATCCTCCTACTCTCCGGAAGCTCTTATCATCGAGGAAACGGAGAAGCTTCGCCTGCAAACCCGTCGGCATTTCAGCTATCTCATCCAGGTAAAGCGTCCCGCCGTCGCTCAACTCCACGGTCCCTCTCTTAGTTTGAAAAGCGCCGGTAAAAGCGCCTTTCTCATACCCAAAGAGCTCGGACTCGATGAGCTCGGCTGGAATCGCGGCGCAATTAACGGCGTTGAATGGACCGCGTTCTCCAAAAGTCGCGTCGTGAATCGCGTTCGCAACCAGGTCCTTTCCGGTGCCCGATTCCCCCTTGATCAACACCGTCGTGTCGGGCGCGTCGGCTAAAGAAGCGACAAGCTCCATGACTGAGCGCATAGTCACGCTGAAGCCGACGATCTTGCGGCTTTGACGTTCCTGTTCGCGTATGCGCGCGAGCCTGAACGCTTCTTCCGCGTGTTTATTGTCTTCGATGGCTCGCCTGACGTACTCGCCCAAGTCATCCGGAGCAAACGGCTTCATTAGAAAGGTTCTTGCTCCCATTGCCAGCGCGAGCGCTCCAAGCTTGGAAGTCTCACTCCCAGTCGTCGCGATTGTCGCCGTCTTTATGAGATTGCGTGAAATGTACTGAATCAACTCGAGGTCACATGCCTTACCTCCAGCCAGTTCGACAATCGCAACGTCATAATTGCCCGTTGAAACGGCTTCAAAGGCGCGGGCATGGTCAGGCACGTGGTCGACGGCGAAGTCGCACCGCTCGAGGTACGTCTTGACCGCGCTAGCTTGCGCTGAGTCGGACTCTACCAACAAAGCTGACTTTAAGGTGGAAATGGCCATCTGGAGTCGTGAGGTCTTGAAGAAACCGTGAACGGTGGCAGGGGCAAGAAATTGGTTTAGAGGGCGCGGCTCAAGGGCGAATTCGAGCGAGAGACGATCAATGCACATTATCCCTAACCGGGCCGGGCAGTCAATCCTTTTGTTCGTTTTGTTCTCTCCGATTCAAAGACGCCGCGGGCAGTGGCTGGGTCGCTCAGACTCAGCGTACACCAGACCGCCTTCCCAACCGACATCCCGCCAACGCAAAGACTGTGTGAAACCCAAACATCTACACCGCTGAGGCTGTGTGAAAAGTCCAGTGTAGGTCGTCACGTTTCCTTGCGCATCGGTCATTCTCGTGACGTTGCCATCTTGATCGTATTCATAAGTCGAAGTATGACCCAGCCGGTCGTATATGAGGGCAGACTGGAGTTTGGACATTTTGAACCCATTCGGGATATCGTGGCCGTCCGTAGGAGATCCTACCAAGGGCGGAGCCCTTGGCTACAACCACTTCGTGGTTGAGCCAGTATGACAGTTCGCGCCGCCATCCGGTTTCGCCGACGGCGTGACCCGAGCCGGTTTCAGTCAAATCGTCCCTTTACCGCACCGCCCCCGCGTGATAAGTTCCGGCTTCGCGTTCCGCGTCCCGGTTATCGAGCCTTATTCATAAGCGACGGGTCCATTTGAGCCGCCCAGCCCAGGAGTGCCGCGTATGCCGTTTCAACTCATTCTTACCATCGAGTACCGCTCCGACACCGAGTGGCGCTGGGTGCTGACCGACAAGGACGGCCGCTTCATTCAAGACCACGAAGTCGAACTCGATCCGTCCAAATCAATCTACAAGAGCTTCGAAGACCTGCCGCGCCAACTCCGCCATTACGAAGACGTCCAGCCCGCCGAAGAGATACTGGCCGAGCTCGGCGCGTGGATGGGAACAAACATCTTCGGAAAAGTCGGAGAAGAACTGCTCAAGTACGAGCAATCGCCGGCTTGCGTGATTCAAGTGCGGGCGCCGCACGCCGCGCAGGCGTTGCTCTTCCGGCCCTTCGAGCTCGCTCACATCGATGGCACGCCGATGGCCGAGCGCGGCTTCCGGCTGGTCTACACCGTCAAGCACGACCGTGATCGCAGGCCCGGCCGCAAGATTCCCAAAGAAGCCGTCGGTGAGACGCTGAGGATGTTGGGGGTCTTCAGCCTGCCCGCGGATTTGTCGCCGCTCAACCTGCGCCGGGAGCGCTACCGGCTCCAGGGGCTTGTCCGCAATTTCGCGCTCACGCACGGCAAGGCGGTCGAGCTGCGGCTGCTGCAATACGGAGCGACGCGGCAATTGCTCAAAGCAGTCCTGGAAGAATCACCCGGTTGGGATCTGATCCACTTTTCAGGACACGGACAATCCGGCGAGTTGATTCTGGAGAAACCCGACGGCTCTATGGATCGGATCGCAGCCGAGGATCTGACTTCGCTGCTCAAGCCGGCCGGAGCGCGGCTCAAATTATTGATGCTGTCGGCGTGTTATTCGGGCGCGGCCGATCTGCGGACGGCCCGCGCTCAAATTGGGCTGGCGAACCCGCCCCTGATAGAGCCCACGAGGAAAACCGCCGCGGCCCCATCGGTCGCCGCGTTGCCGAGCCTGGGCCAACGCATCGCCGAAGAGATGGATTGCGCGGTGCTGGCGATGCGCTATCCGGTGCTGGATGACTTCGCGACCGAGATGGCGCTGGAGTTGTACAAACGGATGCTCGAAAGCAAGCAGCCGCTGCCGCAAGCGCTTCAGCTCGCCATTGCCCATGCGCTCGAACCCGATCGAGACCCTCAACGGCCCGGTTTCTCTCGGGTCACGCCGGTGCTGTTCGGTGGGATCGCCGCCGATCTGCGTTTCCAGCCTCCCGCGCGGGCGGCGTCGTTTGCCGCGCCTGAGACCGGGCTGCATCGCTTCCCGAACCCGCCCGAGCGATTCGTCGGACGGCTCAAAGAGATGCTCCACGCGCGCGAGGTTATTGCCCTCGAAAGTAGCAAGACCGGCATGCTCTTTTACGGGATGGCGGGCGCGGGCAAGACCGCCTGCGCGCTCGAGCTGGCCCACGGATATGACCGCCGGAACGTCGAGCGGTTCACGGGATTCGTGTGGCACTCAGCGCCGAAGGAGAACCATGACATCGCGGACGCTCTCACTCAATTCGCGCTGTCGATGGAGACTCAACTGCCAAAACTCGAGTTGGTGGGGTTGATGGACGATCCCAGAGCCTTTGCGCAGCAAGCCCTGCCGGCTCTTCGCGCGGTGATGGGAAACAATGCGATTCTGGTGGTGCTGGATAATCTTGAAGGGCTGCTGACCTCGGACGGCGAATGGCGTGACGAGCGTTGGGGCGCGCTGTTGAACGCGCTGTTGGATCACAACGGGCCGTCACGCGTTGTGCTGACTTCGCGGAGATTGCCGGTTACGCTGGCCGGTCACGCGAGACTGCAAGCGGACAGCATTCACGCGCTCAGTTTTCAGGAGAGCCTCATTCTCGGCCGCGAGCTGCCGAGGCTCAAGACGTTATTCAAAGACGAGGCGCAACACGGCACGCTCCAGCGAATTCTGAAGGCCGCGCAAGGTCATCCGAAGCTGATGGAGCTGGCCGACGGACTGGCCGCCGACCCCGCCGCGTTGGACGAGCATCTCGCGCGGGTTGACTCGGCGGCCGTGGGCGCGGGCCCGATCGCATTCTTCGAAAGCGGTGAGAGCGGCCGGGACGAAGATCACTTCGTGCGCGAGTTGCGAGTTTGGACCGAGGGCGTCGCCCGGAATCTCGGCCCGGCCGCCGGGCTGCTCGCCCAGTTCCTTGCGGGTATGGAAGACGCGGACCGTACGGACGAGGTAGTGGAACGTAACTGGGAAGACTTCCTCAAACGATTGACCGGCGAAAGTGGAGAGACATCGCAACCCGCGCCCGAGCCTCTCTTGACCCGGGCTCGATCGGCGCTGACCGAGAGCGGACTCGGACTTGAAGCCGCCCTGAATCAGCTCTCACAGGCCGGTTTGATCGAAATCGAAACAACGACCACGCTCGGCGAGCCGCGCATTACCGAAGAAGCGTTGCAGACGCTGTTGCCGACGTTGTTGCCGATACTCGGCGCCGAGAATCAAGAGGTGGCCGCATTGCTGGCGAACCCCGAAGGCGTCACCTTCCAGGATGTCCTTCCTCATCTTCAATCGGCGCTTTCAAACCCGTCGGACGCGGTTCAAGCGTGGCTCCAGGAACAGCGATCGCCAATCACAACCAGTCAATTCCGGATACATCCCGGAGTCGCCGAAGCGCTCCTGTTGTCTTCTCCGCCTGCGATCAGACACGCGGTCGATACCGAGTTGGGAGATTATTTCGTTGCGGTGTTCCGGCACGGAATAAAGACCGAAATGGAAGGCGGCGGCCGTTTGGTGGTGGAAGGAGCAAGGCGGGCCGCCCCCTACCTTATGCGCGCGGAGCTGTGGCAAGAGACTTCGACGCTGCTTGAGTGGATGATTGCGCGTGACACGAGGCCGGCTACGCTGGCGCTGGCGATACATCTCTTGCGCCAGATCGTGGAGAAGACGAATGGAACGGAACGCGAGTTGATCGATGCGGGTGTGCTGGCCAGTGCCCTGCGCAAAGCTGGCCGTTACGGAGAGGCCGAAACCGCAATGCGTGACTTGATCGTCCGGTGTGTGGAAAGACGTAACTACCGGCTCGCTTCTGCTGAGGCGGGCGACTTGTTCAATCTCCTCAGTGACACGAGCCGGTTCGAAGAGGCATTGAAGACGGCGGAGGAGAAGGCCGATTACACCCGTCGCGCAGGACTGGGGCCGTGGAGCCATTTGGGTGATGAAGTCATTCGCCTGCAAGCCCTGAACGCGATCGGTCGTTATGACGATGTGCTGGCGGCGGTCGAGCAACACCTCGCCGCGATGAAAGACTTGCCCGAAGAAAGCAAGGCTGACGAGACTGTTGACCCGTGGAACGTGCGTGAGGGTCTGCTCGACACTGGACACGCGGCGGCGATGCGGTTGGAGCGGTGGGAGACCACCCTTGCTCTCAACTCCGAGTGCATCGCCAGCATGCATCGGCGGGGCGCGGACGAGGTTGAGATCGCTCTCGTTCGGTTCAACGACCATAAACCTTACTTGGGGCTTGGCGGCTACCCGGAAGCGCGAGCGTTGCTGAATTCTTGCCGCGAAGTCTTCGAGCGGGCGAATGCGGTTTATGGATTGGGACTGGTGTACTCGGCGCTTGCGGAACTGGAATACAGAGAAGGCAACCCGGAATCTGCTGTTCGCTTCGAGCAAGCAGCCCTGCGGTATAGGTATCAAAGCGGTCGCCCGGAAGACTGCGCCATCAGTCATAACAACCTCCCGTATTATGTTCAGCGCTCGGCGGACATCGTGCTGGCCCACCACCTGGCGGCGGCTGTTATCCTGTATCAAATAAGTTCAGGCCAGCTTTCGATCAGTATTCGCAACCTTAGCCTCAACCCGCTCCCAGCGGAGCCGCCTTCCTTCGGCGAGGTGTGCGCCATCGTGGAGCAGATTCTCGGCGTCCGGTTTGCCGAGATGTTCGCTCAACTCCCGAAGAAGGCCCCCGACGGCGACGCCGCAATTCAGATCGTCTGGAACCTGGCGCTGAAGGCGAAGGAAGCGAAGAATGCGAAGAAAGAGTAGGAATAATGACTCCCCGTTTTGCCCCCGGCGTCACGGCGGCCATGCCGCCCGATTTGCGCAAAGGCTCGGCGCCTTTCCGTCTGCCGCGTTAACGGTCGCAAGCGCGCCGTCGGGCCGCCATATTCGGTAGTGTCCTAATACTGTCTTGCTGATTGGATAACTATGACTGAGGCGGGAGGCTCCCACCAAAGAACGACCGGAATACCCCACTCCGCACTCCCCACTCCGAACTCCGAACTCCAAACTCCCCGTTACGGCCCCGCAAACTACCCGCAAACTCTCCCTCTGACGCCGCTTCATCAGACCCGGTCGCTACCGATCCCGGTACTGACGCCCCTGCCTGTTCGCGCCTCAATCCATATACTTCGATCAACCCACGAACGCTCTCCACCCTGGCCTCGGCCGTCGTACATCCACTCGAAAACGAAGCTCTGACCCCGCACTTCTCCTGCTCCAATGTTCTTGTTTTCAGAACAGCTCGAACACCACTACCTCAAGACTGACTGATTGCCGCCATCGCGATTGTAAACCCGATTCAATCCCCATATAATCCGTCCGCGGTTTAGTCCAACGGGTTCTTTGCGTGGTGTTCGCCGCCGAACCAGTCACATCGTGTCATCGCAGTTCTATGCGGCGGCGAAACCACGCAAAGAACCTTTTACGTTAGGCGAGCCAAAGCAAGCGGTCGGTCACAGGGCCGCTCGTATCTGCCCCACCGGCGCCTGCAGGACTGTCTCAGTCACCCTAGGGAGAGACGAATGAAGAGGCATGTAATCATTCTCGTCTGCACGGCGCTGTTGCTTCGGATTGCGTTGCCGGTCCGAGGCCAAGTGGAGACACCGAAGCCCGCGCCCGAACTAAAGAAACTCGACTACTTCGTCGGCACATGGACGGCGGAAGGCGAGATCAAGCCGGGGCCAATGGGCTCGGGCGGTAGGTTCGCGGGAAGA
>JAHFUG010000313.1 GCA_023265195.1 Blastocatellia bacterium | reverse complement strand
GAAGAGCAAGCCTAGCTTACCTCGAACAACGCCGAAGGAAGTATAAAGCACCATCTCGCCAAATCCCGGAGTTCCGTCTGGCGCCAAAGCCGACTTGATCAGCGAGATCAGCGCGTCGGCGTGACTAACTGGTATGGTCAAATTCAATGTTGCCTCCTCCGGCTCAGCGTTCAGCAATCAGCGTTCAGCAATCAGCAATCAGCAATCAGCAATCAGCAATCAGCAATCAGCATTCATCAATCATCAATTCTTGTTCCTTCACCTTCTAACGAATGTGAATGAAGCAGACCTCTCGAGGGTGGAGAGATTCAAAACCGTAACCGCGGCCGAGACACCTATTGGGAACAGAGACTTCATACGCGGCTTACCCAGTTTTGCAACCAGCCGCGAGATGGTCCCATTTGAAAGCGCGAAAGACGGACGGTACTTGATGCTCACCGGCAAGATCTCGCCGTTAGCCTCGATAACCGCCGACCCGTTGAGAAATCCAACCCCATCGACGATGAGAACCGTCTTCGTAGCCGATACGGCTGTCACGACAGGGCTCGCCCGTTGCGCGAACGTTTTCGTAAGCGCGTTGTACGCGTTCGCTCTGCCTGAACTGATGACTTTGGATGCGAGCGACGGTATTGGCACGGCGGTCTCAATAAGCAGTTTATTGATCTGAGCCGGGGTCAACGAGGGATCGGCGGACGACAGCAAGGCTACTATGCCGGTGACGTGAGGCGTCGCCATTGAAGTGCCGCTCAACTGAGCGTAAGCGCCGTTCGGTGCGCCGGCGTTGGCTGGAAACGTGCTGATGATCGAAACCCCGGGGGCCCCAACCGCCACCGTCCGGTGTCCAAAATTAGAAAAACCCGCCAGCGCGTCCGATCTATCCAAGGCGGCTACGGAGATCAACGAGGGGATATCGGTCCACGCGGCGGGAAAGTCCGCAGTCTCGGGATTGTCGAGATCGTCTCCTCTTGAATCACTGCCTCCGTTTCCGGCGGCGCAGACGAATACGATTCCGGCGCCGCCCGCATCGGCGATCGCCTTGTGCAGCGCCTTCGATCTCCCTCCCGACCAACTGGCGTTGATCGCTCGAATGTCGACGCCGCGCCTTCTCATCTGGGTGACATAGTTTATCGCCTTGATCGCGTCCGCTGTTGAGCCGTTGATCACGCCGTCAGGTTGCCTGCCGATGAATTTCACCGGCATCAGCTTCACGCGCCATGCAACACCGCTGATTCCAGTACCATTGTTGCCGGCGGCCCCGACGGTGCCGGCGACATGCGTTCCATGACTATCGACCGAAGCGCTTTCGAAGAGGTTGTTATTATTGGCGAGGAAATTCCAGCCGTTCACATCGTCTACGAGACCATTCCCGTCGTCATCAACGCCGTTGCCGGGAACCTCGCCCGGATTGATCCACCGATTCGGATTAAGATCTTCGTGAGAGAGATCGGCTCCAGTATCGACAACCGCCACGACTACGTTATCGCTGCCCGTTGTGATGTCCCACGCTTTGGTCGCCGAGATATCGGCCCCCGCCTTTCCGCCGAAACCGTCCTTGCCCGTGTTGAGCAATCCCCATTCGACGCTGAACAGCACATCATTGGGAACAGTTTCTTCAAGGCGACAAATGTAATTCGGCTCCGCGTACTCGACCCTGGGATCGCGTTCAGCCATCTCAACCGCTTCTTCAACTGAAAGCTTCCCATCCAGTTGCACGAGAAACGGACCACCGGTATCGGCGGAGGCGATCAACTCGGCTCGCGTTCCCGGCGGCAACTGCTTGTCGGACAGATAGTCTCGTTCGGAATTCACTCCTCCGCCCGGTTTGATCTTGACCAATATCTGCCCGTTGACATAATCCCAGCGCAACTCTCTCCAGCCACCCGCGCGGCTTCGGGGGCTGAAGATCACCGCTACGCAGCCAATGGCGAAGATGACTGTTAACGAGAGGAGCTTCTTCATCGTTGTAGCTCTCGGAGCTTCGGGTCGCGGGTCTTTCACTTACCCGGGCTCTGAGGCTGTGTATGAGTCGTCGTGCTGCTTTTGCTCGGGAATCGTTTGCTCACGTCGTTAAAGATGACGAAGGCCATGAGCAACATAAGCAGGACGAATCCGACCTGCATCATTTTCTCTTTTACGCGCAGAGCGAGCGAGAACCCGAAGACGGCGAGCGCCGCGTCGATCAAGATCATGAAGATGAGTCCGCCATCAAGAACGGGTATCGGAAGGAGGTTGAAAACCCCCAGGTTGAGTGAGAGCACTCCCATTAGATGAAGTACCGTGACCGGGCCCTGTTTGGCGGCCTCGCCCGCAAACGTCGCGATCTGAATCGGCCCGGCCAGTGTGTCGCGAGCCGAGCGCTTGCCGGCGAAAATCTGGCCGATCGCGTCTTTGGTGAGCCGGATGATCCTGCCGTTCTCAGCGAGCGAGTACGCGACGGCTGCCCCGGGCCCAAGCCTGGTCGAAATTATCTCGGCGTTTGCAACCGCGGGCGCCAATCCTATCTTCAACCCGTCACCAATAATTCGAGGAATCGCCGTTATCTCGATGATCCCACCTGCGCGCTCGACGGTCAGGATGACTGGCCGTCCCTCGCTTCCCCTGATCGTGCGGACAACTTCTCTTCGGCCCACGCCGCTTGGGTGCAACGGCCGCCCGTTTACCTTCAGGAGCTTGTCGCCAACTTTGAGACCCGCCTCATCGGCGGGTGCGCCGGAAGTTACTTCGCTGGCGATCAACGAGGCCTTTGGACCCCAGTCGGGCTCGAGGCCGGACTCGCCAAACTTATCCTGGTCAAACATCGAATAGCTGGTGCGAACCGAAATGTCTTTGGTCCCGGAGCCCCTGCGGATGGTTATTATCAAATTCTGCTCCGGGTTCAGGCTTACTATGTCCTCCACGTCGCGCCAGGTTGGAGTGTCCCTTCCGTCTATCTTAAGGACGACGTCGCCGGGCAGAATCCCCGCGGTCTCGGCTCCCGAGCCGGGCTCCACCGCGCTTATTTCCGGCTGGTGCGTACGATAAGCGGGTTCCTCGAAATGAACCATAGCAAGCACGGCCGGAATCACGAGCGCGATCAATATGTTCATTACCGGACCGGCGAAGGCGACGCAGAGCCGCTGCCATCTTGGCTTGGAAGAGAATTCGTCGGGCGATCCGGTGATCTGTTCGTCGAGGTTCTCACCCGCCATCTTCACGTAGCCGCCGAGCGGAATGAGGCTCAAGCGATAATCAGTGTCGCCTCGTTTGAAACCCCACAGCCGTTTCCCAAAGCCGACGCTGAACGTCAGCACCTTCACGCCGAAGAGCTTCGCCACGATGAAATGACCGAATTCGTGAAGTACTATCAGAGGACCAAGGACAATCGCCGCGACGACGACAATGAACAGAATATTCGCCAAGGTGAAACCTCCACGATCAACTACGGGGCTCTGTTAACTCCGGCCAAAGCGGTAGTTTCAATCTCCGCCTCTCGCCGAATCACCAAAGTCTATCGTAGCGGGGCCAAACGTGTCTATGTTTCAGCAGTCGGGTAGTGGGGTCATAGCGTGTTGCTCTTCGGACACGCTCCGTCCGCGGCCAAATCGGGAAAAAGGAGTTTCTCGCAAAGACGCGAAGATCGGCGCAAAGGCCGCGAAGAAGACGGCCGAGACAAATGAGATTCTCCGGGTTTGCTTAGCCGGCGTTTTCTTCTTGTTGCGGCTCCGCCCCGCCGCGGTCCATGTGGCCTTTAGGCGGTTCATCGCATCCGACTTTTCTTTGTCCTTGCAAGGCTGCTTCGCGGCCTTCGCGCCGATCTTTGCGTCTTCGCGAGAAACTCTTCTTTCCTGTCTCGGCAACACACAACGCTCCCTTCCAATCGGCGGTCCTCATCTCTTGTTGACGCATGACTCAAACCGGGACGTAATTTCCATGCATCCCCTAAGGTCTACTGAATAGTCACCGCGGCTGACGGATGAGCGATCCTGTCGCCGGCGTAAGAGCGGGCCCACCGGTCGGCTTCAATTACCGCCTCGAGGCTGGATGCGCTCCGCGTCTGGTGCGCTTCCATAGCGGAAGCGATCAATCGAGGAATATCCATGAAACCGATGCTGCGTGAAAGAAACGCCGCGACCGCAACTTCATTGGCGGCGCTCATCGCCGCCGGCATCGTGCCGCCTTCTCGCATGGCCTCATAAGCCAGCTTGAGGCAAGGGAACCGCACGAGGTCCGGCTCGTGAAACTCCAGCTTCGAAAGACTGTCGAGCCCGAGCTCTGGAAGATCGGACGGCAGACGCTCGGGAAAAGTGAGAGCGTACTGGATCATAAGCCTCATGTCGGTCACGCCCAGTTGAGCGATTATCGACCCGTCTATGAGCTCTATCATCGAGTGCACGATCGATTGAGGATGAACCGCGACCGAGACGCGGTCGGCCGGCACGCCGAAGAGCCAGCCCGCTTCGATCACCTCGAGTCCCTTGTTCATCAACGTAGCCGAATCGATGGTGATCTTGGCGCCCATCTGCCACGTCGGATGAGCCAGGGCTTGCTCGACGGTCGCCTGCTCGATCTTCTCTAGAGACGCCTCGCGAAACGGCCCCCCGGAAGCGGTTAAGATAAGCCGCTTCAACTCGCCGTGATCCTCTCCCCTCATGCATTGATGAAGAGCGTTATGCTCGCTGTCCACGGGCAACAACTCGGCGTGCGACTCCCTTGCTGCTTTCGTCATCAACTCGCCGGCCATGACCAGCGTTTCCTTGTTCGCCAGACAGACTCGGCGTCCGAGCTTCAGCGCTTCATAGGTGGGCAGGAATCCGACGGCGCCGACGGTCGCCGAGATAACTATCTCCGCGTCGCCGTGGCAGGCGACGGCAACCAGACCTTCCTCGCCACACGCGATCTCGGGCATCCGCTTGACCCCGGCTTTGCCGAGCTTATCTCGAAGAGAAGAGACGTCTCGTTCATCGGAAATCGAGACGAGCCGCGGCGAAAACTCGACGGTTTGCTCGGCCAGGCGATCGAGATCGCGGCCGGCGGCAAGCGCGCTTATTGAGAACCGATCTTTGAGCGACCTTACGACTGAAAGAGTGCTGCGTCCGATCGACCCCGTGCAGCCGAGGATGCTGATGTTCTTCATAAGACTGCCGCGCATTCTAGCACGCGGGAATGAATGATCAAAGGATCAAGGACTCGTTTGAATCGTTTCAGAAGGGGGTTCAAGTGCAAAAGAACAACTTCCCATTTGACCGTATGCTGGAGAATGAATGTACGGGCGGCGCTCCGCAGCCGCCCCTTACTGGGGGATCGGTTCTTCGCAAGAATAGTACGTGGCGGAAGGGGCTGGCGCGGAGGTCAGCCCCTACATTGATTTTCAGCTTGAGCCGAAAACGGTAAGTTATGGCCTGTATCGCGTAAACCGTCCGCATCGCGATAAGCCGGCGGCTTCACTTCATGTTCTCGCGCTCGATACAACAAGCAATCCTTCGCCCATTCAATATCGTGTTTCCCGGCAAAGGCGCCATGTGGAGGTCTCGTTTGATCGCGCCGGACGAGGGCCACAACCCCGTTGGGGTTGGCGCCAAACACCCGGCTCCACTCCCAAGGGTTGCTGAGCACAGCAACCCTGGTTTGGAGCGCGCAACCCCTGCCGGGGGTTAAAACCATGAGTGGAATCAAAATGCGAAGTAATGTTTTGAATCCCCTGGAGTCTTTTTCTTGGAACAACACAGGATTAAGACACTACCAAAACAACGTGTTTATTGACTGATTTTGTTATCGGAGCGCAAGTTGACTCCGGAAGGACGCGGTGATAGTGTGTCGCGGCTTGGCGGGCGTTGCGTCGAGTGAGCGCCAAAGCTCGCGCCCGGCTGAATGAGCGATTAGCCCGTCGCTCGCCGTCACGGCATTCATATAGTCCGGGTAGAAGATAGAGACACGCTTTATTGGCGAGGTTCCATCGGTGCATCCAGTCCTGGAACTCATTATCGAACGAACCAAACAGGGCAGCCGCCCTGGCGTCAGGGAAGACGCTTATAAGCTTGGCTTGGCCATCGAAGGCGGAGGAATGAGAGGAGTTGTCTCGGCTGGAATGGTCTCCGCTTTAGAGCAGTTGGGTTTGCTCAACGCTTTCGACATTGTCTGCGGCACGTCGGCGGGCGCGATTAATGGAGCCTATTTTGTCGCGAGGCAAGCGGCCTACGGCACGACAATCTACTATGACTGCATCAACAACGACCGGTTCATCAGCTTCAGGCGGACATTCTCGAGCGACCCGGTGATGTCTCTTGAATTCCTCCTGTATCACGTGATGGTTCGGGAGAGGGTCCTTGACTGGAAAGCCGTAGTCTCGTCCCCCATTCCGCTGAAGGTCGTCGTCTCATCGTTGAACCATTTGAGCGCCGTGGTGCTGGACGGCTTCCACTCTCGCGACGAGTTGCTGGAAGCGTTTCGCGCCACGGCTCGTATCCCGCTGATCGCAGGACCGCCCGTGCAATCAAACGGAGACCAGTTTCTGGACGGCGGAATTTATGAGTCGTTCCCATTTCAAACCGCTATAGACAACGGCTGCACGCATGTTCTCACGCTGCTGACCCGTCCGGCAGGCAAGCTGAGATGCAAGCCATCCAGTTTCGACAAGAGCGTCGTGGCGCGCGCCCTTGCTCGCGTGAATCCGGGCATTGCTCGAGCTTATCTAATGAGGCCCGCCAAGTACTGCGCCGACGTGAAGAGGCTCGAGATCGAGAGCGAACATCCATCCGGCCCTCCTTATCTGTTCGCCGTCCGCCCGCCGGAGACCACTCCGGAGGTGGCTCGTTTGGAGAAAGGAAGAGATAAGTTGCTGGCGGGCGCCGCGAGCGGAATGCGGGCGATCCTTTCCGCTCTGAGTGGATCCGATGCGTCGATGATTGAGGTGTTACGTCCTTTCGATGAAAGTGGCCGGGAAAGAAAACTCCTATGACCTCACACGAGATACTCGGCATTCCCGAGTCCCGAAGTCTCCGAAGCTATTTAGAGAACCTTCCCGCGAAAGACCGTGAGCGGGCGGTATCCCTGCTTGTCCGGCAGGCGGCCATTGACGAAGAAGTCGAGACCGAGATCGCCGATCTCTACGCGTCGCCGCATAAGCTGCATCCGCACGTGAAGGGCGGGCTGGGATTTTTCCTATTTTGCTGCGCGGCTGAGAGGTTCGCGGCCGTCACGAACGGCGGCGATTCGGCGGAAAGCGCCGAGCGGCTACGAGAGGCGAACGGATTCTTAACCGATTCGGCTGCGTTGGACTTTCTTTTTGATGAGTATGGGATCGACTCGGACAAGTATGGCCGATCGGTTTTGCTGCATAGGGCGGGCGCCACGTCATACATACTGAAGCTACGGCCGCGGTTCGCCCTCAAGATCATCAAGCCGCGTTACTTGAACAATCAGTACATAACAACCGCGACCGCCCGCTACCGCGGCGAATTTGGCGCGTCCGATTCTCCCGCGGGCAAGTATGCGCCCAGAGTATACGACTCAAAAGAGCGCTTTATCGTGATGGACTTTATTGACGGCTTGACCCTGAGGGAGTACGCAAACGCGTATCTTCATGGCCGAAACGAACAAGCCTTGTCAAAAGAAGAGAGACTGAGGAGGATCGCACAGGTAATGGCCGGTCTTTGCAGGGCTCTCGCCGCGTACGCGAAGGAGGGAATTTATCATTCCGATTTGTCTCCCGAAAACATCATCATCGAGCAGAATGAGGAAGGGACGCTTCTTCCTAGATTGATTGATTTTGGACCAAACTATCTGCTCGTCGAGCGAATAGGCTCAGCCCACGCGCTCGCGCAGACGCAGGGCTATCTCGCGCCCGAGTTGCAAGTGAGCGTCAAGAATCGCTCAGTCATCGCCGACGTATATTCACTCGGAGTAATACTGCTCGAGATGCTGGGTGAAAAGCGGCTGAAGGTTCAGGAGATCCCATTTTGGCTCGATCACGCATGGTTCGAGTATCCGGATTTCGCCGCGGTTGTCGAAGAAATGATCGATGGAGAACCGGGCAACCGGCTTCTGGGAATCGGGCGCGGCCCCGATACATATCTTGAAGTCCAAAACCGGATCGAGGCGGCGCTGATTATCCACCAGGAGGTGCATTCGGCCGGAAAGACGCTGGCGCAACGGCTCCTGATAAGCATCCCTCTCAACAAATGGCAAAAGGTCATTGAACTGCTGCGCCGGCTCCAGAGTCTCCGCGCCCTGAAGAAGGTCGACGATCAAGAAAAGAAGCTCTTTCTCTGGGCGATAATCACGCAGATCGCTCACACCATTACCTTCATTGCGTTCATCGCGTTTCTCTTGAACGATTGCTCGGTGACTCCGATCCCCTTCAAGGATATTCTCGTGCGGCTCGGAGTCGGCAATCATATTGACCTAGGCATGGGCGGCTGGCGGGAAAACTTGCCTGGAAGACTCGTGCCGATTTCGTTTTCCGTAATCGCCACGCACTACTACCTCAATATTTTCAGCACGATTAGTCTGAGATGCCGGCCGTTCGTCGAATTCTGGATGAGGTTCAATGCAATCTGCTTTTCATTCCCGGTGCTCTGGGCGCTGGTCTATAGGCCAAAACACTGGCCCTTTTGTTCGGCCCTTGGAATGGTTTTTGTCGCCGTCAACAACTTCCTGGCTTACACAACCGCGCGTTCGGCAAAGCGGGAAATCGAAGCTACATTCAATCTGCCCGAGTCCCGCGGCGTCGACAACTTTCTTAACGACTTCAAGAACTGGTGGTTGGGCATGACGTTTTATTCGTTGGGGTCCTTTGTAGTCGGCCTTCTGCTCGTCTTTGGCCTGGCTCACGACGTCTGGATTTATTCGCTAGCCGTTGCGGGATTCGCAAACTTCTTACTTCTCTATCGCGTCGCGTGCGTCAACAAGGCGCCCACGGTTCGGGCCGGCCTCGAGCGTCTTTACACCGGACTCGAGCGCGCCGGCAAGAAACATCGGGTGACTAAACCGGCGGCATAGGCTGAACTTCTTTCTTCACTGTCACTGCTACATTTTGGCGCGGGGTGCTAAGATCATTGGCTGCCGCGGCCGGCGGCGCATCATTGCCGAGGAGATCGGAGAGATATTTGGAAATTGTGGCGAACTCTAATCTGGCGAAACC
>JAHFUG010000655.1 GCA_023265195.1 Blastocatellia bacterium | reverse complement strand
GCCGCATCTTGATCCGGCGCGGCGAAGAAGCAATCGTAATAGACCTGGTGCGCGAGCGGGTCGCGCAGCGCGTACCGCAAAAGATGATCGTCAACGGCATTCGCATGGATCCACCCGAGGAAATCTTAGCCAATAAATTATGCGCGCTGTTATCACGCTCGGAGATTCGTGACCTTGTGGACCTGCGCGCCCTGGAACTGGCTGGTTATACCGTCGAAGCTGCATTGGAAGGCGCGGCGGCAAAAGACAGCGGACTCACGGCCGCGCAATTAGCATGGGTTCTCGGTCAAATCGAGCTTGGCCCCGGCGCATCGCTGCCCGGTGGCGTGTCAACCGAGGAATTGCGGAGCTATATCGGTGATCTAGTTGCGAGGCTCGAACGCAAGGCATTCCCGGCGACTGAAGCCGAGAATGGGATGTAAAGAAATTTCTTTCCGTTTTTGAGTTATGCGTTCGCACGAGATGAGGACCGTTGATGGAACTGAGGGCTTCACCGCGGAGGCGCAGAGACCGCAGAGAGAGCCGCAGAGCGGGCTTACTCTCTGCGATGAATTCCCCTCGTAAAAGGGGAGCTTATTTCTTGAAACTCCCAAGGAGCCTCGCGCAGTCCTGGCGTCGGCTAATTAGGAAGGAGGATAGCGTGATGCGACTCTCGACAATCACCCTGACGATAGCTGCTCTTTTGATATTGAGCGGCTTGCTTCCGCGAACCGCGAGCACTGCGGCTATCAAGAGCAAGCTCTACGTTACGAACTCATCAGGCGACGACGTCACGATCATCGACACCGCGACGCTGAAAGTCATTCGTTCGCTGAAGGTAGGCCACGCGCCACACGGACTTGTAGCCTCCGCCGACGGCTCTCGCTTGTACCTCACGGTGGAGGAAACTCAGAAGCTGCTGATAATCGACACGGCTGACGATCGGATCATTGGAGAGATTCCCATCGGAAAGACTCCTAACAAGCCGTCGTTGTCGAAAGACGAACGGTTCTGCTACATCCCGCTTCGTGAAGAAGCGGCGTTCGAAATCGTCGACCTGAAGTCGAAGAAAGTAATCAAACGCCTTCCCGCTCCGGCGTGGCCTCACAACATGTATACCTCGCCGGATGGTAAACGAATCTATCTCGGCTCGATCAACGGCGAGAAGATCACCGTGATTGATCCCGCCACCCAGAGTGTGACCGATGAAATCGCAATGGGCGCAGGCGTCAGGCCGATGGCGATTCCACGGAGGGGCTCGCCTATTTACGTTGCGCTATCGAGGCTTCATGGTTTCGCGGTGTTCGATCCCGATCAAAAGAAGATACTCAAGAGGGTCGAGTTGCCGCCGCTTCCGCCCGATACGCCGCCGCCGTTCTTGAACACGTATACGCATGGACTGTTGCTCGTAAACAACGAACGCGAGCTCTGGGTCACGAGCTGTCCAGGCAACGCCCTGTATGTTTTCTCGCTGCCGGATCTGAAGCAGACCGCTAAGATCGAAGTAGGCGAATCGCCAAACTGGCTGACGGCGACCAGCGACGATGGGATGGTCTTCGTGAGCAACGCGTCCGCGGACACGGTGACGGCCATCGACGCTCACACAAAGCGGGTGCTGGCGACGATTCCGGTTGGCCGGGCGCCGAAGCGGCTACTTGTCGTTACGCCGAAAGCAACTACATAAGGACTCGCAACGATACCTCGGATGGAGAACGAATATGAACATTAACGAAGCATCAAGACCAAGCCAGTTGTTGCTCGCGTTTTTTTGTCTGACCATCGCGGCTTTAATCTTCACTTCGAAGCCGGCCGCGGCGCAGACCTGCGAGAAGCTGGCGGACCTCAAGCTGGCTAATACAACAATCACCGCGGCTCAGCCTGTAGCCGCCGGGGCCTTCGCACCACAGACCGGCTCGTCCGCCCCCTTCAAGGAGCTTCCTGCTTTCTGCCGGGTCACCGGCGTTATCAAGCCGACGACTGACTCGGAAATAAAATTCGAAGTGTGGATGCCGATCTCGGGCTGGAATGGAAAGTTCCAGGGCATAGGCAATGGTGGATTCGCCGGGTCGATCTCTCCACCGGCGCTGGCCGGCGCGCTTTCGCGCGGCTATGCGACGACGTCGACCGACACTGGTCACGCAACATCGGACGCGAGCTGGGCGTTGGGACATCCCGAGAAGATCGTCGATTATGGACATCGCGGCATCCACGAGATGACCGAGAAGGCCAAAGCGATCATAAGCGCCTTCTACGGCGGCGGCCCGAAGCATTCATACTTCTCCAGTTGCTCTAACGGCGGACGACAGGCGCTGATGGAGGCGCAGCGCTATCCGAATGATTACGACGGCCTCATCGCCGGCGCGCCCGCCAATCAATTCACGCGGGTGCTCAGCGGGTTCGCCTGGAATCTGCAAGCGACTTTGAGTGATCCGGCCGGCTACATACCGCCGAGTAAATTGAAAGCAATCGAGAGCGCCGCGCTTGCCGCCTGTGACGCGCGAGACGGCGTGACTGACGGCGTGATCGACGATCCAGCCAAAAAATGCAACTTCGATCCGGCCGTCTTGCTTTGCAAAGGAGCCGAATCCGACTCCTGCCTGACCGAAAAACAGATCGCGGCGCTGAAGAAAATATACAGCGGGCCTCGCACGTCGAAGGGCGAGCAGATCATCCCCGGCTTTTTGCCCGGAGGCGAAACAGGAGGCGGCGGCTGGAGCAATTGGATCACCGGCGCCGGGTCGAACAGAGGACTTCAGTTCTTCTTCGCGACCCAAACATTCTCGAACATGGTGTACAACAACAAGGACTGGGACTTCAAAAGCTTCAGCCTCGAACGCGACACAAAGCTCGCCGAAGAGAAGGTCGGGGGCAGCCTGAACGCAACCGACCCTAACCTGAAAGCGTTCAAAGCCCGGGGCGGCAAGCTGATCCTCTATCATGGATGGAGCGACGCCGCGCTTCCACCGGTTAACACGGTCAACTATTTTCAAAGCGTGGCGGCGAGGTTGGGCCAGCGT
>JAHFUG010000312.1 GCA_023265195.1 Blastocatellia bacterium | reverse complement strand
CCGATTACGGTTCGGATATCTGTATTAATGATTTGATAGAAGCCGTCGCTGAGAATGCGGCGGATGCGATCGTTACGGTGTGCCGAGACGCTCAACTCACCTATTCGGAGTGGAACCGCCGAGCGAACCAACTCGCGCGGCACTTGAGATCGTTGGGCGTCGGTCCCGAGGCGCTTGTTGGGCTTCGGTGCGAAGCAGGGTTGAATATGCTGGTGGGGCTCTTGGCCGTTATGAAATCAGGCGGCGCCTACCTGCCGCTTGATCCGGCCCTTCCCAAAGAACGCCTATCCATGTTGATAGACGACTCGGGAGTTACGGCGGTCATCACGGAAGAGGATGTTCGGGACGGCGTGCCGGAGGGGCGCATCGAGTCAATCGTAGTGGACTCCCAGTGGGACGCGATCTCGTGTCATTCCTCCGATAATGTTGGACGGTTCGCGGCGCCTGACAATGCGTGTTATGTCCTCTATACATCGGGCTCGACCGGAAAACCGAAGGGCGTAGTAATCGAGCACCGTCAGCTTCTGAATTACGTCAAAGGGATCAGCGCCATTCTTGCTCCAGCGCCTGGAGCCAGATTCGCAATGATTCAGCCTCTGACCTTCGACAGCTGTTTGACCGCCGTCTACCCGCCGCTTGTTACCGCGGGAACTCTACATATCATTCCAAGGGAAGCCGTAGCGGACGCCCAGGCCGCCGGCGGCTACTACGCAACGCGCGGGATCGAATACGTCAAGATTACGCCGTCGCATCAAAAGGCGTTGTTGATGGGCTCGGACAAACCCGAAACTGTCCTGCCGAAGCAGTGGGTCGTGATGGGAGGCGAACGGTTGGATTGGGATCTGATTCGGCTGATCAGATCCGCGGCCCCGGAATGTGGAATCCGAAATCACTATGGCCCGACCGAGGCGACGGTCGGCGCGGCCACTCGAGCGGTTGAACCGGATGAAGAGATGCGTTCCTGGTCTTCGGTTCCTATCGGCCGCCCGATTCCGAATGTTCAAACGCACGTGTTGGATAAGCTGATGCAGCTTATGCCGGTAGGGGCCGCGGGAGACCTCTACATTGGTGGTGAAGGGCTGGCCCGAGGTTATCTGGCCAGGCCTGACGTCACTGCTCAAAGCTTCGTGCCCAACCCCTTCACCGGCCGGCCCGGAGCGCGCCTCTACAAGACGGGTGACGTTGTGCGGCGGTTACCCAACGGCGAAGTTGAGTTTGTCGGGCGCGCCGATCATCAGGTCAAGGTGCGTGGTTTTCGAATCGAGTTGGGTGAGATAGAAGCCGTCCTGCGTGAACATTCAGGCGTTCGCGAAGCGGTGGTCATGGCCCATGAGAATGGAGGGTCCGAGAAACGATTGGTCGGGTATGTCGCCGCGGAAAATCCGGCGAGTCTCTCCGTCGCCGATTTGCGGAATTATTTGGGACGCATGCTGCCGGCGTACATGACGCCGTCCGCCATTGTAGTGCTCGACTCGTTTCCTCTGAACCGTAACGGGAAGGTTGATCGGCGCAGGTTGAGCGAGCTATTCGATGAGCAGCCGGCTCCGCTGGAAGCCGCTACCGAGTACAAAACTCCCACCGAGGAGGTATTGGCGGGCATCTGGGCTGAAGTCTTAGGTCTCGATCGGGTCGGCAGAGACGCGAATTTCTTTGAACTCGGAGGCCACTCGCTGCTGGCGACTCAAGTCATCTCTCGCGTCAGGCTGGTGTTGAGATGCGACGCGCCTCTGCGGATTCTTTTCGAGGCGGCGACGCTGGCCGAGCTGGCCGGGCGAATCGATGTGCTTGCCGGAGCCTCTCGCCTCGACTACCTGGAGCCGATAGCGAAGACAACTCAATGGAACGATTTTCCGCTTTCGTTCTCGCAACAGCGGCTCTGGTTCCTGGATCAAGTCGAGAAGGACGCCTCGGCCTACAACATCCCCGCCGCCATTCAAATCGGAGGACGGCTGAACGTAACTGCGCTTCATCACATGCTCAGCGAGGTGATCAGGCGGCACGCGATACTTCGCACTACGTTTCAATCCGAAGGCGGCCGTCCATTCCAGGCCGTGCCGGCTGCCGGGCCCGCCAGTCTTTCTATTGTCGATCTGACCGGGTTGCCGGGCGAACAAGAAATCGTAGCCCGACGGTTGACCGCTGAAGAAGGCGTGAGGCCGTTCAGTCTGGCGCGCGGCCCGCTGGTGCGGTCGATCCTGCTCCGCTCGAGTGATGAGAGGAACGTGCTGCTGCTGAACCGGCATCACATCGTCAGTGATGGCTGGTCCACGGGCATACTTGTCAGGGAAGCCGCGCTTCTGTACGAATCGTTTTCGAATGGAATGGCCGGAACGTTGCCCGAGCTTCCCTTGCAGTATTATGACTTCGCGATTTGGCAGCAGAATTGGTTGACCGGCGAGTATCTCGACCCTCTCCTTTCATATTGGAAACAACAGCTCGCGGGAAGCCCAAGCCTGCTGGACCTGCCGACCGACCGGCCCCGGACCGCGTTTCAGAGTTTCAACGGAGCCATTCGTTCATTCACTCTGCCAAGGGATCTCTCCGACGAGTTGAAATTGATTAGCCGCGGGGAGAGCGCGACCGCTTTTATGACGTTCGAGGCGGCGCTTGCGGCGCTCCTGGGCCGTTATTCGGGGCAGGATGACGTCCTCGTAGGTACGCCAGTCGCCAATCGTAATCGTGTCGAGATCGAGGGCCTGATAGGGTGTTTCGTTAATATGCTCGTTCTTCGAAACGATTTGCGCGGCGCCCCTTCGTTCAAAGAGTGTCTGGCTCGCGTTCGAGACATAGTCTTCGAAGCCCACGCGCATCAGGATCTGCCGTTCGAGCGGCTGATCGAAGAGCTTCAGCCGGATAGAGACCTGCGTTATTCCCCGCTGTTCCAGGTAGGTTTCCTGCTGCAGGCCGACGCCGGAGCCGCTATCGAGTTGCCCGGACTCACGTTCAGCTCCGAAGTGGTCGAGAACGGTACGGCGAAATTCGATCTTATCGTGGCCATGATGGAAACCGAATCAGGCTTCGCCGGTTCGATGGAGTTCAACGCTGACTTGTTCGAGAGTGTGACGGTTGAGCGCATGATAAGCCGCTACCAGACTCTCCTTTATGGAGTAGCCGCCGACCCCAATCGGCCGATTACCGAGTTGCCGCTGATGAGTGAGACCGAGCGGCTCGAACTCGTGAAAGGGTGGAGCGGTCCCGAGGTCGCCGCTCGCAACGAAACCATCGGGGCGCTGGTCGCGTCGTACGCTAAACATAGTCCACAGGCGGTTGCCGTTGTTTATGAAAAGAATGAGATCAGCTATCCGGAGCTGAACAGCCGCTCGAATCGGCTTGCGCACCGGCTCCGTGCGCTCGGCGTGGCGCCGGGGGCCCGGGTTGCGCTCTGCATGGAGAGGTCCGATGAGGCGATTATTGCAATGCTCGGAATTCTCAAAGCGGGATGCGTGTGCGTTCCCGTCGAGCCCACCGAGCCGCCTTTGCGTTTACAACTCATTCTTAGTGACGCTTCTCCGATTCTCGTGATCACCGAGGAGCGATTCCGGGATCTTCTGGTTGACTCCGAGTGCGGCGTACTATCCGTCGGCCGGATTCCTGATGATGTTAGTGAAAAGAACGACGACGATGTTGAATCGGAGGCTTCGCTTTCCGATCCCGCGATGTTGCTGTATCGCTCCAGTTCCTCGGGCAAGCCACGTGGAATCATGCTCAGCCACGCGGCTCTTTGTCGAATCGGTTTAGATCCGGAACTCAACATTCGCAAGTCCGACCGCGTCGCTCACGCATCGAGTTTCTCCGAAGACGCGGCTTGCTTTGAAGTATTCGGCGCGCTTTCGGCCGGCGCGCGAGTAGTGTGCCTGCCGTCCCAGCCGCTTTCACCTCGAAAGCTCTCAGCCTTGATCAAGGCGCAAGGAGTGACGGTGATGGCCGGATCAAGCGTAATGCTGGTGCGGATGACCGCGGAGTTTCAGCTTGCATTGAGGGGAGTGCGCTTACTCTTATGCAACGACCGGCCGTCCGATCTCAATCGAATACGAGAAAAGGCGAAAGCGGACGCCCTCAAGAGAATGTACAGCCTGGCCACGGCGACGGAAGCGGGAGGCTATTACGCGATTCAATCACTGGCGGCGATACCCAAAGGCGCCGGACAGATTCCTATTGGACGACCGGTGGCGGGCGCCACCCTCTACCTCCTCGACTCAAATGGCGAGCCGGCGCCGGATGGACTGCCAGGTGAGGTTTATGTGTCCTGTGACGCGGCTTCGTGCGGGTGCGACGATGAGTCCGATTGGGTGAGCGATGATTTTGCCGCCGGTCCTTTTTCAGTAGCGGCGAACCGCCGCCTGTTCAAGACTGGCGAGATGGGGCGCCGTCTTACGGACGGCCGCATTGAGCACCGCGGCCGTGTCGATGGACGCATCTGGGTAGGTGGATTGCGGGTCGAGCGCGCCGAGGTCGAGTCGTCTTTGATGTCGCATCCGCTCGTGAGCGGCGCCGCGGTGATTCCGGCGGAGTCACCCACCGGCGAACGCTCTTTGGCTGCGTTCATAGTTACGGTAGGAGGTAGTTCACCGAAGGCGGAAGAACTCCGAGAATTTCTCAAGGAGAGATTGCCCGATGCGATGGCGCCTGGCTCATTCACTCAGCTTCCGGCCTTGCCGCGAACCGCGAATGGCGAGATCGATTATCTGGAATTGTCGAATCGTGCCGAAAGGGAGAGCGGCGCCGGTCTGGCTGTTGAATATGTTGGGCCACGAAATCAGACGGAAAAGAGATTAGTCGATATCTGGATGGAAGCGTTCGGAACGGATCGCATCGGTGTTGAAGACAACTTCTTTCAACTCGGCGGGCACTCGCTCCTCGCCACTCAAGTCGCGGCTCGCATCAGCGACGCCTTCCACGTCGAGTTTCAGTTGCGTCAGCTCTTCGAATTGCCCAGAATCTCGGAGCTCGCCAAGGTGATCGATCGCCTGACGGCGGCCAACGTTGCGAGGTCTTCCGCGCCGGTTCCAGTGTCGCGCGACAAGCCCATTCCGCTTTCGTTCGCTCAGCAGCGGCTGTGGTTCCTCGACAGGTTCGAGCCCGGCAGCGCCTTCTACAACATTCCAACTCTTTCGCGGCTGCCGGGCGGCCTCGACGTCGGCGCGTTGTGGAGGAGCATTAACGTCCTTGTCAGCCGGCACGAGTCACTACGCACGACGTTCGACGTGCTTGGCGGACAGGCGGTTCAGGTGATCGCCCCGCTGCTGACGATCGGTCTTCCGGTTATCGATCTTGAAGAATTGCCAACGGAATTGAAGGAAGCGGAGGTGCAGCGTATCGCCGACGTTGAGGGACGAACGGCGTTCGATCTAACCCGGGGGCCTTTGATTCGCACGCGGCTGATCAAGCTGGAAGCAGCCGATCAGATTTTTTTGTTGACCGTCCATCACATCATCGCCGATGGATGGTCGATGGGCGTGCTTTTCAGGGAGATGAAAGCGCTTTACTACGGGATCACGGCGGGCCAACAGGTCACTCTGCCGGAGCTTCCGATTCAGTACGCGGATTACGCGAGTTGGCAGCGTGAGTGGCTTTCCGGATCGGTATTGGAGGAACAGCTCGGTTATTGGAAGAAGCAACTCCAGGGCGCGCCGCCTCTGCTTGAAGTGCCGGCGGATAGGCCGCGCCCAACCGTCCAGGTTTTTCGCGGCGGCGTTCAGGCGTTCTCACTGGCGGGTTCGGTGATCGATCCGCTCAAGGCGATAGGCCAACAGGAACAGGTTACTCTTTTCATGACGCTGCTGGCTGCGTTCAACGCGCTGCTTTACCGCTACACCGGACAAACGGACCTTGTCGTAGGGACTCCGATAGCGAATCGGGTACGGCCCGAGTTGGAAGGATTAATCGGGTTCTTCGTGAATACGCTGGCGCTTCGCACGGAGCTCGGCGGCGGCTCGTCGTACCGGGACGTTGTAAAGCGGGTTCGAGAAGTGACGCTCGGAGCATATGCGCACCAGGACATACCGTTCGAAAAGCTCGTTGAGGAGTTGGACCCAGAGCGGAACCTTTCATACAACCCGGTGTTCCAGGTCGTCTTTGCGCTTCAGAATATGGGCGACGTGGTTTCGGCGGATGGATTCCTGCAAGAATCGGGAACGCCGGTCATTGGAACCGGCGCGGCCAAGTTTGACCTCACGGTGACGCTGGTCGAGACCGACAGGGGAGCGCAGGGGTACATCGAATACAGCTCGGACCTCTTCGATGAGGCGACGATCGCTAATATGGCCGAGCGGTTTGAAACTCTGACTGGAGGCGTCGCGCGGAATCCAGACTGTCGTATAGCTCAATTACCGCTGGTGAGCGATGAAGCGCTGCTCCAGGTTCTAGCGGGGTGGACCGGGGCTGAGATTGAAGACCTCGGCGCCTCAATCGTTGGTGGGATTGTGGCGGAGCACGCGCATAGAGCGCCCGAGGCCGTGGCGGTCGTCACCGAAAAAGGCGAGATCAACTACGGCGACTTGAATCGCCGGGCAAACCAATTCGCCAATTGGCTGCAGTATCTGGGCGCGGGATCGGACTCACTGGTAGGACTCTGCATGGAGCCGTCAGTAGAGGCGATTGTCGCAATGGTTGGAGTGTTGAAATCCGGTTGCGGGTGCGTGCCGTTTGATCCGGATGAGAAGTCCTGGCGGATCGCGGCCATTGCTTCCGACGCAAACCTCCGTTTCATCGTCAGCGAGGAGGGGATACGGGAGCGGTTGCCGCAAACAGGCGCCGAAATAATCTGCTTCGATCGTCTTGGCGGAGAATTGGATCAGCGGAATGATGGCGAACCTGAATCGCGAGCGACCCCCAATAGCCTGGCTGTCGTGGTCTATCGTCCGGGATCGGACGGCAAGCTCACGGGAGTGATGCTGTCTCACGCGGCGTTGTGCAGGATGGGCAAGGACCCGGTTTTGGGAATCAACTCGGCTGATCGAATCGGCTACAGGTCGGGCTTTTCGGAAGAGGCCGCTTGCTTCGAAATATTCGGCGCCCTGGCCGCCGGAGCTCGAATCGTGTGCCTTCCGAGAGAGCAGCTTCGGCCTCGCAAGGCTTCGGAGCTAATACGAAAGTTTGGAGTAACGGTGCTGACCGGGTCCATGGAAACCGTCGAGCGATTGATGAGATCGTTCCCAATGACGTTTAAGACCTTGCGGGCCTACTTGTCCAACGAACAGCCCGCCGCCGGCGACGTCATTAGGCTGCGAGATACAGTTAAGCCGGAGTTATTGAAGCAGACCTATAGCCTCTTTGAATCAACGGAAGCGTCCGGCTATTACACAATTCAATCACTGGCCGAGATGTCCGACGATGCGAGCGCGATTTGGATGGGACGCCCGGTCGCGGGCGTCAGGCTTTATCTGCTCGACAAGGACCTGGAGCCCGTGCCGAGCGGAATTCCGGGAGAAGTCTGCATAGGTGGAGATGTTGCGCTCGGATACCTGGGCAGGCAAGACCTGGCCGCCGTGTCGTTCATACCAGATCGTTTTTCGGGAGTCGAAGGAGCTCGTCTATACCGGACCGGCGACGTCGCGCTCTTTCGAG
The DNA here is from genome assembly GCA_023265195.1 of Blastocatellia bacterium. Taxonomy (GTDB): domain Bacteria; phylum Acidobacteriota; class Blastocatellia; order UBA7656; family UBA7656; genus QHVH01. The sequence continues at coordinate 1,569 of JAHFUG010000312.1, read as the reverse complement.
ATAATGGAAGGCTATATCACCGCGGACGCCGCGATGGGCGCTTAGTGGTGAACGGAATCAAAGTCGAGCGAGCGGAGATAGAATCCGCGCTTGCCGAACATCCCGCTGTGAAGGAAGCGGCGATTGTCGTAAGCGGGGCCGGCGGCAAGCGCGCGGTAGCCGCCTTCATCGTGCCCGTCGATAGCGAGTTACCATCGGCGGAAGAGCTTCAGGGTTTCCTCAAGGAACGCGTGCGTGATGTTGTTATTCCGGCCAGCTTTACACGCGTGCCCGCGCTGCCTCGCGCCGCAAACGGAAAAACCGACTACCGCTCGCTTCTCAACACCGCGGCCGCAATAGCCGGCGAGACAATCGGCAAAACCGCCGGCGAGCCTGCTTTGACGGCGCAATACGTCGCTCCGCGAAACAGGATTGAGACGATTGTAGCGGACATCTGGAAGGAAGCGTTCGGGATAGAGCAAGTGGGTGTCTACGACCACTTCTTTCGCCTCGGAGGGCACTCGCTGCTGGCGACACAAGTCGTCGCCCGTATTAGCGACGCATTCCGGATTGATCTTCCCTTGCGCCATCTCTTCGAAACGCCGAGGATCGCCGACCTTGTGGTGCTGATTGAACAACTGGCCAAGGCCGGTAGTTCAGAATCGCCGGTTCTGGAGCGGATAGATAGGGATCGGCCGATCCGGTTGTCTTTCGCGCAGCAGCGGCTGTGGTTTTTAGATCGTTTGGAGCCAGGTAGCGCGTTTTACAACATCCCGGTGGTGGTGAGAGTGAAGGAGGAGTTGAAGGTATGGGCGTTGGAGCGAAGCGTGGAAGAGTTGGTGAAGAGGCACGAGACATTGAGGACGAGGTTCGTGGTAAGAGAAGGAGAGCCGGTGCAGGTGATAGCAGAGAGGTTGAAGGTGGAGACGCCTGTGATCGATCTCGGGGAGATGGATAAAGAAAGGAGGGAAAAGGAAGGAGAGCGATTGGCTGTGGAAGAGGGTATGAGGGGATTCAATCTGGAGGAAGGGCCGTTGATACGGATAGGGGTGATCAAGCTGGAGGAGAAGGATCAGATCATCCTGATGACGATGCACCACATAATATCGGATGGATGGTCGATGCAGGTGCTGAGCCGGGAGATGATCGAGTTATACGAGGGGATAAGCAAAGGAGAAGAGGTAAAGCTGCCGGAGTTGAGAATACAGTACGCGGACTACGCGGAATGGCAGAGGGAGTGGTTAAGCGGGGAGGTGTTGGAAGAGCAATTGGGATACTGGAAGAAGCAGTTGGAGGGCGCGCCGGAGTTGATTGAGATACCGACTGATCGTGAGAGACCAGTGGTGCAGGTGTTTCGAGGAGGTATGAGGGAGTTCAGGATAAGCAAGAGAGTGATAGAGAGGTTGAAAGAGATAGGGCGCGAGGAAGAAGTGACGTTATTCATGAGCCTGTTGGCAGGGTACAAGGCGTTGTTGCACCGGTACAGCGGAGAGAGAGACATAGTGGTGGGAAGCCCGATAGCGAATCGGGTAAGGCCGGAGTTGGAAGGGCTGATCGGGTTTTTCGTAAACACGCTGGTGTTGCGAAGCC